>NC_010681.1:638219-957329 GCF_000020125.1 Paraburkholderia phytofirmans PsJN
TAAGCACGGCTAGTCTGCGCGGTGACGGAGGTCGCGGCATTCGACGTGGACGGCCCTTGCGGTTTGACCGACGCACAACCGGCCAAGGCGACCACCGCTGCCGCAGTGAAAGCGAGCGCCGCGCCGCGCGGTGCCCGGGGAAAATAAATCAGACGGGAAAGACGCATCAAAGATCGTTCACCTGAAGACGTTGGAGCGTTTTGACAAGCGTGTCGTTGTCCGGTTCGAGCTTGCGCGCATCGCGGAAAGCGGCGCGTGCCTGATCCTGATTGCCCGTTTTCCACAATACTTCGCCTAGATGTGCGCCGATTTCAGCGTTCGGCTGCATGTCGTACGCCTTGCGCAGCAGCCTGATGGCGTCCGAGGTATCGCCCATCCGGTATTTGACCCAGCCGACGCTGTCCATGATGAACGCGTCGTTCGGCGCCAACGAGGATGCCTTTTCGACCAGCTTGTCCGCTTCGGCGAGGCGCTGATTGCGATCGGCCAGCGAGTAGCCGAGTGCGTTGTACGCTTGCGGGTTGTCGGGCTGCGTCTGGATCAGCTTGCGCAACTGCGCTTCCATGACGTCGTAATGGCCGGTTTTTTCAGCGGACATTGCGTAGTCATAGGTCAGATCGGGGTCGTCGGGAAACTGCGCCGTGGCTTGCTGCAGACGTGTTTCCGCCTCCGGGTAGCGCTTCGCGTCGAACAGGATCGCCGCGTCAGTGCGCATGAGCAGCGCCTGGTCGCGCGGGTCCGGCGCCGGCAGGTTAGCCAGCAGCTTACGTGCGTCGTCGACCTTGCCCTGCTTGGCGAGCAGTTGCGCGCGCGTGATCTGCGCCGGCACATACTGCTGGCTCGACGGCGAGATCTTGTTCAGCCAGTCGCTCGCGGCCGCTTCGTTCTTCTGTTCGAGAGACAGTTGTGCAAGGTAGATATACGCCTGGCCCGGATCCGCGCCCGGCGTTTTTTCGGCTTGCTGCGCGTACTGGGTCAGGTAGGCTTGCGCTTCGTTGAAATTCTTTTGCTGGATCTTGATCAGCGCGAGCGCCATGAGCGGCGTCAACTCGTTCGCGTTGTTCTTGTGCATGATCTCGAACTGCTTCTGCGCGTCGTCCAGACGGTCGCTCGCGAGATACATCTGCGCGAGCGCGAGACGCGCGTCATGCGATTTCGGATTCTGCTGCACATACTTTTCGAGCGAAGCGATGCCTTCCTTGCGCTCTTCCGGGCCCATTTGCGACAGCGTCAGCGCTGCCGGCAAATAGTCGGGCTTGAGCGCGAGCGCCTGTTCGAGCGATTTGCGCGCGCCCGGCGCGTCGTCCGATACGAGCTGCTGGCGTGCAATGGCCAGTTGCGCTTCGGGCCGGTTCATGTCGTTCTTGAGCAGATCCTGCAGCACGTGCAGGCCGCCGATCCGGTTCGGGCCGCGCGAGAGCAGCAACTGCAGCGCCAGAATTGCGCTGCCGCGATTGTCGGCGGGCACACGCGCGAGTTCGCGCGCGAGGATCGGAGAAGCGTCGTCTGGTTTGCCGGACAACACCAGCAGCGATGCGTCGAGTTGCGCGGCGCGTTCCGAGTTCGGCGCATACTGCTGCCACAATTGCGCGGCGGCCAAAGCGTCCGAGGGGCTCTGCGCGGCCAGCGCGATCTCGGTGGCGCGCTGCGCCATGCGCGGATCGTGCGTGTCGCGCGCGAGCGCGAGGTAGGTCTGATAGGCGGGCGCCGGCTGGTCGCGCTGCAGCGCGACTTCGGCGGCGAGCACCTGGAATACGATCTGGCTCGTCAGCGGCACGCCGGGCAGGGACTTCTGGTCTTCCGCCGAGGCCGGGCCGAGCGGGTCCGGCAAGGTGACCGAGGTGTCGTCCGAGTCCGGCGAGGGGTCCTGCGCGTGGGCGGGCACGGCAGCCAGCGCCCACACCGCGAGCGCCGCCGCACCGAGCATCCGGCGAGCGGACACGGCGTGCGGTACGCGGAATGCGCTAGCCGGGCGCTTGAAAAACAGCTTCACGAAGGACAAGTTCATGGAAATCCGTTCAATGTTTCGGACGATTGTAACGCGCTCGCTACAATACGCGCACAACCACTCACGCAAGTTGCAGACCAGTTAGACATGCCAGAGTTGCCAGAAGTTGAGGTTACCCGACGGGGAATCGAACCGTATGTGTCCGGGCGCAAGGTTGAGCGCGTGGATGTGCGTACGCCCGCATTGCGCTGGCCGATTCCGGCCGACCTTGCGAAAACCTTGCGCGGCCACGTGGTGCGCAAGGTCGAGCGGCGCGGCAAGTATCTGCTGTTCGAAATCGACGCGGGCTGGTTCATCGTGCATCTTGGCATGACTGGGACGCTGCGGGTGCTGCGCCACGTGCCGCATCCGCCGGCCGCGGCGAAACACGATCACATCGACTGGATCTTCGACGAGTTCATTTTGCGCTATCGCGACCCGCGGCGCTTCGGCGCGGTGCTGTGGCATCCGCGCGAAGCCGGCGACGTGCTCGAGCATCCGCTGCTCGCGAGTCTCGGCGTCGAACCGTTTTCGCCCGCGTTTTCCGGCGCGCTAATGCACCGGCTCACGCGCGGGCGCAAAGTCTCGGTGAAGCAGGCGCTGCTGGCGGGTGAAATCGTGGTGGGCGTGGGCAATATCTACGCATCGGAGAGCCTGTTTCGCGCCGGCATCCGGCCGACCACCGCGGCGGGGCGCGTCTCGCTCGTGCGTTACGAGCTGTTGGCGGACGCCGTGCGCGTGACGCTCGCCGCCGCGATCGAGAAGGGAGGCAGCACGTTGCGCGACTTCGTCGGCAGCAACGGCGAAAGCGGTTACTTCCAGCTCGACTATTTCGTCTATGATCGCGCGGGACTGCCATGCCGCGTGTGTGGAACGCCGATCAAACAGATCGTGCAAGGGCAGCGTTCAACGTATTTCTGTCCCACCTGCCAGCGCTAAATCGTCGATGCCTTCTCGCTTAACTCCGCGTTCCACTTCGCCCGCCGCGCCGCAAGCGCCTGCTTTTCCAGTCATGTCCGATTTTTCCACGCGACTGATCGCGTGGCAGCGTCAACATGGCCGGCATGATTTGCCGTGGCAAAACACACGCGATCCGTATCGCATCTGGCTGTCGGAAATCATGCTGCAGCAGACGCAGGTGTCGACGGTGATTCCGTACTACGCGAAATTTCTCGCGCGTTTTCCGACCGTTGCCGCGCTCGCCGCCGCGCCGTCCGACGACGTGATGGCGTTGTGGGCCGGCCTTGGCTATTACACGCGAGCTCGCAATCTGCATCGCTGTGCGCAAGTCGTGATCGAGCAGCATGGTGGCGCGTTTCCGGCATCGGTTGAGGAACTGGCGGAATTGCCGGGCATCGGCCGCTCGACGGCGGCGGCGATCGCGTCCTTCGCGTTCGGCGCGCGCGCGACGATTCTCGACGGCAACGTGAAGCGCGTGCTGGCGCGCGTGTTCGGCGTCGAAGGTTTCCCCGGCGAAAAGAAAGTCGAGAACGCGATGTGGACGCTGGCGGAATCGCTGCTTCCGTCGAACGCATCGGATGCCGATGTCAGCGCGTACACGCAAGGCCTGATGGATCTCGGCGCGACGCTGTGCGTGCGCGGCAAGCCGGACTGTCTGCGCTGCCCGTTCGCCGCCGACTGCGTCGCTAACGTGACCGGACGCCAGCGCGTACTGCCCACGGCGCGTCCGAAAAAGACCGTGCCGACGCGCCACACATGGATGCTGGTGCTGCGCGACGGCAACGCGGTGATGTTGGAGAAGCGTCCGCCGTCGGGCATTTGGGGCGGCTTGTGGAGCCTGCCCGAAGCCGCCGACGAAGCCGCGCTCGCCGAGCGTGCGCGCGCGTTCGGCGGCGACGGTGCGGTCTCGCCGCTCGCGCCGCTCACGCATGTATTCACGCATTTCAAACTGGATATCGAGCCGCGGCTCGCGGAACTGGATCGCGGAGTCGGTGCTCTGGCCGCATTGGGCGACGCCGACACCGCGTGGGTCGCGCTCAGCGATCTCGATTCGTTCGGAGTGCCCGCGCCGGTGCGCAAACTGCTGGACGGGTTGCAGGGCTCGCTGATCTGATCAATCCGCTCACAGCGCGGCGTTCGCCTTCAGAGCAGTTGATGCTGCTGCATGTAGTGATGAACCACATCGATTCGCGCGCCGGCGTCCTGCAATTCCATCAGTTTCTGGCGAGCGCGCAGCGCGATCGGCAGCACTTCGGCAAGACGATTCGACACCCATGACGGATCTTCGAGCCTGAACGGTTCCGCGAACGGCAGGCTGTCCGGATCGCGCTCGCGAATCGTCGCAATGATCCGCTCAAGCACCTCCGCGCAGGCGCCGAATTTGGCCAATTGCTCGTTGCCTTCGAGCGGCATGTCCTCGCCGAGCGGCTCCGCCATGCCGACCAGCAAACCGCTCGATTCGACGCGATGCGACAGCAGACGAAAACGCCGCGTGCCGCGCGCGCGAATCAGCAGCATGCCGAAGGCTTCGACATCGCACTCGTCGATTTCAGCGAGACAGCCGATTGCTTCGGGCACCGAAGGCTCTTCCGCACGCGCTACTTCCGCGCCGCTTTTCAGCAGGCACACGCCGAACGGCGTTTTTTCGCGCAGACAGTCGCGCGCCATGTCGAGATAGCGCGCTTCGAAAATCTTCAGCGGCAGCAGTCCGTCGGGAAACAGCACCGTATGCAGCGGAAACAGCGGCACATCGGCAAGCACAGTAGAAGTAGAAGACATGGCGCAACGCTTCGAGTTGAGGCCGCGCGATGCGGCCGGTTAAGCCACTAGCTTCGATGATTCGCCGGCTTCGACCGGCGCATCGCGGTGCCGCACAATGACATTCGCCGACGATGCGAGACGCGCGGCGAGCGTCTCGGCAATGAACACCGAGCGGTGCTGGCCACCCGTGCAACCGATCGCGACGGTTAGATAACTGCGATTGTCGTCGCGGAAATGCGGAAGCCATTTAACGAGAAATTTCTCGATGTCGTGGATCATTTCATGCACGACCGGCAGCGCATCGAGAAAATCGATCACCGGTTTGTCGAGGCCTGTGAGCGGCCTTAATTCATGATCGTAGTACGGGTTCGGCAGGGTGCGCACGTCGAACACGAAATCCGCGTCGAGCGGCACGCCGCGCTTGAAACCGAACGACTCGAACATCAGCACGAGTCCCGAATCCTTCTGCTCGATGAAGCGTTTGACCCACGCGCGCAGCACGTTCGCGCGCAGATTACTGGTGTCGATCTGATGGCCGAATTCGGCCAGGCCCGCCACGAGTTCACGTTCGCGTTCGATCGCTTCGGCGAGCGAGGTGAGCAGGCCGACGTCGGCGTCGTGCGAAGTGGAACCGGACAGCGGATGGCGCCGGCGCGTTTCGGAGAAGCGTTGAATCAGCGACTGCGTGCTTGCGTTGAGGAACAGCACACGTACGTCGTGGGCACGCGAGAGGTCACGGATCATGGCGGGCATTTCGTCGAGCGAAGCGCTCGAGCGCGCGTCGATCGCGACCGCGAGGCGGTCTTGCCCGTCCTCGGCGAGATAGGAAGCCAGTTGCGGCAGGAAGCGCGGCGGCAAGTTGTCGACGCAGTAATAGCCTGCGTCTTCAAGCGCGTTCAGGGCAACTGATTTGCCGGAGCCGGATATACCGGTGATCAGGATTATGCGCATGGGGTCGTGAAAACCGTACAGTTCATCATAGCATCTGGTCCCCTCGCGCGTACCCGCGGCCTGCCGTGGGCTGCGGATACGGCATGGTCTTGCGGACTCAGATCAGTTTGCCGGGAAACTGGCTGTCGGGGTCTTGCATAGCGAGGCGCTGACGATCCATGAAGTCGCGCAGCGTGTCGATGCCACGCAGTTGCAGGATCGTGTTGCGCACGGCGGCCTCGACCAGCACGGCGAGATTTCGGCCGGCCGCCACCTGAATCGTGACCTTGCTGATCGGCAGGCCGAGCACGTCGACGGTCTGGCTTTCCAGCGGCAGGCGCTGGAATTCGCCATCGGGACGGCGGACCAGTTGCACGATCAACTTGAGCTTCATTTTGCGGCGCACTGCGGTTTCACCGAAAATCGTCTTGATGTCGAGCAGGCCGAGGCCGCGCACTTCCAGCAGATTTTGCAGCAGCGGCGGGCAGCGACCTTCGACGAAGTCGGGACCGAGGCGCACGAAATCGACCGCGTCGTCGGCAACGAGGCCGTGGCCGCGGCTGATCAGTTCCAGCCCGAGTTCGCTCTTGCCGAGGCCCGAGTCGCCGGTGAGCAGCACGCCCATGCCGAGGATGTCGAGAAACACGCCGTGCAGCGTGGCGCGCGGCGCGAGAATGCGCGACATGTAGAGGCGCAGGCTGTCGATCACCGCGGCGGCGGACATCGGCGTGGTGAATAGCGGCGTGGACGAACGCGTGCAGCGCAGGACCAGTTCCGGCGGCGCGGCGACGCCGCCCGCCACCACCAGAAACGGTGGTTCCAACGCGATCAGCTCGGCCATGTGGCGCGAGCGGTCTTCGTCGGTTTGGCGCTTGTAGTAATCAATTTCGGCGTCGCCGAGCACCTGGATCCGGTTCGGGTGGATCAGGTTCAAGTGGCCGACGAGGTCGGCGCTCGACGTGGCATTGGCGACCGATTCCGAAGAAAAGCCGCGCTCCCAGCCTTCATGCCCCGTCAGCCAGCTGAGCTTCAGCATGGCGGCGTTATCGTCGAAAATGCTTTGGGCGTTGATGCTGGACGTATCCATGAGTCAGTGACTCCAGTGTGGTCCGCTTGCCGGACAAGGCAACGGCCGCGCTAGCGCGGGCCGCTTACCTTGTCAGACGGTATCCGCACGTGGGCGGATCACCGGCGTGCGGATAACCGCCGATGCATCAAGGTTGCCACTGAGTGAGCAGGCGATGCAATGATTCGCGGTCTTCTTCCGTATGCAGGCGCTCGCGGGCTTCGCGATCGGACAGCAACTGCGCGATTTCCGAAAGGATTTCGAGGTGCTGTTGAGTGGCCTGTTCGGGCACGAGCAGGAAGATGAGCAGCGAGACCGGCTGACCGTCGGGCGACTCGAAGGGGATGGGTTCGGCAAGACGGACGAACGCGGCGAGCGGCTGCTTCAAGCCTTTGATCCGGCCATGCGGAATCGCCACGCCTTCACCAAGGCCAGTCGATCCGAGGCGCTCGCGCGCGAACAGATTGTCAGTGACCGTGCTACGGGCGATGCCGTTCTGGTTCTCGAAGATCAGGCCCGCTTGCTCGAACACACGTTTCTTGCTGGTGACCGACAGTCCGACGACGACGTTCTCGAGGGGAAGAAATTTGGCTAAACGATTCATGTTGACAGGCGAAAACGTGGCCTGGGTTCTCCTCGCTGGGGCATTTGAGTGGCGTTCCATTCGTTTGATGCTCACGGCGACACGCGTTGGAGTCCGAAAGCGCAGGACTCCGGCACACGGATTTCCGCTTGAGCTTACCTGACCCCGATGGTAACCGGAACATTATAGAACAGGGTAGCCACGGATGGTGCGGCGCGCCATCAATGCGTATTGAGTTCTTTTGAAGCGTGGGTCGATGCTGCGGCGCCGCGCGAGAAGGGCGTTCGGAAACAAAAAACCGCCCGGTTCCGGGCGGTTTCGCTGGTTAAGGGAAATGAAGGATGCCTTCTGGTTTCCCTTATTGCGGCGGCACGTCTAGCTGCGGCGCCGGTTGATACTTGATCGCCTCATGCGCATGGCCTTGCAGACGATCCTTATGGCGAATGACTTGCCGGTCAAGCTTGTCGATCATCAGATCGATCGCAGCGTACAGGTCGCTGTCACAGCTCTCGACAAAGATGTCCTTGCCCTTGAGATGCAGGTTGATTTCAACCTTTTGACGCTTGTCCTTTTCCTTGTGGTTGTCGACCGAGAGGACCACACTGCCGTCGATGACCTGATCGAAATGTCTTAGCACCCTATCCAGTTTGGTGATCACGTATTCGCGCAACGCAGGCGTTACTTCGAGGTGGTGTCCACTGATCTGCAGATTCATAGTGCTTCTCCAAGCTAATGGCCGCTTGGTCCGCACGATGACGTAGGTCCGGTCGATCTGTCGGCTTGCCTGAGTCGTCCCCCGGTGACTGACTTCTGGCAGGTCGCATCGGCCGGCCTGTCCGCCAACTGCGGAGCGGCCGGTAAATGCCCGCCACGGAAGGCGACGGGCTACAGAGACTTGCGCAGGTTGACTGCCGGAATCTTGAGCGCTTCACGGTATTTCGCAACGGTACGCCGTGCGACCACGAAGCCCTGTTCTGCCAGCAGTTCGGCTATGCGACTGTCCGAAAGAGGAGATTTCGGGTTTTCCGCTCCTATCAGTTGCTTGATAAGCGCGCGAATCGCCGTTGAAGACGCCGCGCCGCCCGTGTCAGTCGAAACGTGTGATCCGAAGAAGTACTTAAATTCAAGCGTCCCGAATGGGGTCAGCATGTATTTACCGGTTGTCACACGCGAGACAGTTGACTCGTGTAGGCCCAGCGTATCAGCAATTTCCCGCAAAACCAAGGGGCGCATGGCAATTTCGCCGTGGACAAAAAAGCTCTTCTGACGTTCCACAATTGCCTGCGCCACGCGCAGAATCGTCTCGAAACGCTGCTGGATATTTTTGATCAGCCAGCGCGCTTCCTGCAGTTGCTGGCGCAACGAACCGCTGCCCGGATCGCCCCGGTTATTGCGCAGAATGTTCGCGTAGAGATGGTTAATACGCAGCTTCGGCACCACTTCCGGATTCAGCTCGGCCTGCCAGCCCTGTGCTGTTTTGCGCACCATGATGTCCGGTACGACATAGTCCGCTTCGGCCTTGCCATAGGCGGCGCCGGGGAACGGTTCGAGCGAGCGGATCAGTATGTGCGCGTCGCGCAGATCGTCGTCGTTGGCCTTCAGATGCTTGCGCAGACGCGTGAAATCGCGTGCCGCGAGCAGTTCCAGATGATGGGCGACGATGTCTAGCGCGAGCGTGCGTGTAGGCGAGGCATCGAGTCGCAGCAATTGCAGCTTGAGACATTCCGACGCGGAGCGCGCACCCACTCCGGCCGGATCGAAGCTATGCAGCAGCGCGAGCGCGGCGTTCATTTCGTCGAGGTCGACTTCGAGCTCTTCGGGCAGATCGGCCAGCACTTCTTCGAGCGTGGCGGCCAGGTAGCCGTCGTCGTCGAGCGATTCGATCAGGAAGGTGATCAGCGCACGGTCGCGCTGGCCCGCCTGGGTGACGCGCAATTGCGCCATCAGGTGATCGCGCAGCGAGGTGCTCGATTCATGGATTTGCAGCGGCGGCAGGTCGTCGTCGTCCGAGGCGTTGCCGGAGCGGCCGTAGTCGTCGAGATTCCATTGCGACGCGTCGCCATTGCCGTCGCCCGCGAGGCCGTTGTATTCGTCCACGCCCTGCGGCTCGCCGTTCTCGGCGCGCTCGCTGCTGGACGAGGACGACGTATTGCCGCCCATCTGGTCGGGCGGCGCGGAAGAGTTGGGCGCCTGCGCGATCAGCGAACCGTCGGCCGCGACGCGCAACGGGCTCGCGATCCAGTCGTCCTCGTTCTCGAGGAGCGGATTCTGCGAGATCGCCATTGCGACTTCTTGCTGCAATTCGAGCGTAGACAGCTGTAGCAGCCGGATGGACTGCTGCAGTTGCGGCGTCAGCGCAAGATGCTGCGATAGGCGGAGTTGGAGGCTGGCTTTCATGGCAAGTTGAGATTCATTGTAGAGAGTTTGCCACGACCGCGATACCTTGCGACATTCGCAATTACGCGTGCGCCTGTTTTAGGCGGCGACGGGCGCAAAACGGCCCGGGTCAAAAATGCGGATGTGCGGTTGCCGCATGGAGGGGTCCGCGGGTGCGCGTTGGCACCGCCGGTAATCCCTCATGCGCTTACATGCGGAAGTGCTCGCCCAGATAGACGCGCCGCACGCTTTCGTTTTCGATGATGTCGCTCGGCGCGCCGGCGGCCAGCACGCTGCCGTCGCTGATGATGTACGCGTGATCGCAGATGCCGAGCGTTTCACGCACGTTGTGGTCGGTGATCAGCACGCCGATATTGCGCTGCTTCAGAAATTTGACGATCTTCTGAATTTCCAGCACGGCGATCGGGTCGACGCCCGCGAACGGTTCGTCGAGCAGAATAAAGCTCGGATTGGTAGCCAGCGCCCGCGCAATTTCAACCCGGCGACGCTCGCCGCCCGACAGCGACAGCGCCGGATTCTCGCGCAAGTGCGCAATCTGCAACTCGTCGAGCAAGGCTTCCGTGCGGTTGGTGATGGCGTCTTTGCTGAGCCGCTTGCCGTTCTCTTCGTGCTGCAATTCCAGCACCGCGCGAATGTTTTCTTCGACGCTCAACTTGCGGAACACCGAAGCTTCCTGCGGCAGATACGACAGCCCCAGCGAAGCGCGCTTATGAATCGGCAGCAGGCTGATCGACTTGCCGTCCAGATCGATCTCGCCTGCGTCGAGCGGCACGAGGCCGACGATCATATAGAACGAAGTGGTCTTACCCGCGCCGTTGGGGCCGAGCAGGCCGACCACTTCGCCGCTTTTCACGTCGAGCGACACGTCTTTGACGACCGTGCGCGAGCCGTAACGCTTCTTCAGGTTGCGCACCACCAGCGAACTGCTGGTGCCGGCCGGCTTGCGATTGGGGAGGGACGCTGACGTGCTCACTGGTTCGGGGCTCCCTGGATCGTCGTGGAAGGCGCGAGCGTGGCCGACGCGCCGTTCAGCGGCGCGGCGCCGCCGTTACGCGGCGAGAGCATGGCGCGCACGCGGCCGGTCGGGTTGCCCGGGCCGGCGACGTCCTTGCCCGCCTTCGCGGTATAGAAATCGTTCTGGCCGTCATACGTAATGACGCTGCCGTGCACCTGGTCCACGACCGTGGAAAGGCCTTGCAGGCGTTTTACCGTAGCGTTGGTGGTGAGCGTGGTCAGATCCTGCTTGCCGTCGTAGTCGATCCGGACGGCCGTGCCTTCGATATATTCGTCGAGGCCTTCGCGCTTCTGGCGGAAATACGACAGATTGCCGCCGCTCGAGGTGCCGGTGGCGTATTGATAGCCCTGCGGGTCTTGCGTCACTTCCACACGGTCGGCCTTGATCACGATCGTGCCTTTGGTGGCGACCACATGGCCGGTGAAGATGTTGACCTGCTTCAGGTCGTCGTAAGTCATGTTGTCCGCTTCGATGTTCAGAGGCTTGTCCTTGTCGGCACGGTCGGCATGCGCGAGCGGCGCGAAGCCGGCGAGCGGCAACGCGACGACGAGCGCAGCGAGTCCGGCGCGCCACGCGGACAGGGTGCGCGAGCGGCCGGTATCAAAACGGGGGAACGATTCGTTCATGCAGTCACGCCTGGAATGGATTACCCGGGTTGCTTGGGCGAGCTGCCGCCTGCTTCGGACGGGGCGATGTTGCCTTTCACGTTGCCGAACAGCTGCATCACCCGGGTGACGTTGTTGTAGTTCATGCCGCTGGCAGTCATCACCGACATGCCGCGCTGAAGTTTAACCGGCTTTTCAGTCTCGATCACATCGTCGTTGACCAGCACCCTAAAATGCTGCGAATCCGCTTGCATCTGCGGATCCCCGTAGCCGGGCGCCCGCACGATGCGCGCGTTGTCGTACAGATCGACGATCGATGCGTCGCCGTTCACCTTGCCGGTGTCGCCGGTTGCGGTGACGATCGGCTTGCCCGGCTGGAACGCGCGCATGGCCGGTTTGACCAGGTCGCTCAGCTCGTCGTCTTCGTAATGGATCAGCGACTGGGCGGTCAGCCGGTATTGCGTGGAGCCCGACTGATCGAGTTCGGAAACCGAGAAGTTGTCGGCGAAGTAGTCCGGCGTGTGCTCTTTGGGGCGCACCACGCCTTCGTTCTGCCGGGGCAGCGTGGCTTGCAGCAGCCACCACGTGATACCGGCGAGCGCAGCCATGGCGACCAGCGGAATCAGCGACGTCAGGCGAAACTGGTTCATCCGACGAGGCCCCGCTGTTCGCCGCTACAGGCGGCCGCGAGCAGCGCTTCGTATTTGTGCTGCGCGCGCAGCAGCGTATCGACGACTTCACGCGCCGCGCCGTGACCGCCGCGTGCCTCGCTGACCCAGTGGGCGCGCGCGATCACTTCAGGATGCGAGTTGGCCGGCGCGGCCGCGAAGCCGACCTTCAGCATCACGGCGAGATCGACCCAGTCGTCGCCCATGTAGCCGCATTCTTCGGCCGTCAGGCCGGTTTGCTGCAACAGGTCCGCGAACGCTTTAGGTTTGTCCTGCACGCCTTGATAAACGTGCGTGACGTTCATTTCCTTCGCCCGTACCGCGACGATGCCTGACTTGCGCCCAGTGATGATCGCCGTCTCGATGCCGGCTTCGCGCAGCAGCTTCATGCCGTGGCCGTCCATCGAGTTGAAGCCCTTCATCGTGTCGCCTTCCGCCGTGAACAGCAGACCGCCGTCGGTCAGTACGCCGTCGACGTCGAAAATCATCAGCTTGACGCGGCTTGCGCGTTCGGTCGCGGTGGGCGGAGCAATGGCCATCAGATCACCTTCTTCGAGAACAGGTCGTGCATGTTGAGTGCGCCGATCAGCTTGCCTGCTTCGTCGACGACCAGCATCTGATTGATCCGGTGGCGCTCCATCAGTTCCACGGCTTCGACCGCAAGTTGATCCGGACCGATGGTGCGCGGGCCGGCGGTCATGACCGAGGCGATCGACAGCTCGCGGAAATCGCCGTCGCGTTCGAGCACGCGGCGCAAGTCGCCGTCGGTGAAGATGCCGGCGACGCGGTCCTCGTGATCGACGATCGCGGTCATGCCCATGCGCTTGGCGGTCAATTGAAACAGCGCGTCGCGCACGGTGGCGTCGGGCGTGACCTTCGGCACCTGGTCGCCGGTGCGCATCACGTCGCGCACATAAGTGAGCAGGCGCCGGCCGAGCGCGCCGCCCGGATGCGAGCGCGCGAAGTCGTCGCGGCCGAAGCCGCGCGCGTCGAGCACCGCGACCGCGAGCGCGTCGCCGAGCGCGAGCGCGGCGGTGGTGCTGGCGGTAGGCGCAAGATTCATCGGGCAGGCTTCTTTCGACACACCGGAATTCAGGTGCACGTCGGCCAGTTGTGCGAGACTCGATGACGGACGGCCCGTCATGGCAATCAGCTTCGCGCCGAGCCGCTTGATGAGCGGCAGGATCGCCACGAGTTCTTCGGTTTCACCGGAATTGGACAGCGCGAGGAACACGTCGTCGGCGGTGACCATGCCGAGGTCGCCGTGGCTGGCTTCAGCGGGATGCACGAAGAACGCCGGCGTGCCGGTGCTGGCGAGCGTGGCCGCGAGCTTGCGGGCCACGTGGCCGGATTTGCCGATGCCGGAAACGACAACGCGCCCGCGGCAACCCAGGATGAAGTCGACCGCCCCGACGAAACCGTCGTCGAGTTGATCGCGAAGCGCGCGCACGGCGTCCGCTTCGATGTCGAGCACGTCGCGAGCGAGCGCGAGTGCCCGGTCGCCATTGATTTTCGCTATCATTCGCGAAGTATAGCAAAGGCGCCTGTTCGCCGCGCCGGGCCTGCTGTGCCGAGCCGCTGTCCTTATCGCTGCCTTTAACGGCCCCTCAACCTTGTCGCACGGCGCTTTGCGTGCGCGGTTCCGCTGACGAACGAGGACGCTTTACCGATGCGTTTTTGCCGATGATTTCCCCCCTCGAAATGACGCTGTTCCTGCTGCTGGCATCGGTGGCGGGCGTGGTGGTGTTTCGCTTTCTGAATCTTCCGCCGATGCTCGGCTATCTGACGGTGGGCATCGTCGTCGGTCCGCATGCGTTCGGTCTGATTCCCGACTCGGCGGGCGCGCAGAACCTCGCTGAGTTCGGCGTGGTGTTCCTGATGTTTTCCATCGGACTGGAGTTCTCGCTCGCCAAGCTGCGCTCCATGCGCCGGCTCGTGTTCGGCCTCGGCCTGCTGCAGGTGATCGGCACGATCGCCGTGGCAGTCTCGCTCGGCTTTGTGCTGGAGCGCTGGGTGCACATCAGGTGGCAAGCGAGCGTGGCGCTGGGCGGCGCGCTCGCCATGTCGTCGACGGCGATCGTCAGCAAGATGCTGGCGGAGCGATTGGAGATCGAGACCGAGCATGGCCGCAATATCTTCGGCGTGCTGCTGTTTCAGGATCTGGCGGTGGTGCCGCTCCTCATCATCATCGCGGCGCTGGGCGGCAACTCAGAAGATCTCGTCAGCTCGCTCGGCGTGGCGGCCATCAAGATCGTCGTGGCGTTGTCGCTGCTATTGATCGTCGGCCAGCGTTTCATGACGCGCTGGTTCAACGTGGTGGCGCGGCGCCGTTCGCAGGAACTGTTCATTCTCAATCTGTTGCTGGTGACGCTGGGTTGCGCGTTCATCACGGACAAGTTCGGTTTGTCGCTCGCGCTCGGCGCGTTCATCGCCGGCATGCTGATCGCCGAGACGCCGTACCGGCATCAGGTGGAAGAGGACATCAAGCCGTTTCGCGACGTGCTGCTCGGGCTCTTCTTCATCACCACCGGCATGCTGCTCAATCCGCGCGTGATCTGGGAGCATCCGCTGATCGTGCTCGGCTTTCTGGTCGGCCCGATTCTGCTGAAGGCGATCATGGTCACCGGCCTCTCGCGCCTGTTCGGCGCGTCGCCGGGCGTCGCGATGCGCACCGGTATCGGCCTCGCGCAAGCGGGCGAGTTCGGCTTCGTGCTGCTGAATCTGATTCTCGACAAACATCTCGTCGACGCCACTATGCTGCAGGCGATCCTCGCGGCTATGCTGCTGTCGATGCTGGCCGCGCCGTTCATGATCCAGAACGCGGACCGGATCGTGCTGCGGCTGTCGTCGACTGAATGGATGATGCAATCGTTGCAAATGACGCGCATCGCCACGCAGAGCCTCAAACAGAGCGGCCACGTAATCATTTGCGGCTACGGCCGGGCCGGGCAGAATCTGGCGCGCATGCTGGAACATGAAGGTTTGTCCTACGTCGCGCTCGACCTGGATCCCGATCGTGTCGCGGCGGCTGCGGCTGCGGGTGAATCGGTCGTGTTCGGCGATGCCGGGCGGCGCGAATCGCTGCTTGCAGCCGGTATCCATCGTGCGGCGACGATTGCGATCACTTATGCGAATACGCCGTCGGCATTGCGCGTGCTGCACAACATCCACGAACTGGAGCCGACGCTGCCGGTGATCGTTCGTACCGTGGATGACGCCGATCTGGAAAAGCTGCTGGCCGCGGGCGCGACCGAGGTGATTCCGGAAATCGTCGAAGGCAGTCTGATGCTCGCCTCGCACACACTGGTGGTGATGGGCGTGCCGATGCGGCGCGTGGTGCGTCGCGTGGAAGAGATGCGCGATGAACGCTACGCGCTGCTGCGCGGCTATTTCCACGGCGCCGACGACGTGGACGACGACGACGGCCACGAACAGGTACGGCTACAATCTGTGCCGGTCGACGAAAACGCGGACGCGGTGGGCCGAACGCTCGCGGATCTCGGGCTGTTCGAGATCGGCGTGGAAGTGACGGCGATTCGCCGGCACGGCATTCGCGGCGTCGAGCCGGACCCGTCCACCAAGCTGCGCGCGAGCGACATCGTGGTGCTGCGCGGTCTGCCCGAACAGTTGGCGGAGGCCGAGGAGCGGCTCTCGAAGCACCGGCGCGCGGGCGCCGCCGCGGCCTGAAATTTGCGCTCCATGCCTCACCAGGTGAGCCTGCCGGGCCACCGCCCGTTTAGTTTTTCATCGGACCTGTCGAGGTCCATCCGGAGACATCATGTCCAACGCGCTCGCGAGCGCGCCGCTCGATGCGGCCGATTACATAAAAAGCCACATTCGCACGGTGCCCGACTGGCCGCAGCCGGGCGTGCAGTTTCGCGATATCACGCCGCTTCTGCAGGAGCCGAAGTCGCTGCGCGTGCTGATCGATCTGTTCGTGCAGCGTTATATCGACGCGAAACTCGACTACATCGCCGGGCTGGATGCGCGCGGTTTCATCATCGGGCCGATTCTCGCGTATGAACTGAACCTCGGCTTCATTCCGATCCGCAAAGCGGGCAAGCTGCCCTACAAGCGCGTTGCGCAATCGTATGAGCTCGAATACGGCACCGCGACTGTCGAGATTCATGAGGACGCCTGCAAGCCCGGCGACCGCATCGTGATCATCGACGATCTGATCGCTACCGGCGGCACGATGATGGCCGGCAAGATTCTGCTCGAGCGCCTCGGCGCAGTCGTGGTGGAAGGCGCCGCGATCATCGACCTGCCGGAACTCGGGGGCTCGAAGCTGCTGCGCGAGGGCGGCCTCGCGCTCTATACGGTCACTGGCTTCGACGGTCACTGATCACTCACAGCCAATACGCCGCCGCAAACTTCTTTCTGTTCACAAGAAGGTAAGAACGATGCCTAACTTCCTGCTGTTTCTCGCCACGTCGATCGCCATCACCATGGCGCCGGGCCCGGACAATCTGCAAGTGCTCGCGCGCGGTATCTCGCAGGGTCGCGCGGCGGGACTGGTCGCGGCGCTCGGCTTTGCGGCCGGCATCACGTTTCACACGACGCTCGCCGCGCTCGGGGTGGCCGCGTTGCTGCGCTCGTCGCCGGTCGCCTTCGAAGTCATCAAACTGGCCGGCGCCGCGTATCTGATCTGGATCGGCATCAAGGCGCTGCGCAGCCAGGGTCTCGCAACCGCGCACGAACGCGCGCCGCAGCCGTTGATGGCGGTGTTTCGCCAGAGCGTGCTCGGCAATCTGCTGAATCCGAAGGTGACCTTGTTCTTCGTGGTGTTCTTGCCGCAGTTCGTGCAGCCGCACGGCACGCAGAGCGTCACGTTGCAGATGCTCGAACTCGGCGTGCTGTTCATGCTGCAAACGGTGGCGGTGTTTTCACTCTTCGGCGTGTGCGCGGGAATGATCGGCGGGTGGCTGAAACGCCGTCCGCGTGTCGGTGTGTGGCTGGATCGCCTGGCCGGCGCCACGTTCATCGCAATCGGGATTCGCGTCGCGTTGCGCGATTGATTGGATTCGCCGACTTCCGCCGACAGTCAGTCTGGAGCTTCAAATGACTTTGCCTTGCATCACCGCCGCGCGCCGCTTCGACGCGCAGGCGCATGTGCCGTTCTGGATCGACGCCGAACAGGTCGGCTGGATCCGCACGGGCGATGTGCCCTTGCTCGCGCGCTGGCCCGATGTGTTCGACATCGACAACGCCCGCGTGACGCTGGCGCCTGCATTCAATACCGTGGATTTGCGCAGCGCCGCGCTCGGTTCCGTGATCGGCGCGCTTGCCGCCGAAGACCGCATTCCCGGCTGGCGCAACGAGACCTACGCGATCCGCAATGCGTTCGATGCGCCGCCGCTCGCGTATATCGAACGCGCGGCGTCGCGCTTCTTCGGCACGATGACCTATGCGGTGCATCTGAACGGCGTCGTAGAATACGCGGATCGCGGGGCGCCCCGTGGCGCGCCGCAATTGTGGATCGCGCGCCGCAGCGACACCAAGGCGACCGACCCGGGCATGCTCGACAATGTCGTGGCGGGCGGGATCGGCTGGGGCTTCGGCATCGAGGAAACGATCGTCAAGGAATGCTGGGAAGAAGCCGGCATTCCCGAGGAGATCGCCGCGCGCGCCGTGGCGGGCCGCATCGCGCATGTGCTGCAATCGTTGCCGGAAGGCACGCAGGCCGAACAGATTTTCATCTACGACCTCGCGCTGCCGGCTGATTTCGCGCCGCGCAATCAGGACGGCGAAGTGGGTGAACACCGGCTCGCGCGCATCGACGAAGCGGCGCGCTGGATCGAGGAGGGCGCCATGACCGTCGATGCGAGCCTGGCCACGCTGGATTGCCTGCTGCGCCGCCGCTGGATCGATGAAGACGCGTGCGCCGGCATCGAGGCGTTGTTCGTTCCGCCGCTGGTCGCCTGAGCGCGGCATCGGTGCACGCGCAACGACCATGCCGAAACATGCTGCATCGAGCCGGACACACCGAACAAACCACGCATTGAAGAAGGGAGTCACCCAGGTCATGTCGACCGATCACAGCTTTATCCTCAAACTGTCGTGTGCCGACCGGCCCGGCATCGTCCACGCCGTGTCGGGCTTTTTGTTCGAGCGCGGCAGCAATATTCTCGACTCCGCACAGTTCGGCGACAGCCGCACCGGCGAGTTCTTCATGCGCGTGCATTTTCAGCAGGTGGGCGGCGATCCGGGTCTGGAGGCGCTGCGCACGTCGTTCGCGACGCTCGCCGAGCAGTTCGGTATGCGCTGGGAGATGCATGACGCGTCGGTGAAGCCGCGCGTGGTGATCATGGTGTCGAAGATCGGCCATTGCTTGAACGATCTGCTGTTCCGCTACCGCACCGGGCAGTTGGGTATCGAGATTCCGGCGATCATCTCGAACCACAAGGAGTTCTATCAGCTCGCCGCCAGCTACGACATTCCGTTCCATCACTTCCCGCTGCTGGGCGCCACGCCCGACGCGAAGGCCGCGCAGGAAGCGCGCGTGCTCGAAGTGATCGACGAGCATCAAGCCGACCTGGTGGTGCTCGCGCGCTACATGCAGATTCTGTCGCCGAAGCTGTGCGAAGCGCTGGCGGGCCGTGCGATAAACATTCATCACTCGTTCCTGCCGAGCTTCAAGGGTGCGAAGCCGTATTACCAGGCGTTCGACCGCGGCGTGAAACTGATCGGCGCGACCGCCCATTACGTGACGACGGATCTCGACGAAGGTCCGATCATCGAACAGGAAGTGGAGCGGGTTGACCACAGCATGACGCCGGAGCAGCTGACGGCGATCGGCCGCGACGTCGAGTGCGTGACGCTGGCGCGTGCAGTGAAGTGGCACGTGGAGCATCGCGTCGTGTTGAACGGCAGCAAGACGGTGGTGTTTCGTTAAGAGCCGTTGCTAGCAGGCATGCGCGGTAGAAGGCGGCGGCCGGATGACTCCGGCGCCGCCTTTTTGTTTGCCCGCTATCAGGAGCGCGCTGCGGACCGGCCCGCGTCACGCGCGAGATTGGCGTTTTGTGCCGAACGGCGGCGAGCGTTCAGCTTCTTCAGCCAGATCAGCAGTCCCGTCGCGCTCAGCGCGGCGACCGCGATGCCGACCGCGCTAATCAGAATCCGTCCGCCGAGACCCAGAATGCGTCCCGAATGCAAAGGGAATTGCACCTGCACGAAGATATCGCCCGCCGTGCCCTTGCCGGGAATCTGCGCGCCGAGCAGCTTGCCGGTGGCCGCGTCCCAATACATCCACGGATTGCCGAGGCCCAGATCGCCGTGATCGTTGCCGGTCGCATAGAAACCGACGCCGTACGCATGCATGAATTCCGCGTAGTAGATGCCGCCCGGCGCGACGCTGAGTTTCTGCGCGCGGCCGGCCTGTTCGGCCAGCTGCACGATGCGTTCGCGGCTCAACACGGTGTCACCCGGTTGCGGGGCGCGCAAGATTTCTGGGTTGTTAATCGGATCCGGCGTGAGCTTCGAGAACAGCGACACGATTGGGCGCACCACGGGCGCCGAGAGGTTCATCGAGACTGATGTCAGCGCAACGATCATCAGCAGGCCCCAGATCCATACGCCGCCTGAGCGGTGCAAATCGAAAGTGAACGTATAGCCGCCGCGCCCAAGGCGGAACGCGAACGACTTGCGCCACGCCTTGACGCTCGGAAACGACAGCAACAGCGCGATCACGCTGTCGAACAGCCAGATGATGCCGACGATCCCCATCACCCACGTGCCGATGTCGACGCCGCCCGTAAATGGCAGTTGCAGCGTGTAGTGCAGCTTGTAGATGAACGGGATCAGGTTGAGCCGCGCGAGCGAGACGACGCCCCATTCGCGGCGTCCCTGGATTTCGCCAGTGGCGGGGTCGACGGCAATCTGATTGAAGTCGAGCGGGTAGGGCTTCTGCGTGGCCGGGTCGGTTCGCGGCAGCACCATCATTTGCAACGTATGGCCGGGCTCGGCGGCCAGCGGCAGATACGTCACCTGAAGACGCGGATCGGCGGCTTCCACCCGGCGCGCGAGTTCAAGGCCCGACAGCGCCGGACCGGCGGTGCGGGCTTTGAAGAAAGATGGGTTCAACGCCGCATCCAGCTCATGGTCCCACGCGATGATCGCGCCAGTCAGGCCGGCGACGAACAGAAACAGCGCTGTGGCGACACCGAACCAGCGGTGCAGTCGGACGAGCTGGCGCCTCATGGGCGAGCCGTCGCGACGGAGCGGGACTTCGAAAGGGGTGTCACGACACGATTTTGCGAATGGGAATTGTTCGCATCTTACGGGAGTGTTGCCTTCGGCTGCAAGTTCTCCGTAAACATGCCGCCCGTGAAAAACGGCGCCGAAGCGCCGTTGTTTCTGTTCTGATGACCCGCTTGCCGCCGCCTCAAACCAATCGCAAGTAAATCAGTTCCCGCTTGATATACGCATAGAAAATCGGCGCCGCAATCACGCCGGGAAGACCGAATGCGGCTTCCATGATGAGCATGGCGATCAGCAATTCCCAAGCGCGCGCCTCGATCTGCCCGCCCACGATGCGCGCGTTCAGGAAGTACTCGAGCTTGTGAATCAGGATCAGGAACACGAGCGACATGACCGCCGCCGGAAAGCTCACCGAGAGCGCCACCGCGACGATGATCGTGTTCGAGATCAGATTGCCGATCACCGGCAGCAAGCCGACGATGAAGGTGACCAGCACCAGCGTCTTCGACAATGGCAGTGTGTCGTGGAAGATCGGCAGAATCACCAGCAGGAAGATGCCGGTGAAGACCGCGTTGATCGCCGAAATCTTCACCTGAGCGAACACGATGCGGCGGAACGCATCGGCGAAACGTGTCACGCGTGTGACGAACGCCGTGGATAGCGGCAGCCGCTGCATATGTTTCTGCGCGCCGACCGCGATGATCGCGCCGATGATCATGCCGATCAAGATATGCGTGAACGCGCGCGCCGCCGTCTTGCCGCTTTGCTGCAGCATGTTGGCGTGCGTCTGCATCAGCTCCGCCGCTTTGGTCTTCATCTGTTCGGTATCGACCGGCAGATAGTTGGCGACGAACTGCGGAATCCGGCCGCGCGCCTGGTCGATCAGCTGCATGGCCTGGTCGAGCAGCTTCTGCACGCTCGGCACGTCGTTCTCGAAATGCTCGATGATACCGAGCGTGAGCCCAGTCAGCGCGCCCACGATCACCGTGGCCAGGATCACCACGGCGAGCCAGCGGGCCCGCTTGCTCGACATGTGACGCTCGATGCGCGGCGCGATCGTGTGCACCAGTTGGAACACCAGCAGCCCGGCGAGCAACGCGCCGAGCAGCCGAAGTTCGATCACTGCCCACATGCCGAACAGCGTCACGATATAACTGCCGATTTCGACCGCCGACAGCTTCGGCAGGCTCATGTCGCTCGTTAGCCTGACCGGGCGTGGGCGTAGGTCCTGCACTTGCCCGTCGTCGCGCGCCTGATTCCGCTTGGCCATGGCTTATTCCGTCTCCAACCGAGTTGTGCCGCGTTACTTACTTTTTACTGGCCGCGCGTTTCAGCAGAGGCGCCAGGTACTTGCCGGTAAAACTTGCCTTCGACTTGGCCACCTGCTCCGGCGTGCCCTGAGCGATGATCTGCCCGCCGCCGGCCCCGCCTTCCGGACCGAGATCGATGACCCAGTCCGCAGTCTTTATTACATCGAGATTATGCTCGATGATCACGACGGTATTACCCTGGTCGCGTAATCGATGAATCACTTCGAGCAACAACGCGATGTCATGAAAGTGCAAACCGGTGGTCGGCTCGTCGAGTATGTATAGCGTGCGACCCGTGTCACGCTTGCTCAGTTCCAAAGATAGTTTGACGCGCTGTGCCTCGCCGCCCGACAGCGTGGTGGCCGACTGGCCCAGCCGGATATAGCCCAGACCCACGTCCAGCAAGGTTTTCAGCTTGCGAGCGACGACCGGCACTGGCTTGAAGAACTCATAGGCGTTCTCCACCGTCATGTCGAGCACTTCGCTGATGTTCTTGCCTTTGTACTGCACGTCCAGTGTTTCGCGGTTGTAGCGCTTGCCATGACAGACGTCGCACGGCACGTACACGTCCGGCAAAAAGTGCATCTCGACCTTCAGCACGCCGTCGCCCTGGCAGGATTCGCAGCGGCCGCCCTTTACGTTGAACGAAAAGCGGCCGGCTTCGTAGCCGCGTTCTTTGGCCGCGGGCACGCCCGCGAACAGTTCGCGGATCGGCGTGAAGAGACCTGTGTAGGTGGCCGGGTTCGAGCGCGGCGTGCGGCCGATCGGCGACTGGTCGACGTTGATGACCTTGTCGAAGTGCTCGAGGCCCTCGATCGATTCGTACGGCGCCGGCTCCGTGGCCGAGCCGTACAGGTGATGCGCGACCGCGTGGTACAGCGTGTCGTTGATGAGCGTGGACTTGCCCGAACCGGACACGCCGGTCACGCAGGTCAGCAAGCCGACCGGCAGATCCAGCGACACGTGCTGCAGATTGTTGCCGTACGCCTCGACGATGCGCAGACGCTTTTCGTCGGGCGCCTTGCGTTCGTCCGGGAACTCGATGTTGCGCGCGCCGGACATGTACTGCCCGGTCATCGACGCGGCGTTCGCCTGCACCTGTTTGGGCGTGCCCTCGGCGATCACCATGCCGCCGTGTTCGCCCGCACCCGGGCCCATGTCGACCACGTAGTCGGCCATGCGGATCATGTCCTCGTCGTGTTCGACGACGATCACCGAGTTGCCGAGGTCGCGCAGATGCTTGAGCGTGGCGATGAGCCGGTCGTTATCGCGCTGATGCAGTCCGATGGACGGCTCGTCCAGCACGTACATCACGCCGGTCAGCCCTGAGCCGATTTGCGACGCGAGGCGAATGCGCTGCGCCTCGCCGCCGGACAGCGTTTCCGCGCTGCGCTCCAGCGACAGGTAATCCAACCCGACGTTGTTCAGGAACATCAGACGCGCGACGATCTCCTTGACCACCTTGTCGGCGATCTCGCGCTTCGATCCTTCCAGGCGCAGCGTCTGGAAATAGCCGAGCGCGTCGCGCAACGGCCAGCCGCTGATCTCGAAGATGCCGCGCGCATCGCCGTCTGAGCCGATCCGCACGAAGCGCGCTTCGCGCCGCAGACGCGTGCCGGCGCAGGCCGGGCAGGGCTGGTTGTTCTGATACTTGGCGAGTTCTTCGCGTACCGCGACCGAATCGGTCTCGCGGTAACGCCGCTCCAGATTCGGGATGATCCCTTCGAATACATGCTCGCGCACCGAAGTGCGGCCACGTTCGTTGATGTACGAGAACGGGATCTCCTGCTTGCCCGAACCGAACAGCAGGATCTTGCGGACTTTCTCCGGCAAGTCTTCGACGGCCGTGTCGATGTCGAATTCGTAGAACGCCGCGAGACTCTGCAGCATCTGGAAGTAAAACTGGTTGCGCCGGTCCCAGCCCTTCACCGCGCCCGCCGCGAGCGACAGCGACGGATGCGCGACCACCCGCTTCGGATCGAAGAAGGTGATCTGGCCGAGCCCGTCGCATTCCGGGCACGCGCCCATCGGATTGTTGAACGAGAAGAGGCGCGGCTCCAGTTCCTGCAGCGAGTACGAGCAGATCGGGCAAGCGAACTTCGAACTGAACAGATGCTCCTTGTCCGTGTCCATTTCGAGCGCGATCGCGCGGCCGTCGGCGAGACGCAGTGCCGTTTCGAACGATTCGGCCAGACGCTGCTTCATGTCGGGACGCACTTTCAGGCGGTCCACGACCACGTCGATGGTGTGCTTGTCGTTCTTCTTCAGCTTCGGCAGCGAATCGACTTCATAGATCTTCGCGACGCCTTCATTGGCGGTGCCGCCGCCCGAGCGCACGCGGAAGCGGATAAAGCCTTGCGCCTGCATCTCCTCGAACAGTTCGACGTGCTCGCCTTTGCGATTCGCCACGACGGGCGCGAGAATCATGAGCTTCGTTTCTTCCGGCAACGCGAGCGCGGCGTCGACCATCTGCGAGACGCTTTGCGCTTCCAGCGGAATTTCGTGGTCCGGACAGTAAGGCGTGCCGACCCGTGCGAACAGGAGCCGCAGATAGTCGTGAATCTCGGTGACGGTGCCGACCGTGGAGCGCGGATTGTGCGAGGTCGCCTTCTGTTCGATCGAGATCGCCGGCGACAGGCCTTCAATCAGATCGACGTCCGGTTTCTCCATCAATTGCAGAAATTGGCGCGCGTAGGCGGAGAGACTTTCGACGTAGCGCCGTTGCCCTTCCGCATAAAGCGTGTCGAACGCCAGCGACGATTTGCCCGAGCCTGAAAGGCCCGTGATGACAACGAGCTTGTGACGGGGTAGATCGAGGTTGACGTTCTTCAGGTTGTGGGTGCGAGCCCCACGAATACGGATTTGTTCCACGGATTTATTCCATGAACTGGCGGAAAGAGGAAGAGGCTAAACCTGCTACTATAACGACTTTTCAAGACCGCCGTTACGGCTTCCTGACAGCCTGAAGAGGCGTTGAGGCGTGCTGTAAGGCAAGCGGTCCAGCGCCGCGGGAAGAGGTCTAACTGGGGCCGTTTTCCGCAAGTACAAGGCAACTGCAAGACAACCGCGAGGCACCGCGAGGCGCCAGCGGGAATGCAGAAAGGCCGTCGGCTCGAGCGCCGCGCCGCTGCCCGCCCGCCGTCTTGCGGCAAGCCGCGCGGTCGTGGCCTCTCAGCCGCTGTGCCCGTCCGCGGTGTGCCGCCCAGCTCAATCAACGAACGCTCCCGATGTCCAATCCGTCCGCCATTTCCTCACGCATGAGCGCGCCTGAACTGCGCGCGACCGTGTCGCTTGCCGCCATCTTCGCGCTGCGCATGCTCGGTCTCTTCATGATCATGCCGGTGTTCTCGATCTACGCGAAGACCATCCCCGGCGGCGACAACGTGCTGCTGGTGGGGATCGCGCTCGGCGCGTACGGCGTGACGCAGTCCATGCTGTACATCTTCTACGGCTGGGTCTCCGACAAGGTTGGCCGCAAACCGGTCATTGCGACCGGTTTGCTGATTTTCGCGCTCGGCAGCTTCGTCGCGGCGGGCGCGCACGACATGACGTGGATTATCGTCGGGCGGGTGATTCAGGGCATGGGCGCGGTGTCGTCGGCGGTGATCGCGTTTATCGCCGACCTGACCTCCGAGGAACATCGCACCAAGGCCATGGCGATGGTGGGCGGCAGCATTGGCGTGTCGTTCGCGGTGGCGATCGTCGGCGCGCCGATCGTGTTCCAGTGGGTCGGCATGAGCGGGCTGTTCACGCTCGTCGGCATCTTCTCGATTCTGGCGATCGGCGTGGTGCTGTGGATCGTGCCCGATGCGCCGAAGCCGGTGCACGTGCGCGCGCCGTTCGCCGAAGTGCTGCACAACGTCGAGCTGCTGCGTTTGAACTTCGGCGTGCTAGTGCTGCACGCCACGCAAACTGCATTATTCCTCGTCGTGCCGCGCATTCTCGAAGCGGGCGGCTTGCCCGTTGCGTCTCACTGGAAAGTGTATTTGCCGGTCATGGGCCTTTCGTTCGTGATGATGGTGCCCGCGATCATTGCCGCCGAGAAGCGCGGAAAAATGAAAATCGTGCTGCTTTCTGCGATTGCTCTTATCCTGATCGGACAGTTGTTATTGGGCGTCGCTCCGCATACGATTCTGAGTGTGGCGGCGATCCTTTTTGTGTACTTTTTGGGCTTCAATATTCTCGAGGCTTCGCAGCCTTCGCTGGTGTCGAAACTGGCGCCGGGAACCCGCAAGGGCGCGGCGGCCGGTGTGTACAACACCACGCAATCGATCGGTCTTGCGCTGGGTGGCGTGGTCGGCGGTTGGCTGCTGAAAGTGGATGGGCAGAGCGCAGTCTTCTTCACCTGTTCGGGGCTCGTCTTGTGCTGGCTTATAATCGCCGCAAAGATGAAACAGCCGCCGCGCAAAGCGTAAACCGGCGCATCCCGAACTTACCCAGAACTCACCCGGCGGCGGGCAGAGGCGCAGTTCCGGTCTCGGGCCTGCCGGCCCTGAAACGCGAACCGTGTATTGCCGCGCCGCCCGTAACGGAATCAACAGGAGAAACTCATGGCATCCGTGAACAAGGTCATTCTCGTCGGCAATCTCGGAGCCGATCCGGAAGTCCGTTATCTTCCGAGCGGCGACGCAGTGGCGAACATCCGCCTTGCAACGACGGATCGGTACAAGGACAAGGCGTCCGGCGAAATGAAGGAAGCGACCGAATGGCACCGCGTGTCGTTCTTCGGCCGCCTCGCGGAAATCGTCTCCGAATATCTGAAGAAGGGCTCGTCGGTGTACCTGGAAGGGCGCATCCGTACCCGTAAGTGGCAGGCGCAAGACGGCACCGACCGTTACTCGACGGAAATCGTCGCGGAACAGATGCAAATGCTCGGTGGCCGCGGCGGTTCGATGGGCGGCGGTGGCGACGAAGGCGGTTATAGCCGTGGTGAGCCGTCGGAGCGCAGCGGCGGCGGCGGCGGTGGCGGCCGCGCGGTGTCGGGCGGCGGTGCGCGTGGCGGCAGCGGTGGTGGCGGTGGCGGCGCGAGCCGTCCGAGCGCGCCGGCTGGCGGCGGGTTTGATGAGATGGACGACGATATTCCGTTCTGATTCATCCGCACTCGCACCGAACTGATGCAAAAAACCCCGCTTAACCAGCGGGGTTTTTTTATTTGCGCCACGCTCAGTCAACACAGACGTAAACCCGTCGCTTCCGCCCCTGACCACCCGTCAGGGATAAACCTGGTCACAAGCACCGGCATGCCTTAGCGGCGTATTTACGCCGGTTGTGCGCCGTTTGCTCGGATACTGCCTTGACATTCAACCCTCCAAAGACAATACTCGAATCACACTTTGTACGGACAAAGTAACAAAGACAAGCAAACTGGTCGAAACAGGAGACAGGCATGGAGTCCGACGTCGCAGTCAAAAATCGCATTCGCGCCAGCTACGGCCGCTACCTCGAAGATTTTCAGGTGGGCGATATCTACGAGCACCGGCCCGGGCGCACGATTACCGAAGCCGACAACATCCACTTCTCGCTGCTGACGATGAATTTCCATCCAATGCATTGCGATGCCGCCTACGCTGCCAAAAGCGAGTTCGGCCGCCTGCTCGTCAATAGCGGTCTGACGGTTGCCGTGGTGCTGGGTCTGTCGGTGAACGACGTCAGCGGCAAGGCGATCGCCAACCTGGGCTGGAAAGAGATTCGTCTGACCGGCCCGGTATTTTGCGGCGACACGATCTACGCGGAATCCGAAGTGCTCGAAAAGCGCGAATCGAAGTCGCGTCCGGGGCAGGGGATCGTCACCGTGCAAACACGCGCTTTCAAGCAGGACGGCACGCCGATCATGGACTTCGTACGTAGCGCGCTGGTGCCGGCACGCGGGCACGGCGTCGGCGATTGAGCGACGCGTTGCCCGGCGAGAACCGCCGCATGTTCGGGGCGAACGCCCGTACAGCCTGAGCACGACAAGCAACACAAACAGCGCCCAGCTGCCACCAAGAGCAGCCTGCGCGCAGATTCCGGCGGCGTCCCAATCAGGCGTCGCGATGCGGCGAGCGCATAGGCAAATGTTGCGCAGCCGCATGCACACCAAGGAGACAAAGGTGGCTATCGGTATCGTCAACTCGGGCGCGCGACTCGATCGCCTGCCCATCGCGTCATTTCACTGGAAAATTCTCGGACTCATCAGCGCGGGCGCCTTTCTCGACGCCTTCGACATCTATCTCGCGGCCGGCGCGCTCGGCGCGATGGTGAAAGCGGGCTTCTCGGATCTGAAACTGAACGCGCTTTTCATCTCGGTGACCTTTCTCGGCATGCTGATCGGCGCGGGCTTTGCCGGTTATCTCGGCGACCGCTTCGGCCGCCGTTCGTCGTATCAGACGAACCTGCTGATCTTTGGCGTTGCGTCGATTGCCGCGTGTTTCGTGCCGAACATGATGTGGCTGATCGTATTGCGGCTGATCATGGGCGTCGGCCTCGGCGCCGAACTGGTGGTCGCTGCCGGCACCTTGTGCGAATTCATCCCGCCCGCCTCTCGCGGACGCTGGACCGCGTTGCTCGCGCTCATCATCAATTCGGGCTTGCTGGTGTCGACGGCGGTGGGCTACGTCGTGATTCCGCTTCTGGGCTGGCGCTATATGTTCGCGATCGCCGGCGTCGGCGCGATCATCGTGTGGGTGCTGCGGCACCGTATGCCGGAGTCGCCGCGCTGGCTCGAATCGGTCGGACGAAGCGAAGAAGCCGAGGCCACCGTCTCCGCCATCGAAAGCGAGGTGCAGCGTCAGAAAGGCCCGTTGCCGCCAGTCGAGCGCACCGAAAGTCTCGAAGTACCGAAAGCGCCGTTCTCCGCGTTGTTCTCGCACGCCATGCTCGGCCGCACGCTGGTCGCGATTCTCACCGCGGTCGCCGTGAATATTTCGGTGTACGGCTTTGTCGCCTGGCTGCCGACCTTCTTCGTCAAGGAAGGCCTGACCATCGTGCAATCGCTCGGCTTCACGACGCTGATGGCGTTCGGCGCGCCGGGCGGCGCACTGGTCGGCTTCTTCTGCGCGGACCGCATCGGCCGGGCACGTGGTCTTGTGATCTTCGCGATCGCCACGATCGTGGTCGGCTTCATCTATCCGAACATGCATGCGGGCTGGGCAATCAGCAGCGTCGGCTTCGTGTTGATCACCTGCATCTACACCGTCACGACGTTGGGCTTGTTCGCCTACATCCCCGAACTCTTTCCGACTGAGCTGCGCTTGCGCGGCACCGGCACGGCCGGCGTATGTGGCCGCGCTGCCTCCATGAGCACGCCGTATCTGGCGGTGCTGCTCTACAGCTCGTTCGGCGTGTCCGGCGTGCTGGCCATGGTGAGCAGCGTCCTCGCGTTGCTGGTGTTCGGGATTCTGCTGCTGCGTGTGGAAACCAACCAGCATGCGCTTGAACGGATCTCGCCGAGCCTCGACACCGACTCTGATTCGCTACCCGCTACCCAGCAAGGTTAAAGCCCATGACTTCACTCGATACCTCCGGCACCCTGTCCGACCAGTACGCACGCTTCGGCCTGGGCCTGCAATTGAGCGACGTACCGCGCGCGGTGCAGACGCGCGCGAAGCATCTGATTCTCGACGCTGTCGGCATTGCATTCGCGTCGCGTGGTTACCCCTATGCGGATGTCTCGCTCGCTGCCTTCGCCGAGCTTGGCAGCGGCGCTTCACCGGTAATCGGCTACGGCCGGCGGCTCGCCTTGCGCGATTCGGCGACGATGAACGGCGTGCTGATTCACGGTCTCGACTTCGACGACACGCATTCACGTGGCGTCATTCACTCGACCACCAGCGCATTGCCTTGCGTGCTCGCGCTCGCCGACCGCGACGGTCTGAGCGGCGCGGACTTGCTGGCCGCGTACATCGTTGCCATGGAAGTGTCGACGCGCGTCGCATCGGCGGCGAAGGGCGGGTTTCACGACGCCGGATTTCATCCGACGGGTCTAGTCGGCGCGTTCGGCTGCGCGGTCGCGGCATCGCGTCTGCTGCAACTCGACGAGGCACGCGTGGCGCACGCACAAGGCATCGTTCTGTCGATGGCGGCCGGCAGCCTCGAATTCCTCGAAGACGGCGCGTGGACCAAGCGCGCTCATCCGGGTTTCGCGGCTGCCTCGGCGATCACCGCCGCGACGCTCGCGAAGCACGGTTTCACCGGCCCGCGTTTGGCCTACGAAGGACGCTTCGGTCTCTACGCCAGCCACCTCGGCAAGCCGCTCGACACAGCAGGCCGTGAACTCGCCACCGAAGGCCTCGGCAGCACGTGGCAAATCGACGAAGTCGCGATCAAACCGCTACCGGCATGCCACTTCACGCATGCAGTCGCCGACGCGGCGATCGCACTCAATCGCGAACATCGCTTCTCGGCGAATTCGTTCGACTCGATCAAACGCGTGGTCGCCAAAGTACCGCGCGGCACGGTCGAAATCGTGTGCGAACCGGTCGACGCAAAGCGCAAACCGGTCACGGCCTACGACGCGCAATTCAGCGTGCCGTACATCGTCGCGACGGCATTGCTCAAAGGCCGCTTCACGCTCGACGAACTCGAACCCGCCGCGCTCGCCGATCCCGCAGTGCTGGCGCTCGCCGCAAAAGTCGATTACGAAATCGACCCTGACACGACCTTCCCGCGTCACTACACCGGCGAAGTCGTGGTGGAACGCAGCGACGGTTCGCGCGTCGCGCATCGCGAGGCGATCAATCGCGGCTGCGCGGACCGGCCCGTGAGCAACGACGACATCGTCGCCAAGTTCTACGCGAACGCGCAGCGCAGCGTCTCGCGCAGCGCCGCCGAACAGATCGCCCAAGCCGTATTGCAACTCGACGAGCAGCCGGCCCGCTCGCTCGCCGACACGCTTGCCGGACACACCGCATCCTAAGGACGTCATCATGACTGCAACAGAACTCGACACGCTGGAAAACGATCAACTGATTCTCGATATGCTGGACCGCTTTCTCGAAACCGAGGTGCGTCCCTACGTTCACAAGTTCGATCACGACGATATCTACCCGGCGGAGATCGTCGAGAAGATGAAGGAGATGGGGCTGTTCGGCTGCATCATCGATCCCGAGTATGGCGGGCTGGGTCTGTCGACGCGGACCTACGCGCAGATCATCGCGCGTATCTCGCGGGTGTGGATGTCGGTGAGCGGCATCATCAACTCGCATCTGATTCTCGCAATGCTGGTGCAACGCAACGGCACGCCCGAACAGAAGAGTAAATATCTGCCGAAGTTCGCCACCGGCGAATGGCGCGGCGGCATCGGCCTCACCGAGCCGGATTGCGGCACCGATCTGCAGGCGATCCGCACGACGGCCAAACGTGTCGGCGACGAATACATCGTAAACGGCAACAAGACGTGGATCACCAACAGCAAGCACGGCAACACGCTGGCGCTGCTGGTGAAGACGGATACGACGGCGCAGCCGCGTCATCTTGGGATGAGTTTGTTGCTGGTGCAGAAAGGGCCCGGCTTCGAGGTCAGCCGGCAACTCGAAAAGCTCGGCTATAAAGGCATCGATACGTGCGAGTTGTCGTTCCACGATTATCACGTGTCCACCGATGCCTTGATTGGCGGCGTGGAAGGAAGGGGCCTGCAACAGATACTCGGCGGCCTCGAACTCGGCCGTATCAATGTCGCGGCGCGCGGCGTCGGTGTCGCGCAAGCCGCGCTCGATGAATCGGTGAGCTATTCGCAGCAGCGCAAAACCTTCGGCAAGCCGATCTGCGAACACCAGGCAATTCAGTTGAAGCTCGGCGAAATGGCGACGCGTGTCGAAGCAGGACGTCTGCTCGTGGACGCCGCCGCGAAGAAGTACGACCGCGGCGAGCGCTGCGACATGGAAGCGGGCATGGCGAAATACTTCGCCACCGAGGCCGCGCTGGAAAACAGCGTCGAGGCCATGCGCATTCACGGCGCGTATGGTTATTCGAAGGAGTACAACGTCGAGCGCCTGTATCGCGACGCGCCGCTTCTTACGATCGGTGAAGGCACCAACGAGATGCAACGCATCATCATCGCCAAGCAGTTGATCGAACGGAGCCCGATATGAGTCTGCCTCTTTCAGGTGTGCGCGTGCTCGCCATCGAACAATACGGCGCCGGTCCTTTCGCCACTCAACATCTCGCGGACCTCGGCGCGGAGATCATCAAGATCGAGCATCCGAGCAATGGCGGCGACGTCGGCCGCGCGGTCGGCCCGTACTTCTTCGGCGAAGGCGATAGCCACTTCTTCGAAGCGTTCAATCGCAACAAATGCAGTCTCACACTCGACCTGAAGAAGCCCGAAGCGCGCGCAGTGCTGCTGGACCTCGTCGCGAAGAGCGACGCCGTGTTCAACAATCTGCGCGGCGATCTGCCGGCGAAACTCGGGCTCACTTACGCGCACCTTTGCGAGGCGAATCCGAAGATCGTGTGCGGGCATCTGTCCGCTTATGGACGAACGGGCAGCCGCGCGGCATGGCCGGGCTACGACTATCTGATGCAAGCCGAGGCCGGCTATCTGTCGGTCACCGGCGAGCCTGACAGTCCGCCGGCGCGCTTCGGCCTGTCGATCATCGACCTGATGACCGGCACGACCGCGGCGATGGCGCTGCTCGCCGGCCTCGTCGACGCGAAGACGTCGGGCAAAGGGCGTGACATCGACGTGAGTCTCTTCGACGTCGCGTTGCATAACCTCGCCTATGTCGCGACGTGGTATCTGAACGGCGGAGTGGTGACGGGGCGCGAGAACCGCTCGTCGCATCCGTCTCTCACGCCGAGCCAGTTGTACAAGACGCAGGACGGCTGGATCTTCCTGATGTGCAACAAGGAGAAGTTCTGGGGCGTGCTCGCCGAAGTGATCGACAAACCGTCGTGGGTGACCGATCCGCGCTTTTGCAACTTCCAGGCGCGTCTCGCGAATCGCGAGCTGGTGCAGACCGAGCTCGACGCAGCGCTCTCGACCGCCACCACGGCGCAATGGCTCGAACGCTTCGGCGGACGCGTGCCCGCTGCGCCGGTGTTCGACGTCAAGGAGGCGCTCGAGAATCCCTTCGTCGCCGAACGTGAATGCGTGGTGGACGCGGAGCATCCGCGCTTCGGCAAGGTGCGCGGCGTGGCCGCGCCGGTGCGGATCGACGAGCCGCTGCCGACGCGCGCCGCGCCGGATCTCGGGCAGGACACGCAGCGTCTGCTCGACGAACTGGGCTACGGCGCGGAAAGGATCGCTTTGCTGAGGGAGGCGGGTGTGGTGCAATAAGGCCGGGCGGGCAACCGTCCGCTCTTTCACTTTTTGCACATCCAGATGGCCACGACAGTCCTTGGGCAGCAGCCGCGCTACATGCAACTGGCACAGACGCTTCTGAACGAGATTCAGGGCGGGCAGTTTCCCATCGGCACGCTGCTGCCGACCGAGTTCGAGCTGTGCGAGCAGTTCGGCGCCAGTCGCTTCACGGTGCGGCAGGCGATCAAGCAGCTCGAGCAGCGCGGTCTGGTGGACCGGCGGCCCGGCATCGGCACCCGCGTGAAAGCCACGCAAAGCGAGACCGCGTACCGTCAGGTGATGGAGCGCCTGAGCGATCTGCACCGTTATACGACCGATACGGAGTTGGAGATCGCGTCGACGCAGACTGTCGAGATCGACGATCCGGACCTGATCGAGCGGCTCGGCGCAAAGCCGGGCGAAACCTGGCTGCTGGCCGAGGGCATTCGCCTGTCGCCGGAGAGTGTCGAACCGATTTGCCACACCGAGGTGTATATCCACCCCGCGTTTCGCTCGTTGACGGGCCTGAGCGGCCGGACGCACGTGCCGATCTACACGATGATCGAAAAGCAGTTCGGCGAGCAGATCGCCGAGGTGCAGCAGGAAATCCGCGCGGTCGCGCTGCCGGCGAAGCTGGCGCAACGTTTGAACGCGAAGCCGCGTTCGCCCGCGCTGTGGTTGTGCCGCCGCTATCTGAACCGGCGCGCGCAAGTGGTCGAGTTGACGATCAGCGTGCACCCGGCGGATCGCTACAGTTATTCCGAAACATTTCAACGCGACTGGCACGCGAATTAGCAATCTTGCGCCGCGTGCCGTTCAGGAGAACAACATGGACGCACGCAGCTATCTTTTCGTGCCGGGCGATCGCCCCGAGCGCTTCACCAAGGCGCTCGACACAAACGCGGACGCAGTGGTGATCGATCTCGAAGACGCGGTCGCGCCCGCGGCGAAACAAGCTGCGCGCGAGGGCCTGCAACGCTGGCTATCGGCGGCGGACGTTAGGCGGCTGATCGTCCGCGTGAATGCGGTGGGCACGCCGTGGCATCTCGATGACGTGGACATGGTGAGCGCGTCCGGCCTTTCCACGATGATGCTGCCGAAGTCGGACAGCGCATGGCAACTCGCCGAGGTCGCCGCGCGGCTGCCATCGCAGATGCGAATCGTGGCGCTGATCGAAACCGTGGCGGGCGTAGTGGCGATGCGGGAGATTGCCGGTGCGCCGTCGGTCATGCGGCTCGCTTTCGGCACGGTGGATTTTTGCGGCGACGCCGGGATCGAAGGGCTCGGCGTCGAACTGGATTATGTGCGCTCGCAGATGGTGATCGAATCGCGCTATGCGGGTCTGCCCGCGCCGATCGACGGTGTGACACTGGAACTCGACGATCTCGCGCGTCTGACGGAGCATGTCGCCACCGCAAGGCGCTTCGGCTTCGGCGGCAAGCTGTGCATTCACCCACGACAGGTGGACCCGGTCAACGGCGGCTTTGCACCTAGCGAGAACGAGCGACGCTGGGCGTCGCGCGTTCTGGCGGCTTGCCGCGAGCACCCGGAAGGCGCGTTCGCGGTGGACGGCAAACTGGTCGACCGGCCGGTGATCGAACGGGCGCGGCGGATTGCGGAGTTCGATGCGCTCCTGCCCTGACGTACGCGCGGCCGTCACCGCCTCAAATGATCCAGCGCATCTCTCATCGGTGAACTGGAGATAACGATCGGCCCTGTAAACGGCGTATCCAGATCCACAATCACATAGATGGCCGAAGCAATCGACACCGCGCCCAGCGAAATCGTGACCAGCGCCAGCGCATTGCGCGGCGCGATCAAGCCGAAACTCAGAAAGATCACGCCCAGCCAGAACGTCAATGTCGTGAGGAACGGTCGGGAAATGGAGCTGTGCGCTTCCTCGATGAGCTTCCATCGGGCATCCACGACGCGGCGGTATTGCTTCAGTGCATCGTCGAGCGCGCGCTGTTGTAGCGCGTCGCGCGTCCGCAACGTTCGCAACTCCTGGCCCACGGCAGTCAGCGTGTCGCCGAGCCGCACGCTCTCCAGTTTCTGCGAGTTGTCCGGCGATCCTATGTCTTTCGGATAGTCGCCAGTAGGCGGTGTTTCGGCAGGCCACGTCGATGCGATCGCCGCCGCGGTGTACTGGCGCAACAACTGCCGGGCCGGCCCGGTATCCGTGCCGTATTCGCGCAGGGTGGTGTCGAACTCGATCAGATCGGCGGCGTAGGTGCGCAAATCATTCGACGAGGTGTCGAAGCTGGATTTCGCGGACGCGGTCATCAAGCCCAGCACCAGCGCGGCGAACGTCACCAGCATGCCGATCACCAGCTGGATCAGCTGCACTGTCTCGTGCGCCTTGTGCTCCTCGGGCAGAAGGGGGCGCACCCACACACCGATTCCGGTCACGGCGAGCAGCAGAACGAAAACCACCAGCGCCGAGTCTATTTCCGACATCGCCATGCTCCGTAGACACATTCCCGCCACTTTCCATCAAGCGCCGCTCGCCGAGAACCCGGGTAGTCCCGCAACGTCCAGCGCGAATCGTCCTTCATATGCGCCTGTATGTTGATGTATCGCAAGCCCATACGCCATCCACCATAAAGTTTTTTGTGATTGAGCCGTAGTCCTTATATGTGGCGTTCGCTTAAATTTAGACAAGAGTTGCGGACCTGGCCTACTCGGCTTGGGCGCAGCACGCGTGGCCGAGGCATCTACTGAACATTCGGTCAGGCAGCCCAACGGAGACAAGCCCGATGTTGAAAAATCTGTCGATTCGCACCTGCCTCACCCTGATGATCGTGTTCTTCGGCGTCGTGCTGCTGTTCGGCGCCGCCGCCGGCTTGCTGTCGCTGCGCTCGAGCAATGCCTCGCTGCGGCAGATGTACACCGTCGATACGCCGGCCGTCGCCGACCTGGAAGGCAGCGCCGGGCAGTTGCTGCGCCTGCGTCTCGCACTGGCGACGTACGCATCGCTCGTCGACCTGAACGATCAGGACGGCGCGAATGCCGTGCTCAAGCGTTTTGATCAGTACCAGAAAGCTTCCAACGACCGTCTTGCCCACTATGTGAGCCGTGCGAGCACGGACGCCGATGAACAGCGCCTGATCAAGGATATGCAGGACAAGCGTGACACCTTCCTGCGCGAAGGCGTCGAGCCGGCTCTCGCCGCGCTCAAGGCGGGCGACAAGACGGCGTTCCAGCAAGTGCAGGCACACAAGCTGCCGTCGCTCTACAGCGCGTACGAAAAGGCGATGCTCACGCTCGAACAGTTGCAACTCGATCACGGCGCGCAGCGCTACCAGGACGCGCAGGATCTGTTCTATGCGATCTGTATCGCGGTGGCGATCGGCATGGTCGCGTCGCTGCTGGGTTCGTGGATCGGCCGCGCGGTGCTGGTGCGTGCCATTGTCCGCCCGGTCGATGCCACCATCGCGCAGTTTCAGCGCATCGCCAACGGCGACCTGACCGGCCAGATCGTCGTGTCCAGTAACAACGAAATGGGCCGTCTCGCGGCCGCGCTGCGCAAGATGCAGGAATCGCTGATCGCGACGGTGAACTCGGTGCGTCAAGGCACGGAATCTATCGACACCGGAGTGAGCGAGATTGCCGCGGGCAACACCGATCTGTCGCAACGTACCGAGGAACAGGCCGCGTCGCTCGAAGAAACGGCGGCGAGCATCGAACAGCTCACCTCGACGGTCAAGCAGACGGCGGACAACGCGAAGCAGGCGAGTTCGCTTGCGCAGGGCGCATCCACGCTGGCCGCGCAAGGCGGTGATCTGACGGAGCAGGTGGTGGGCACGATGCATGGCATCGTCGACGATTCGCGGCGGATTGCCGACATTGTCGGTGTGATCGAAGGGATCGCGTTTCAGACCAATATTCTGGCGCTGAACGCGGCCGTTGAGGCTGCGCGCGCCGGCGAGCAGGGACGCGGCTTCGCGGTGGTGGCGAGCGAGGTGCGCTCGCTCGCGCAGCGTAGCGCGGCGGCAGCGAAGGAAATCAAAGGCTTGATCGACGAATCGACGGCTCGCGTGCAGGCCGGCTCGCAACTCGTTCAGCGCTCCGGCTCGACGATGACCGAGATCGTCAACGCGATTGCGCGCGTGAGTTCGATTATGGGCGAGATCGCCGCGGCCGCGCTCGAGCAGAGTACCGGCATCGATCAGGTCAATCTCGCGGTCGCGCAGATGGACGAGGTGACGCAGCAGAATGCCGCGCTGGTGGAACAGGCTGCGGCTGCCGCGAGTTCGCTGGAAGAGCAGGCGCGGCGATTGACGTCGGCTGTATCGGTGTTTCGGACCGGGGGCGGTGCGGCGTCTGGGGCTTCGTTTGCCGGGCGGCGCGACGGTTCGGCTGCTACGCCGAAGACGGCCGCTGCAGGCGAGTTCGCGACGGTTTAGTATCAGCGGTTGTTTTGCGCGACGGCGTGCTGAGCCGTCGCGAGAAACCATGTCGCACAGACAAGCGGCTGCTACTGCATAGCCGCATAGTATTTCGCGACGCTATCAATTTCGGCAGGCGTCATTTGCCGTGCCACATTGCGCATCTGCTCATTGATGTCGTTATGCCGCGCGCCGGAAGCAAACGCGCGCATCTGCGCGGCGAGATAGATCGACGATTGTCCGCCCAGCCACGGCGCCGCGCCCTTGCGGTCGAGCTGTCCGTGACATGCGGCGCAAGGCGCGATATTGCGCTGCGGATCGCCCTGCATGGCAAGCTTCACCGCGTTCGCATCCGGTTCGACGCCAGTCGGCAGCGTTTGCGCCGCAGGCGCTCTCGGCAGCGACGCGTAGTAAGCCGCCAGATCGTGCAGATCCTGATCGCTGCGTGCGGCGATGATCGGCTGCATGATCGCGTTCTGGCGCACGCCGTTCTGGTAGTCGCGCAACTCTTTGTAGACCACGTCGGCATATTGACCGGCCAATGCCGGCGCGGTCACCTGCGATGTGCCGAGTACACCATGGCACATCGAGCAATTTTGTGTCGCGATCGTCGCGCCGCGACCGATCGAATTCGCGTCAGCCCGCGCGCGCCGCAACGGTGGCAAGACCACGACGTCGCTCGGCGCCGGGCCGGCGAGATTGGCGCCGCCATACCAGCTCGACGGCGCCCCCGCCGCGCTGCAGATGGTCGCCCAGAGGCTGCGGTCGCCGAACGCGTTACTCGCCGAAGGCAGCCAGATAAAGCCGATTAGTATCCCGACGACGGCAATCGCAATCGTGCCGCCCACGCTCACTGTGAACCATGGGTTGCGCAAGCTGAAGACGCGTTCCTGATTCATCGCTGCGCTCCGACGACGACTGCCGGCACGGAGGTCTGCGGCAATCTGAGCAACTGCACGATCGGCACACTGTAGTTGACGACCGTGAGTCCGATCATGAGCGCCACCCACAAGCCGAAGCTATTGAGCGCCGCCGGCACACGGTCCACCGGTTGCGCCGCGCTCGCAAAGCGGAAGCTTTGCTGCTGAACGAGCGGCCCGAACTGCGACTTCACGAGAATGTAGATAAACAGCACGCCGGACGCCACGAGGATCAATCCGCCCACCGCCGACATGCCGACCCAGAGCGCCTGAGACTGCAAGCCGAGCGCGTTGTAATCGTAATAGGCCATGCGGCGCGGCGCACCGAGCAGGCCGACGTAGTGCCACGGCAGCGTCACCACCATCATGCCGATGAACCACAGCCACAGTTGCGTGCGCACCAGTTTCACCGACGCGATCGCGCGGCCGGTCAGTTGCGGCCACAGTTCATAGGCAATCGCGAAGTACATGATGACGATCGCACCGCCGAAGATCAGATGGAAGTGTCCGGTCACCCACTGCGTGTTGTGCACGGTCGAGTTCAACTGGTAGCTCATGTTGATCAGCCCGCCCGCGCCGCCGAGACCCAGCATCACGAACGAAAACGCGATCACGAGCATCATCGGGTTTTGCCAGGGCAGGGCGGTCAGCCAGCCGAACGCGCCCTTGCCGCCGCGCAGTCTGCCGGCGATTTCGACCGACGCGCAGATCGTGAACACCGTCAGCAGCGTCGGCACCGACACCATGCCGGTGAACACGGCGTGCAGGAACTTGAAGCCGGAGCCCACCTGCGGATCGGCGAACAGATGGTGGATGCCGATCGGCATCGCGAAGACGAGGAACAGGATGAACGACACACGCGCCATCGAATCGCTGTACAGCCGTCCGCCGATCGCGCGCGGCACCAGCGTGTAGTAGGCGATATAAGCGGGAATCAGCCAGAAGTAGACGATCGCGTGCAGCGTCCACGAGAACAGGATGCGTGAGAGGCCGGCGTCGATCGTGTTCGTGAGGCCGAATGCGACCGGCAGGATCTGGAACAGGATCTCCAGCGCCGCGCCCACGGCGGTCCACGCCCACAGATACGCGCCGGCCACGTTGGCGAACATCGCGAGCGGCACGGGTTTGCCGGGGTTGGCGCGCTTCCAGACGCGCAGGTTCACATGCATCAGCGCGACCCAGATCCACGAACCGACCACCACCAGTACCACGCCGAGGTAATAGAACGGGCTGCCGATCATCGGCGGATAGAAGGTGTAGAGCACCGAGGCCTGGCCAAGCGCCACCGGCACCATCGCCATCACCGCGCCGACGGCCAGCATGATGAACGCGGCCCACGCCCATTTGAGACCGACGAGGCGTTGCGCGAGAGCCAGCTCGACGATCGCGTAGCCGAAGCCCATCGACACCAGTGTCGGCATCACGTAGGCCATCACCGAACCGTGCGCGGTCACCGAGCGATAGTAAAGCTCGGGGTCGCCGACCCACGGCAGGAACGGGCTGCGCACCAGCATTTGCCAGGCGCCGAGCAGCAGCGCGATCAGAAACGCAATGAAGGCGAGCCAGAAATGCGCGAGAACGAGTCGCTTAGCGTGAAACACAGCTCAGCCTCCGGGATTGTCGGGCCTGCTCGAAGAAGGCGGCTTTGTCGATGACTTTCACGTGTGCCCACATGGTTTGGTGGCCGAACCCGCAGAACTCGTGGCACGGCATGGTGTGATCGGCGGGCACGTCGAAACGCGTGTTGAGCGTGGCGACATAGCCGGGCACGACCATCGTGTTGATGTTCGTGTCGGTGACGAGCAGGCCGTGCACGACGTCGGCGCTGGTGGTGCGGATCGTGATCGGCGTGTCGGCGGGCACCAGCAGGCATTGCGGCGTGAACGAATACTGCTGCGCGATGAAGCGCACGACCACCGAGCCGTCCGGCTCGACCGCGCTGCCGAGATTGTCTTCGACGAATTCGCCGGACAGTTGCAGGCGCGACGGATCGATCGTTTCGACGCGCGAAGGCGGCATCATTGCCCAATGCAGCCCGGAGAACACGATGACGGCCAGCATCAGCACGATCAATGCGACGGCGAAGATGGCCCAGCGCCGTTCGGCGCGCAGGGCGACCGCGTGGCCGCCGCCCGGTTGATGATTGGAATCGGTCGACATGATCAGTGAACGACCCCGCGCGGCAGAAACACGACGAAGTAGAAGCCGAACCAGATCGCCATCACGATCAGCGTGGCGACACCGGCCATGGCGATCGCGCCATGCGGGCCGGCCGCGACGACGCGTTCCACTTCGTCATCGGTCGGCGGCGCGCTGTGGGTATCGTTCGCTTCCATCTAAAGTTTCTCCAGTGCAACGCTTCAATGCAGCGGCGCGTTGCGCAACTCGTTGACCTCGCGCGACGTCACGGGCTGGCCGTGATTGCCCCACGCAGTGCGGATATAGGTGACCACGGCGGCGGCGTCGGTGTCGTTCAGTTCCTGACCGAACGGCGGCATGCCGTACGGTTCCGGATTACGCCGCGTGCCCGGCGGGAATCCGCCGTTCAGCACAATGCGGATCGGATTGACCGCGGAGTCCATTTCGATCGACTGGTTGCCCGCGAGCGGCGGGTAATGCTGCAACTTGCCTTCGCCCTTCGCGCCGTGGCAGAGCGCGCATTTGTCGGCGTAGATTTTTTCGCCGAGCGCGAACACGTTGGTATTAGTGGGCGCCGACGGCCCGGACTTGCGGCCGCTCTTGTCCGGCAAGGTCTTCAGATAAACGGCCATCGCCTTGACGTCTTCTTCTGTCATGTACTGAAGGCTGTGGTACGTGACTTCGGCCATTGGGCCGTACACGGCGCCGCGATCGGAAATGCCCGCTTGCAGCAGATCGACGATGTCCTTGATGCTCCAGTCGCCGAGGCCGCCGTCCTTGTCCGAGGTCAGCGACGGCGCGTACCAGTTCTGCACCGGAATCAGACCGCCCGCGAACTGCTCGCTTTGCGACGATCCGCCGAGCATATTGATCTTGGTGTGGCACATGGTGCAGTGCCCGAGTCCTTCGACCAGATACGCGCCGCGGTTCCATTCGACCGATTTCGTCGGGTCGGGCTGGAACTCGCCCTCGCGGAAATACAGCGTGCGCCAGCCGTACAGCAGCTTGCGCTGGTTGAACGGGAAGCGCAGCGTGTGCTTGCGATTCGGCTCGCGGACCGGCGCGACCGTCTTCAGATACGCGAAGATCGCGTCCGAGTCTTCGCGCGTGACCTTGGTGTATTGCGCGATCGGCATGGCCGGGTAGATCAACGTGCCCTCCGGCGTGCGGCCGGTGCGCATCATTTTGAAGAAGGCGTCCTGACTCCAGGTGCCGATGCCGTACTGCGCGTCCGGCGTGATGTTCGGCGAGTACAGCGTGCCGAACGGCGTTTCCATTGCGAGGCCGCCGGCGAACAGTTTGCCGCGCGGCGCCGTGTGGCAGGCGACGCAGTCGCCGGCGCGCGCCAGATACTCGCCGCGTTTGACGATATCGGGCCGCGTGTCGGCGCCCGGCGTGGATGCTGTATTGGTCTCGGCGGCGCGTGCTTCGGCGATCAGCACAGGCATCGGCCATGCACGCAGAAGCGCGGCGCTGCCGGCCACGAGCAGGCCGCCAACCAGCAGACCCGATACGAGCGACGCCGGTCCGCAACGGCGCTTCATCAAGGTGACCAAAGCGGCACGCAACGTGCGACGAGCGCCCGGAGAGCGAAAGATCGGCTTCATTGCGGTTGGCTCCCGCAGGCGAGAGGCAGCCGTTCCGCGGATGGCGGCGCGGGCCGCGGATCGGCAGGACGCGGCTGGCGCGCAAGCCAGCTCGATACCGCGGTGATGTCTTTGTCGGTCAGCTTGACGGCGATCGAATGCATGCAGTCCGGCGCGAGCGCGTGCCGCGTGCCCGAGCGCCAGGTGCCCATCTGTCCGGCGATATAACTCGCGTGCAGACCGAGCAGGCCGGGTATGCCGGGTTGCGTGCCGGTCATGCGCGCGCCATGGCACGCAATGCATGCGGGTATCTTGCGAGCCGGATCGCCCTGCGTGACGAGGCGCTGTCCGGCGGCGAGCACGGCAGGCGCGACGTTGCTTTGATCGGCGTTGGGGTAGGGCGGCTGCAGATCGGCGAAATACTGGCTGATCTTGCGCAGATAGTCGTCGGGCAGGAAGGCGAGCAGATAGCCCATGGGCGGATAGGTGCGGCCGCCGTCACGGAACGCGGTCAACTGATTGAACAGATAGTCGGCCGGTTTGCCGGCAATGCGCGGAAAGTAATCATTGTTCAGGCCTTGGCCCTGCACGCCATGACACGAGGTGCAGGCGCGCACGCGTTCGTCCATAGCCGAGGGCATGGCGCCGGACGCGTCGGCGGCGAGCGCCACGCCGCTCCATATCAGATAGAGCGCAAACAGAACCGACGATCCGATAGTTCGACGATGCACGCCAGGCCTCGATTGGGGAACGTTCTATGTTCTCGATTATCTTTCACGCATTCGCGTGTGGATTCGCTTGTGAAACCGACGGATGACGTATGTCAACTTTTGTCGATATTTTTCTTGTATAGCGACTGCAAGAACAGCAAATCGAAACGGACTTGTTGTGGACGGCGAGTGGTGATTCGCTACGGCGATGCGATTGCTTTATATAAACAACGATCTGCCTGAATGCGCCGGTGGGTGGCGGCTTTCGGGCTGCGGAAATTAACGCCTGAAACGTTCAGCAGCGTGTATGAGGTTGCAGGAATTCAGTCGACGCGTCAATAGCAATCCAAAGCTCATTCGACGGGACACCTGATCATCATAGGCGTCGCTCGAGGGGCTTTCAACATTTGCAATGTGAATCGTCGCCGCCAGACGTCATCGCGCGAATGTGATTGTTTGATGATGAGCCGCGGGCTTCGGCGAAACGGCGTGAGCCCGTCATCGAGGCGTCAACTGAAAAGTGCCATCAAGGCGGTGCGAGCATTGCTGACGAGTTCGGTTTCGCCGATTCGCCCAGGCAGCAGATGAAACTCGACGGCGGGCAAAGCGGGCAAGCCCACGCTCGCCGGACAGGCCACGACGCCGCCGCCAATCGACGATTCGTTCAGACAGGATATGCCGAGCCCGGCCTTCAGCGCGAGTTGCAAACCGGCCACGCCTGATGCGGAGTGCGACACCACGTACGGCACCTTGTGCTCGTCCAGCAGCTTCACGACAAAGCGCTGCAACTGGCAGCTCGACGGCAGCAACACGAGCGAATAGGGCGTGGCCGGTCGCGGGCCCGAATCGGCCGCGCTGACCCACAACAGTTTCTCGCGCCGCACAACCGTGCTTTGCGCGCCGGTGCGGCGGCTCGCGGCGCGCGCGTTGTCGGTGACGAGCCGCAGCGAGAGCCCGATGTCGAACGACGCATCGTCGCCCGCGTTGCTGTCGATTACCGCGCTCGGCAGCACCGTGACGTGCAGCTTCAGGCGCGGGTGCTGCTCCGCGAACGTTTTGAGAATGCGCGCGATGTCGTGCGGACGGTAGTAGTCCGTGATGGCGATGCGCAATTCGCCGTCGAGCGAACGGCCTTGCAGGTCTTCGAACGCGGCCTCGCTCATTGCGATGATGCGCCGCGCGTGGTCGAGCAGCCGGCTGCCGGCCGGCGTGGCGCTCACGCCCTGCTTGCTGCGCACGAACAGCGGCTGGCCGGCACGCTCCTCGAGTTTTTTCAACTGTTCGCTGACCGAGGACTGCGACAGGAACACCCGCTCCGCGCCCGCCGAAACGCTGCCCGATTCGGCGACGGCGACAAAGGTCCGCAACTGCGTCAGGTCAAATCCACGCTGGGTCATGATTCGGCATATCCGATGGAAGTCATCTGAAATTCCGGCTTTTCCGATGGAAGCCTCAGCCGTAGGATACCCCCAGATTCTTTGCGGAGGGTGTCATGGGAAGCGAAACAATTGTGGGCCTGGGTTCGTCCGGCGGGCGAACGGCGAGTCATCGATGGAAAGTGCTGGGCGTCGGATTCGCCGCAAACGCGAGTTTTTCGGCCGCGTTCTCGGGAATTCCGACGACGGCGGTTTTCTTGCGCTCGGGATATCACCTGGGCAATGACGGGCTGGGCCTCGTGCTCGGCATGCTCGGCCTCGGCATCGCGGTCAGCGAATTGCCGTGGGGCTTGCTGACCGACCGGTGGGGCGACCGGCGCGTTCTGCTGCTCGGACTGCTTTCGACCGCGGCCGCGCTAGCCGGCCTGGCGCTGTTCGTCGTGCCGTCCGCTGCGCATGTGCCGAGCGTGACGATGCTCGCGCTCGGCCTGTTGCTGGTCGGACTGCTCGGCGGCAGCGTCAACGGTTCGAGCGGCCGCGCGGTGATGGCATGGTTTCGCGAGGGTGAGCGCGGCCTCGCTATGAGTATCCGCCAGACGGCGGTGCCCGCGGGCGGCGGCTTGGGCGCATTGCTGCTGCCGGTGCTCGCGTCGCGCTTCGGGTTCGCGAGCGCCTATAGCGTGCTGGCGCTTGCCTGTGCGATCACGGCGGCGTTCGCGTGGCGCTGGTTGCACGAACCTTCTCATGCCGATGCGGACGGCGCGCGGGAAGTTCGCGACACGGCAGCGGCGAGCGGCATGCCGGCCAGGGTCTCGCCGTTGCGCGACATCGGCATCTGGCGCGTGGCGCTCGGCGCCGGCGCGCTGTGCGTGCCGCAACTCGCTGTGGTGACGTTCGGCACGGTGTTTCTCCACGATTTCAGCCGCGCCGGCGTGCTGGCGATCAGCGTAACGATGGCCGCGGTGCAAACGGGCGCTGCGATCGCGCGGGTCTGGAGCGGCGGTTGGACCGACCGGCGCGGCAACCGGCGCGCCTATATGCGCGCCTGTAGTCTGCTGACCGCCGTGCTGTTCGCCTCGCTCGCGCTGCTGACGGGCGTAGCCGGCATGCATCACATGGCGATGACGGCGGTATTCGCGGCGATGGTCGTGCTGGGCGGTGTGAGCGCGTCGGCATGGCACGGCGTGGCCTTCACGGAACTCGCCACGCTGGCAGGGACAAGCCGTGCGGGCACCGCGCTCGCGATCGGCAACACCTGTGTGTTTCTCACGCTGTTCCTGACGCCGCTGGCGATTCCGCCGCTGTTGTCGATCGGTTCGTGGCCGATGGTATGGGCTGTGACCAGCGTCTGCGCATTGGTGGCGTTGCCGGTGTTCCCGCGCGCGGCGCGCGAAGCCAAAGTGAGTACGGCGCGCGCTTGCGACGCAACTCGATGAACCGCAGCGCCTGTCGTCGGCAATACCGAGGGCGGGCGCGGCAGTCTCTCAAGTCGTTGGGCGAGACGGCGCGGCGGATTTCCGCGGCGAATGATCGAGTCGCCAGGTTTTCACGGAAATCTTGCCAGTTAAAAAATAGAAATATTCATTGTGGATATTTAGGTTTCGCTTTTTTCGGATAGATCCGCAATGGACTATTAGTTTCTCCGCAGGATTCAGAGCGCTCCGATTTTCTTAGGGTTATAGCGGTGATTTTATGGCCGCCTTGGCGCGCTATGCGTTCCGAGGGGCCGTTAAAGCAGGCGCAGAGTCATTAAGATTTTTCTGCGTATGCGCAGTCACTCCTACAACAAACGAGAGAAAATCCTGGTGAGTATTCGAATTATCCTAGCGGACGATCATCCATTCGTAATCCTTGGCGTCCGCGCCGCGCTGGAAATGCAGGCCGGCATCACCGTCGTCGATCAGGCGACGGATCCCGTTTCGCTGATCGAATGCTTGCGGAGCACGCCCTGCGATGTTCTCGTTACCGATCTCTCGATGCCGGATCATTCATTCGCCGTCGACGACGGTCTCAATCTCGTGCGACGCATCCGCAGTTGCTGGCCGCAATTGCGCATCGTGGTAATGACAACTCTGACAAACCCCGCGATTCTTCGCGCCATTGTGTCGGACGGCGCCGTGAGCATGGTCGGTAAAGCTGAGTCGATGGACGAACTTCGACAAGCGGTCTTGGCGGCTCGAGATGGTCACGCGTACCTCGGACGTTCCATCATCGAAGCACTGGCGCATCCGCAGGATTGCGAGTGCGAACGACCGCCGGCGCCGCGTTTGACGGGCAAGCAGGCCGAAGTTGTCAGGCTGCTGGTCAGTGGCCAATCGATCTCCGACATCGCGGCTGCGCTCGGTTGCGATCGCCGCACGGTCACGCGGCAAAAACGCGAGGCAATGGCAAAATTAGGCGTCACCAATGATCCCGGTCTTTTCTCTTACGTGCGTGCTTATGGAATTCTTAATTTTTAATTGTATATCTAAGCATTTTATTTTGTGAATTAAGTGAGGTTGTTTCGGAGCGATCTTATGGTTATTCTCGGAGAAGTATTTAATGATCGCGAGAAGAGCCGTTTTGTTCGTAAAGAGGCAGCAGTTAATTTGGGACGGAGGAGAAATAAAAGATGCGCGACACCGCCGAGGTAAGCACCCCCGTTCGCGCGATCATCGCGGACGATCACCCATTGGTGCTGTTGGCGATTGAAAACCTGATGAGCGGCTATCCGAATATGGAAATTGTCGGTCGTGCAGCCGACGCCACCGAACTCTTCGCGGAAATCGATCGCAGTTCATGCGACCTTGTGCTCATGGACCTCTACATGCCGGGCGGTTCGGATGGCAGCGGACTGGAAGCCGTCAGGCAATTCAAGACGCGGTACCCGGACATCGCGCTCGTCGTGCTCACCATGGAAACCGAGGCGGCCGAACTTCAAAAGGTGATTTCGCTCGGCGTCGAAGGACTGGTGAGCAAACGCGACCGGATCGACCTGATCCACGTGGCCGTCATCACGGCGTTGGCGCGCGAGTGCTATGTCGGGCCCGCGGTGCGGGCGTTGATCGCGGACGCAACGGCGATCCAGCGGCTCGACTATGTCCGGAAGGTTCTCTCGCGCCGCGAACTCGAAGTGTTCACCCAGTATGCGTCGGGGTACGGCGTGACTGAGATCGCCGCGCGTTTGGAGCGCAGCGTCAAAACGATCAGCGCGCAGAAGTGCACTGCCATGCGCAAGCTGGCCCTGCGCAGCGACGCGGAACTGTTCCGGTTCGCGGTCGAGTACGGCGTGATTCCCGAGGAGCGCATCCCGAAGCGGCGATGCGCCGGGCAGTAAATCAGTGACGTGTCGCGTTGCCGCGCGACGAATAGAAGATGTGTTGGCACCGCCCGGGGAAGCACACCGCGTGCAGGGCGTGCCAAACGATAAGACAACAGAAAATGAGACAGAAGATCCGCGTCATCATCGCAGACGATCACGACTGCGTTCGCGTCGGCGTCAAGCGCGTGCTGCAAGCCGCGCCGCACATCGAATGTGTCGGCGAAGCGGCCGACACGCAGGGGCTGGCGGAGTTGCTCGACGACCGCGCGTGCGACGTCGTCGTTTCCGATGTCAGCATGCCAGGCATCGATGGCGGCAGCAACGCGGTGTCGTTTTTGCGCCGCCTGCTGCGGGGCCAGTCGCATCCTTGCGTCGTGGTCCTCACCATGATCTGTCATGCACACATGCTGTCCGGACTTTTGCATATCGGCGTGGGCGGAATCGTCGATAAACGCGAGACTGTCACCGCATTGATCGATGCGATTGAGGCCGCTTTTGCCGGGCACATCTATCTGTCGGAACACGCGCGGGTCGCGATCGATGCGGCCGACGCGCCGCCGCAACTGCGCGCCGGCATGCTGAGCGCACGCGAGTGGGAAGTATTCCAGCTTTATGTGCAAGGTCTTGCCGTCCATGAGATCGCGGTGCGACTGCAGCGCAGCGGCAAGACCATCAGTACGCAAAAACGTAGCGCGATGCGCAAGCTTGGGCTGGAAACGGAAGCCGACCTGATCGATTATGCGCGGCAGATTGGATTGGCCTGATTTGATCTGATATCCGGCGGCCATATTGCATTGCGCCGTCAGCAAATAATTTTGGAGAACCAGGAATTTAGGAGTCTTCTGATTGGTTGCAGGACGCTGCCGTCTCATAGTTCTCAATTCACTGCGGCTTTATTCCGTGCTCACCTGATGAAGCAGTCGTTTCGTCAAGCTGACCGATGCCCGGGCCGTGAGAATACAGGCAGATTGGTGACGGTAATCGTGCGACACCGTCTGCCTGGCGGACAGAACCAGGAGGCGGCATGGATGCGTTAGGTAAGCGGTTGTTATTCGAGGGTGTCGGAACGGCGTGGCTGGTGTTCGTCGGCTGCGGCAGCATCGTGTTGAACGTCGGTGCGATCCAGCAGGCGGGCGGTGTGCTGGAAGTCGCGCTGGCATTTGGCCTCGCCCTCGCTACGGCCATCTATTGCTTCGGCGGCGTGTCCGGCGGTCATTTCAATCCCGCTGTCACCGTAGGTTTCACGGTCGCGCAACGTTTTCCGGTCAGGGATCTGCTCCCCTATATTGCGTCGCAGATTCTCGGTGCGATCGTTGCCGCCGCGCTACTGCTTTACGTGGCGGGCGGGCGTCCAGGGTTTGATCTGGCCGCGAGCGAGTTCGCGGCAAACGGCTTCGGCGACCATTCTCCTGCCGACTATCAACTGCATTCTGCGGTGGCCGTCGAGTTCGTGCTGGCCTTCGGTTTCGTCATGGCAAGCCTGTTGATCGCCCACAGGCGAGACATGGCGCCGATCGCGCCGCTGGTCATCGGCGCTTGCCTGGTCCTGGTCTATCTGGTGTCGATTCCGGTGACCAACGGCTCGGTCAATCCCGCCCGCTCCACGGCCCAGGCGCTGTTCGTCGGCGACTGGGCGCTGGATCAGCTTTGGCTGTTCTGGGCCGCGCCGCTGTCGGGCGGTGTCATGGCTGGGGCGCTCTTCTCGTTTGTGCACGGCAAGGCAGACCTCGCCGCCGCCACGCTCGCCGACGGGCGCGGCGAAGTTGCCTGAGTGTTGCCAAGTACCATCATCGTGTCTGCCGTCAATTTCGTGCCGGGCGCTGCAATGAGGCGTGTGCTTGCACGCATCTCGCTGTGTCTGTTCGCATGGCTCTCATTGGTCGCCGCGCAAACAACAGCCGTTGCCCAATCGTTCGACAATCGCTCGAACACTCAGGTTGTCGCCAATTTTCCCGCGAAACTGACCGTCGGCGTTCTCGCTAACAGCTGGCTGCCGTTCGACGCCCTGCAAGACGGCCAACTCACCGGTATGAGCGTCGACTATCTGCGCGCCCTTGTCGGGCCGAACGTGGTGATCGAAGCCAAGGCGTTTCCGGACCTGCCGCAATTGCTTGCCGCCGCTTGCGCCGGACAGGTCGATCTGCTGACGAGCCTTGCCCGCACCCCCGAGCGCGAGCGGTGCCTGAGTTTTACCGCGCCTTATTTCCGCTCTTCCTCGTCGGTCGTGGTGCGCCGGGACAGTAACAGTTATGGCAATCCCGCCCAGTTGGCGGGAGCGCGCATCGCGCTAGAAAAAGGTTTTGCGATCGAGCGTGTGACACGGGAGCGCTTCCCGCACGCCCAGATCACCACGTTTGCCGCGACGCGCGACGCACTCGCCGCCGTGATCCAGGGCGACGCCGATGTTTATCTCGGCTTCACTGCGGCCGTGCAATATGCCTTGTCCACCGACGAGTTTCGTGGCTTGCGAGTGGCCTTCGAGGAGAACACCAAAACTTCCAATTTGCGCTTCGCAGTGCCTCGGATTCAGACTGCGTTGCGGGACCAACTCGATCGGGCGCTCGCGTCGATGAACCCGGCCGACGAGGCGGCGATCCGCATGCGCTGGCTATCCGGCAACTTCGACGCGAAGCCTGTGCCCGCCACGCCGCGTCTCGCGCTGACGCCGCAGGAGCAGGCCTGGCTTCATTCGCTGCCGCCGTTGCAAGTTGGGTTCGATAACAGTTGGGCGCCCTTCAGTTACGTCGACGGTTCCGGCCGGCCCGCGGGCATTGCCGCCGACTATCTGACGTATTTGAGTCGCACGCTCGGCGTCGTGTTCAATCGCGCAAGTACGGCTGACTGGCCCGCCGCGATCAATTCATTTCAGCGCGGTGAACTCGCGATCCTCGCCACCGCTTCGAGTCACGATCCACGCCTTACGAAGGCGCGGCACACTAGCGCCTACGAGAGCTACCCGCTTGTGCTCGTCGGGCGCGAGGACGAACCGGCGGCTCGCTCGTTGAACGATTTTTCGTCACGCCGCATTGTCGTTTCGTCGCATGTCGCCGGGGCGCTTGCACTGGCGTTCCAGCGAATTCCGGCGGACCACGTCGTGGTCGCGCCCAGTCTCGACGAGGCGCTCAAGATGGTTGAGTCCGGCGAGGCGGACGTTCTGGTGGGCAACGTGGCCGCCACCGATATCCTGCTCAAGCAACAGTACGGCGGCGTCCTCAAGATCCTTGGCACGGTTGGCGACTCCGACGCGCTCGACTTTGCCGTACGCCCGGACCTGAGCCCACTCGCTGGCTTGATCGACCGTGCATTGCTGGCTATGCCGCCCGCGGAAAAGCAGCGCATCCGGCAGAAGTGGGTCACGGGCAATGCACCGGCGGCAGGCACATGGAGCGTGACCGCGGTGCGTCTGCTGCCGGTGCTGATCGGCGTCTGCGTCGTGCTGCTGATCACCCTGCGTGCCTATCTGTTGCTGCAGCGTGAAGTCCGGCTGCGCAAGAAAACGGAGCGGGAACTGGAACTGCAACTGAACTTCCAGGAAACGTTGATGAAGACGGTGCCCTATCCGCTCGTCGCCAAAGATCTCGACGGCCGTTATCTCGCAGTCAACGAAGCCTATGAGCAAGCCTGCGGATTGAGCCGCGACGCGGTCGTCGGACGAACCAGCTTGCAGGTGCAAACGTGGGGCGAGGCCAATAGCCGCATCCTGGACGAGATGACCCGCGAGATGCTGAACGGCGGCGAGACTGCGCAGGTGGAGTTGCAGTTCGAGCGCGGCGCGGGCAACGTGCGGCATGGCCTTTTCTGGACCCGAATCTGTCGCGGCAGTGACGGGCAACCGGCTTGCGTGCTCGGCACGATGGTCGATATCACCGATATCCGGCGCGCTGAAATGCGTGCGCGCGAAACCGAGCGGCGCCTCTTCGACGTGACGCGCTCGCTGCCGGCCGTCGTGTTTCAACTGCGTCGCACGGCGGATGGAGCGTATACGTTTCCGTATATCAGCGGCGACGCGCGTCATCTGCTGGGTGGGCGAGGCAGTTTGCAGAACGTCAGCGATCAGGTCGATTTCCAACGGGTGTGCGAGGAGGATCGGGCGTTCGTGCTGGCTGAACTCGAGCGCTCGGCGCATAGCGAAACGCCGGTCAACATGGAGTTCCGTTTCGCCGGCGACCAGGACATTAAATGGGCGCGAGCCGAACTGGTACCGCGCCGCGAATCAGATGGAAGCGTCGTCTGGAGCGGTTACTGGGTGGACGCCAGCTTGGAGCACGCGCGCTCCGACGAGCTTGCGCGAGCGCGCGACCTGGCCGAAGCGGCCTCCCGTGCCAAGGACGATTTCTTCGCCATGATGAGCCATGAAATCCGCACGCCGATGAACGGCGTGCTCGGGCTCGTGGAAGTGCTCGAGCGCACGCCGCTCAACGCGGACCAGGGCGAAATGCTGGGCATGATCCATGAGTCGGCGGGTGCGCTGCTGCAGATTCTCGACGACCTGCTCGACTATTCGAAAATCGAAGCGGGGCGGTTGACCATCGAGGCCGAATCCATCGACTTACGTGAACTGGTGGACAACGCTGTCGGCCTGCTGGCTGGCCGCGCCCATGAAAAGGGCCTGAAAGTGCGCGTGGATATCGGGCCCGACGTCGCTGCCACCCTGCGCGGCGACAGTGTCCGACTCCGGCAGATTCTCTTCAACCTGCTAGGCAACGCCATCAAGTTTACGCCGCAGGGCGAGGTTGACGTGTGCGTATCGGTCGTTGCGGAAGGCGACGGCATTCAGACGCTCGAAATGGTCGTCGAGGACACCGGCATCGGCATCGCGCCAGAAGTGCAGGCCAAGCTGTTCGAGCCGTTCGTGCAGGCGGAATCGTCCACCACACGGCGTTTCGGCGGCACGGGCCTCGGTTTGACGATCTGCCGCAAGCTGATCGATCTGATGAACGGCTCGCTCACCTTGCGCAGCGAACCGGGTAGCGGCACGTGCATGACCGTGCGGCTCGCCATGCCTGTCGAGACACCGCGGTATTCGGTCAACGGCTTGCGCGGCAAACGCGGAATCGTGGCAACCGGCGACGCGCGCGTCGCACAGGCGCTGATGCACTTTGGCGAGGCGCTTGGACTCAAATTGCGCCACGTCTCGCCTGATGCGCCGGAACTGCACGATCGCGCTGCACTCGCCGAAATCGATCTACTGTTCTTGAGTGAAGATGTGATCTTGCCAGCGGACATGAGGCCGCGCACGCGATTCATCTGTCTGACCGAGAAGCCGAAGCCGACGGGTTACCGCATTCTCGACGACAACGTGCGCGTCAGCATCAATCCCATTTCGTGGCGCGGCCTCGGCGCCGCGTGCGCCGCTGCGATGACGGGGCTGCCGTCGGCGGGGCCTCGATCGGCGGCCATGTCGCGCACGCCGGAATTCGGCGCTTCGCCTCCGGATCGGGAGCGGGCCATTGCCAGTGGGCGGCTGATCCTCGTCGCAGAAGATCATCCGGTCAATCAGGAGTTGATCCGTCATCAGCTCGCCTTGCTCGGTTTTGCCTGCGACGTGGCGAACGACGGCGCCGAGGCGCTGGCCGCGCTGGAACATACGAGTTATGGCTGTCTGATCACGGATTGCCACATGCCGAACGTGTCCGGGTACGAGCTCACGCGCCGTATTCGTGAAAATGAGCAGGACGGCGCTTATCGCCTGCCCATTCTGGGTATCACGGCGAACACCGCGCCCGAAGACCTGAATCTGTGCCGTGACGCGGGCATGGACGATAGTCTCGTGAAGCCGACCCGGCTCGCCACGCTGCGTGATTATCTGAGCCGTTGGTTCGGCACTGACAGCGCGTGGCAAGCCGCGCCTTCGGAAGCAGTCAGCACGCCGGCGGTCGCTGTGCCTGATGTGCGTGGCGGTGCGCAACCGTTCGTGCCGGTCGACCTCGCGCACATGACCCAACTGTGGGGCAGCGAATCGACCGTCAAGGCTTTGCTCGACTCGTTCGTGTCGTCCGTGCGTGAGGACGTGCAGTCGTTGTCGCCGTTGCTCGAGCGAGTGGAGTCCGAACGTACGGAAGTGGAACGTGTGCGCGAGTGGCTTCATCGCGTGGCGGGGGCGGCGAGCGTCCTGCAATATCCACCGCTGCTCGACGCACTTGAAGACTATCGGCGTGAAATCACCATCAAACCGCCGGAACGTGTGCGTGATGACGGGATGCTGTTAATCGACAAGTGCAATGCCATGCTCGACGGAATTGAACAGCAGGCCGCCTTGCTCGTATAAGGTACCGTTCCCGCGAATGTGATCGCTTCGAAGCGCCAGCGCCTCTGTAGTTCAGGGCGCGACAAAGAGGCCAAGCGGGCCAAACAGACGAAAAAAAACGCGGCCGAAGCCGCGTTAAAGATTTGGAGACTTCCCTCGATGAAGGAGTCACTTCTCGCAAGCAGAAGCATAACCGGGATATTGCGATTCATTCATTACAAAATCCGCAATTAACTGTTTGAGGAAATCGATTAAAACGTCACCCGGACGCGTTCGGATCAATATCGCATGCACGTATGTGTGTCTGAAACGACCGATTAATCACTACGGACACCTACAAACTAGCCGCGCTTTTCAGCGCGCCTGAAGCAAGCGCACTAAACGCAGTCTCACTAAAAAAACGCGCGATGCCACGCGCGCTCCAGCACAAACAGATTTGACGGATTTGCACTAGTATGTGGTGGCTTCGCGCGCGGCCGAGTGTCGGTGCGGCGGTGCATCAAGTCCGGAGAAGACCATGATTGCGCTTCGAAAAGTGAATCTTGCAGTGGTGTTGTGGGCGTTGGCGTCGGGTGTCGCCTTCGCGGATACGGTGGCACTGAAGGCGGATCTCGAGCCTTCCAGTGAAGTGCCGCCTCGCGTGAGCCACGGGCACGGCATGTTGGACGCCACCTTCAACACGTCGACGAAATCCCTGCAATGGACGGTCACCTATGAAGGCTTGAGCGGCCCGGCAACCGCCGCGCATTTCCACGGACCCGCGCCGGTGGGCCAAAACGCCAAGGTTCAGGTGCCGATCGACAAGGGCGCGCTCGCGAGCCCCATCAAAGGCTCGGCGGCGCTGACCGAACAGCAGGTGACGGATCTGATGGCGGGGCAGTGGTACTTCAACGTTCATACCGCGCAGAACCCGATGGGTGAAATTCGCGGGCAGGTTTTGCCGGCGAACTAGGCGAGCGGAAAGCCTTACCCGGCGCTGCCGGCGTTTTCAAGATTAGAAGCCGCCATCCACCGGCGCAGCCGCGAACGCACGTAACATGACAGGACACAATCGAAGGAGCGTGTCCCGATGAGTTGGCAAAGCGCACTCGCGTGCTGGTATCTGCGCCGGCAGTTTCGACCGGAAACCCTCAAGCCGCGCATCGATGTCGAAAGAGCGCGCGCGCTGACCGCCAGGCGCGCCTGGTCGCCGCGAGTACCGGGCGGCTGGCGTCTGCGTGAGCTTTACAGTCAGAACGATGCGCCGTTGCGCGGCGAGTGGCTCGAACGCGCCGACCGCGCGTCAGCGGCAAACGCCGGACCGACCGTGCTGTATTGCCACGGCGGCGGCTACTACTTCTGTTCACCGCGTAGCCATCGCTCGATCGTATTCGGTCTGGCGACGCGCGCCGATGGACCGGTTTTTTCCCTCGACTACCGTCTCGCGCCCGAGCATCGTTTCCCGGCGGCGCTAGACGACGCGACCGCGGCCTACCGTCAGTTGATCGCCAACGGCATTGCGCCGGAGTCGATCGTCATCGCGGGCGATTCAGCGGGCGGCGGTCTTGCGCTTGCCACGCTGGTGGCGCTGCGCGACGCGGGCGACCCTATGCCCGCAGGCGGCCTGCTGTTCTCGCCGTGGACCGATCTGGCCGCGACCGGCGCCAGCATCCGCGCCAACGACAATCTCGATCCCATGTTCAGCGGCTCCGCGATCGAGCGGGCGGGGAAAATCTATCTCGGCGACACGCCGGCCACGCATCCCTACGCGTCGCCGATCTATGCCGACCTGCACGGCTTGCCGCCACTCTTCATCATGGCAGGCAGCACGGAAGTGTTGCTCGACGACTCGCGGCGCGTGGCCGACAACGCGCGCGCGGCGGGCGTCGACTGCGAACTCGAAGTGTGGAACAAGATGCCGCACGTCTGGCCGATCTTCACGCCGTTCATCCCCGAGGCAAATCGCGCGCTCGATCACGCCGGCGCCTTCGTGCGGCGCGTGACGAGCCGCGCGGCTCAGCCGTCGAGCGCGATGTCGATCGTCTGATAGGCGGCCTCGATCGTCGCCTGGCCGTATTGCCGTTCCAGCCGACGCACGGTGAAGTGACCGTGCGCGACCTGCTGGAAGTGGTCGATGAACACCGTATTGACCATCGCGCCGAGCACCGCGCCGATCGCTGGAATCGACTTCGCGGCAATCTGTTCGCTGACCTGCACGGAGAAACGTGCGGCGATCGTGTTGAGCAGGCGCAGCAAGGCCGCCGAGCCATGCGCGGTGAAGCCCTTGGTGGCGATTTCGGATGACGCCTTCGACACCGCCTGCGCGAGCGCGCCGCGCATGATGAAGTAACCGAAATCGGCGTCATCGTCGGCTTTCGACGTGCCGCCCATGCCGAGCACCGTCAGACATTGCAGCTGCGTGTCGATCGACGTCAGATCCTCGCCCTCGCTGCGCGCGATATCGCAGATCGAGCGGAACATCAGCGTGGTCGTGACGGGCAGTTCGACGGGCAGCGCGAACAGTCCGAATGCGCCGCCGGCCGCGCCGGTGGTCGCCACGGCAAACTTGTGCAGCAAGTTGCTCGGCTTGTCGGGCACCGCCAGCGGCGTCGCGCCGTCCTGCCGTCCGAGCGTGCGCAGCGCGATTGTCAGGCACTTGCGTAGCGCCAGCTCCGTCGCGTCGGTGACTTTTTCGTTGGCGAACGCCGGCATGCGCGAGAGCAATTTCTCCAGCGGCGCGCCGACGATGCTCGCCAGCTTCATCGCCAGCGCGGGGCTCTCCAGTTCGTGTTTCGCGCGGCGCAGCGCCTTCAGATCGTCGTCCGATAACGATTGTGTTGCGAGCGAACTCGGCTCCATGTGCCTCCCTGGCGTCATGTGATTTCATTTTTCCGTCGGTTGCCGTGCGGCTAATCGCAGCGGCTTGTCCCGCTTAGAGCGTCGCACCGTGGTATGATTCCCAATCGTTTGACGTGTCAACTGTTGCGCTATCAAAAATGGCTGTCCATACCGCGGCCCACCATTCGAGTGGGCAAGTTCTACCGTTCCGCGAATCGCTGCTGGCGATGCTCGGTATCTCCTTCGTCACGATGCTGGTCGCGCTCGACCAGACGGTGGTCGGCACCGCGCTGCCTACGATCGTCGCCGAACTCAAGGGTTTCGAGTTGTACGCGTGGGTCGCCACGTCGTATCTGCTGACCTCGGTGATCACCGTGCCGATTTTCGGCAGGCTCGGCGATTATTACGGGCGCAAGCCGTTCGTGATTGCGTCGATCGTCGTGTTTACCGCCGCTTCGGTGCTGTGCGGCATGGCCAACAACATGCTGTTTCTCGTGCTCGCGCGCGGCCTGCAGGGCATCGGCGGCGGCATGCTGGTCGGCACCGCGTTCGCCTGCATTCCCGATCTGTTTCCCGACTCCGTCGTGCGTCTGCGCTGGCAAGTACTGATGAGCTCGGCGTTCGGCATTGCGAACGCGGTGGGGCCGTCGCTCGGCGGGTTCCTCACACAGTATTACGGCTGGCGCTCGGTTTTCTACGTGAATCTGCCGGTCGGCCTGCTGTCGCTGTTTTTTGTCTGGCGCTTCCTGCCGCATCTGCGTCATGTCGAACACGAAGGCAAGATGCGCCTCGATTGGCCTGGCGCCGTGCTGATCGCCGTGGCGCTTGGTTCGCTGCAGTTGTTCGTCGAGTTGCTGCCGAAGCATGGCGTGACCTTGGGCGCGATCGCGTTGCTGGTGCTGAGCGTCGCGTCGGCTTACGCGTTGTGGCAGTGGGAAAAGCGTTGCCCAACGGCGATCCTGCCGGTCGACATGTTCCGCAACCGCAGTCTCGCCGCGCTCTTCACGCTCGCCGTGCTGGGCGGCTTTTCGATGTTCTCGTTGCTGTTCTATGCGCCGTTGCTGTTCCAGGGCGGCTTCGGCATGTCGCCTAAAGAAGCGGGTCTCGTCATCACGCCGCTGGTCGTGTTCATCACAATCGGCAGCATCGCCAATGGGCGCATTGTCTCGCGCGTGCGTAATCCCAATCTGATGCTGTATATCGGCTTTACGCTGCTCGCGCTCGCGTGCCTCGGCGTGGTCGTTGCAACGCGCGCCATGCCGCAGTGGCTCCTGATGTCGTTCATGATCGTCGGCGGATTGGGACTCGGTTTCGTCATGCCGAACCTGACGATCTTCGCGCAGCAAACCGCCGGCCGCGAACACCTCGGTATCGCGACGGCGCTGTTGCAGTCGCTGCGGATGATCGGCGGCATGATCGGCACGGCGCTGACCGGAACGCTGGTCAGCCATATGTACGCGAGCGGCGTGCGCAGCGCGTTGGACAACGATCACGCGTCGCAATGGCTCGCGGACCTTGGCGACCCGCAAATCCTCATCAATCGCGACGCGCAAGCTACTTTGCTCGGCCAGCTGACGCACGCGGGTCATAACGGCGCGATGCTGCTTGAGACCGCGCGCGAAGCGCTCGTGTCAGCGATTCATCTGGGGCTCGCCATGGCCGCGATCATCGCCGCGGTGTCGGTGTGGCAGAGCCGCAGAGTGCCGCCGATCAAGCTCCAACGCAAGCTCGAGCCCGTGATTCACGCGGACTGATTTTTTAGACTTACCGTTTTACTGACAGATCATGGAAGAACAGGACCGCGTCGCCGTCATGCAGCAATTCGGCCGCACATATCGGGCGTTCATGTCGGCTTTCGAGGCGCACGTCGGCCATCCGTTGCCGCGCTGGCGCATTCTGCTCGCGCTGCACGACCAGGGCGGCGAGTCGTCGCAGAAGCGGCTGGTGGAGCGCTTGCGCGTCGATCCGGGCGCGCTGACCCGGCAGCTGAAAACGCTGGAAGGTTTGGGCTGGATTGCTCGCAGCATGGATACGCGCGACAACCGCGTGACCAATGTGCGCCTGACGGAAGCGGGGCAGTCGGCAACTAAAGCCAGCTTGCCGCGCCGCAATGCGTTTCTGCACGACACGATCGCCGTGCTGCCGGACGAGGCGCTGAATGCGCTGTCGGGTGCGTTGACGATGCTCGAGGCGAGGATCGGCGAAGTCGCGGCGACGGCGAATGCAGCCGGAGCGGGCGAGGCTGCCGCTCAGACGCCCGAGACAGCGGGGAGTGAAGCGCCACGTCAGCCTTGATTCAGCAGAAGGACGGGCGCGATTAAACATAGTAGTTCGGCGCAGCGGCGCTAGAGATCACGCGCTCCGCGACACCACGAAAGGCGCGCCTCGTTGCCCGAGAACGCGCCCTTCGAGCAGCCACATCAGAAGAACGTTTCGATCACTTCCGTGACGCGATACGCCGGATCGACCACCAACACCTGACGCCACTTGTCGAACGTCAGACACGGATGCGAAATGTCGAACGCGATCATGTCGCCCACTTTCAGGTCAGCGCCTGCCGGAATCCGCAGATACGCGTGTTGATCCATCAAACCGAAAATCTCCCAGCCTTCACCTGCGGCAATATCGCGCGGCGCTTCGTTGCCCGGACGATAGTGGCGCGCCGGTTCCGGCATGCCGGCGTCGAACGCCGAATCGCGCTTGCCTAGACCGATGATCGCGCGATCCGGCTCGGGAATCGACTGCACATAGGCCCACAATTGCAGCGCGGGAAGCAGCCCTTCGCCCATTTTCCTGGCGACCGGATTGCGCGCGAAAATGTCCGTCTGCGCCTTGCGATAGATGCCGACGTCGTGCGTCAGATAGCAGCCGGGGCGCAGCACGACTTCTACCTTGCCGGTCTCCGAAGCCTTCACGAATTCTTCCGCGACCACGTCGTACCAGGCCGAGCCCGCGCCTGACAACACAGCCGGCGTACGCGCAAAACGGCCTTGCTCGACGAGTTCGCGCGTAACCGCAACCGCGCTTTGCAGGAACTCGCGTACTTCGTGTTCTTCCTTGAGCACGCCTTCATACAATTCGACGCCGGCGAGCTTCAGCGTGTCCGGATAGCGTGCAATGGCATCGAGCACGGCATTGCGCTGCGCCGCGTCGCGCACGCCCGTGCGGCCGCCCGGCACGCCGAGTTCGAGCAGCACCTGCAACTGCTTGTTCACCGACTTGAAAAACTCGCCCAACTGCTCGACGCCTTCGACTGAATCGACAAGGCAGAAGAATTCGAAATCCGGATCGCTCAGCAACTCGGCGACCATCATCATGTTGTGACGGCCGACCAGCTGGTTGGCCATGAGAATACGCGAGACGCCGCCGTGATAAGCCGCGCGCACCTGATGCGCGGTGGCGAGCGTGATGCCCCACGCGCCATTTTCGAGCTGACGGCGAAACAGCTGCGGCGCCATCGTCGTCTTGCCGTGCGGCGCGAGTTTGACGCCGTATTGCGCGACGAATGCCTGCATCCACTTGAGGTTGTGCTCCACGCGGTCCGCGTACAGCACGGCGGCCGGCAGGCTCACGTCTTCGTTCAGCAAATTCCACTCGAGGCGCTTGGCATCCGTGAGTTGAATGCTGGTGCCCGGAACCATGCCCAAGCCCTTGCTATAAGGATCAATCGTTGCGCCCTGATAGTTTGTAACTTTCATGTCTCCTTGCTCCATCGTCCGGTTAAATTGAATCGAAGTTGACTTTACCATGTTACCGAAAGTACGATGCATGGAGAAATGTTATTTAGTACCACGGCTTGCGCCAAGGCGCGAGGTTGATGCCCCGCTCAGCCTTTGCGCAGCCTTCCATAGTCTGCAATGAACCTAACCGCCGAACCGCTGGCTTTCGATATCGTCGCGCGCATTGCCGAATGCGCACCGGAACTGCGCTCGGCTGAACGCAAGGTCGCCGCGCTGATTCTCGACGATCTGACGGGCGCCTCGCGCGCCAGCATCGGCGCGCTCGCGCAGCAGGCCGGCGTGAGCGTCGCGACCGTGACGCGCTTTGCCAAGGCGGTAGGCTGCCGCGATGTGCGTGAGCTGAAACTGCGGCTCGCGCAGGCGGCCGCCGTCGGTCAGCGCTTCCTGCAGGCCGGCGGCCCAAACGACGCGCCCGAGCCGATCGCGACTCGCGTGTTCGATGAATTGCAGACCGCGCTCGCGCACAACCACCAATTGCTGCGCCAGGCGCCGCTGGGCAATGCGGCTGCGGCTTTGCGCGGCGCGCGCATGATCTACGTGTTCGGCATGGGCGGCGGCTCGACCGCGCTCGCCGACGAGATGCGCTTCCGGCTCGTGCGCCTGGGCCGGCCTGTCGCGACCTATCAGGACGGCTTGCTGCAACGGATGGTGGCCAGCACTGTGTCGCGCGAATGCGTGGTGATCGCGCTGTCTACTACCGGGCGCGTGCCCGAGATGGTCGAGAACTGCAAGATCGCGCGCAGCTATGGCGCGACCGTGATCGCGCTGACCGCGCCGGCTTCGCCGCTCGCGCGGCTCGCCGATTGGGTGATTCCGATCGTCGCGTTTGAGACCGATTTCATTTACAAGCCGTCGTCGTCGCGTTACGCAATGATGATGGCGCTCGATGTGCTCGTCACCGAACTTGCCGTCAGTCAGGGTGACGAGAGCCGCGAATTGCTGCGCCGCATGAAGCATGTACTCGACACGCACCGCGGCGGCGGCGATCGACAACCGTTAGGAGACTGATCCATGCACTCGCATCCCGAAGCCGCTGATACGCTGATCGTCGGCGCGCAACTGTATGACGGCACGGGCGCGCCGCCTGTCGAACGCGATGTCGCGGTTCGCGACGGCCGCATCGTCGCGATCGGCAATCTGTCGAACTGGCTCGCCGAAGAAGTGATCGAGGCCGAAGGCCGCGCGTTGGCGCCGGGTTTCATCGACGTTCACACGCACGACGACACGCACGTGATCCGCTCGCCGCAAATGTTGCCGAAGATCACGCAAGGCGTGACGACGGTGATCGTAGGCAATTGCGGCATCAGCGCGTCGCCGGTTGCACTCAAAGGCGACCCGCCTGATCCGATGAATCTGCTCGGCGAGCGCGACGCATTCCAGTATCCGACCTTTGCCGCGTATGTCAAAGCGGTGAACGCGGCGCGGCCGGCGGTGAATGTCGGCGCGCTGATCGGCCATACGGCGTTGCGCAGCAACCAGATGGACCGGCTCGACCGCGCGGCGACCCCGCAGGAAATCGACGGCATGCGCGCCCAGCTCGAAGAAGCGTTGGCCAACGGCGCGTTGGGTCTGAGCTCCGGTCTCGCATACGGCTCGGCCTTCTCGGCGCCGACCGAAGAGGTGATGGCGTTGGCCGAACCACTTGCCGCAGCCGGCGCGTTGTACACCACGCACATGCGCACCGAATTCGACGCAATTCTCGACGCGATGGACGAGGCGTATCGCGTGGGCCGTCACGCGCACGTGCCGGTGGTGATTTCGCATCTGAAGTGCGCGGGTCCGTCGAACTGGGGACGCAGCGAAGAAGTGCTGAAGTCGCTCGAAGGCGCGAGCCGCCTGCAGCCGATCGGTTGCGATTGCTATCCGTACAACCGCAGTTCGTCGACGCTCGATGTGAAACAGGTGACGGGCGATATCGACATCACGATTACGTGGTCGGAGCCGCATCCGGAGATGGCGGGCAAGCTCGTGAAACAGATTGCGGCGGAGTGGGGCGTCTCGCAGCAGGAAGCCGGCAAGCGCCTGCAACCGGCGGGCGCGGTGTATCACAACATGTCCGAAGACGACGTGCGGCGCATTCTTTCGCATCCCGCGACCATGGTCGGCTCGGATGGTTTGCCGAACGATCCGCTGCCGCATCCGCGCTTGTGGGGCGCGTTTCCGCGCGTGCTTGGCCACTATGCGCGCGACGCGGGCTTGCTGCCGCTCGAAGAAGCGGTGCGCAAGATGACCGGTTTGTCGGCGCGTCGCTATGGACTCACGCAGCGCGGCGAGGTGCATATCGGTTACCACGCCGATCTGGTTTTATTCGACCCGGCCAAGGTGCGCGACGTGGCGACGTTCGAGAACCCGCAACAGGCCGCCGACGGCATCGACGCGGTGTGGGTGAACGGCGTGTTGACGTATCGCGATGGTGAAGTGACAGGCGAACGCGCGGGTCACTTCGTGGCGCGCGGCGCGGCGTCGAAAGGCGATGCGCACGGCGCGTTCTGATTGTTTAATCGATTGATTGCGGCGCGCCCGGCGATTCTGCTGAACGCGTGCCGGACTTTTTAAGGAGTGTGATGATGAAGCGATATGGTGTTGAAGGCGGGAAGGGAACGGGCGGTCAGCATATGCCGTTTGCGCGTGCGGTCGAAGCGGACGGCTGGCTGTTCGTATCAGGACAGACGCCGATGGAAAACGGCGAAGTGATCAACGGCGGCATCGTCGAACAATCGCATAAGGCGATTCAGAACGTGTTCGCGATCCTGAAGGAAGCCGGCTACGGCGCGGAACATGTGGTCCGCTGCGGCGTGTGGCTGGATGACCCGCGTGACTTCGCGTCGTTCAACAAGGTGTTCCGCGAGTACTTCGGCGAAAATCCGCCGGCGCGCGCGTGTGTCGTTTCTTCGATGGTGATCGATTGCCGGGTTGAAGTGGATTGCGTGGCTTATAAGAAGCCTACGGCTTAACCCTGAATGAAGATTTAGCCGGTTTCGTTCGCCGCGGATTCGCGATCAAATTGCCGCGGCGAACAACCCACAGATTATTGCCGCGCCAGCCGCATGTTGTCCGGCATCGGCAAGTTGTAGTTCGTGCGGAACGGATTGATGTCCAACCCGCCGCGTCGCGTATAACGCGCATACACGGCGAGCTTCACCGGCTTGCAAGCCTTCAGCACATCGAGAAAAATCTTCTCTACACACTGCTCGTGAAATCCGGTGTGATTCCGGTACGAGATGATGTAGCGCAGCAAGCCTGCGTGGTCGATCTGCGGGCCGACGTAATGAATCTGCACGCTGCCCCAATCCGGCTGCCCCGTCACCGGGCAATTCGACTTCAGCAGGTTGGAGACCAACGTTTCCTCGACGGGCGCTTCATCAAGCGCAGCCGTCAGCAATGAGGCATCGGGATGATAAACATCCGTATCGAGGTCCAACCGATCCAGCGACAAACCTTCAAACTCTTCCATCTGCAATTTGCCGAACTCATACGGCGCGGTCAGATGAACCGACACGGTCGCGCCGCACGACGCGGACACGTCACGCTTGATCGTGTCGCGCACTGTTTCCATCGACTCGAACGCGGTCTGCGCGAACGAGCCGAGGTAGAGCTTGAACGACTTCGACTCGACGATATTCGGCGAGTCCGCCGGCACGAAGAACGTGGCCACCGCGATCTGCGGCTTGCCGCGCGCATTCAGCCACGACAACTCATACGCATTCCAGATGTCCGTGCCGAAGAACGGCAATTGCGCGCCGATGCCGATCGCCTCGCGCGCATTCTTTCGCGCGATCGGAAACAGCAGCGACGCGTCGTATTGTTCGGTGTAAGCGGAGGGTTTGCCCAGCGGTGATTGTTCGGGTGTCATGATGCGTTCACAATGCCACTCAGCACGTGCCCCGTCGCCGTCACGACGCGGGCCGATTCGCAGTGGCCAATTTGGTCGTCGAAGAAAAAGTCCGGCTCGAACTCGCGCAAAAATGCGCTCTTGTCGAGGCCGCCGAGGAACATCGCTTCGTCGATTTCGATGTTCCACGCCATCAAGGTGCGGATCGCGCGTTCGTGCGCGGGCGCCGAACGCGCCGTGACCAATGCCGTACGAATATGCATGGGCGCGGCTTCGTCCGCGAGTTTTTGCAGCCGGTGCAGCGCTTCGAGCAACGGCTTCAATGGACCGTCCGCGAGCGGCAGATCCTTGTTGTGAATCTCGTGGCCGACAAAGGCGCGCAGGCCATCTTTCTGGAACACGCGCTCGGCTTCGTCGGAAAACAGCACGGCGTCGCCGTCGAAGGCGATGCGGATTTCGTCCGGATACTTGCTCGCCATTTTCGCCGATTCGGGCAAGACGCGCGCGGCGGGAAATCCGGCGGCCAGCGCGTCGCGCACGTCCTGTTGATTCGCGGACAGAAACAGCGACGCGTTCAACGGCTTCAGATAGCCGAACGGCGCGCGTCCACGCGTGAATACGCCACGCTCGATGGCGAGTCCATGCTCGCGGCACGAATGAAACGCACGCAGTCCGCTGATCGGATCGCTGCGCGAGAGGATCACCACTTCGACGCGATGGCCGCCGGTGTTCAAAGCCAGCAACTTGCGGATCAGCGGAAACGCCACGCCGGGTTTGGCGGGCACGGTCAGGCGGTCGCGCTGCAACGCTTCATAAGCTTGCAGGTCGCCTTCCTCGTACACGCGGTTCTCTTCCTCGAAGTCGAACAGCGCGCGCGACGAGATTGCCACCACCAGTTTGTCGACAAGCGAAAGAGCCATCTGCGGATTGCGGTCCCAAGTAATCAAGCGAGGAACAGTCGATACACCGGGTTCTGCGTCTCTTCCCAGTTCGGATAGCCGAGCGTGGCGAGAAACTTGTTGAACGCCTCGTTCTCGCTATCCGGCACCTGGATGCCGACCAGAATCGAGCTATAGTCCGCGCCCTGGTTGCGATAGTGGAACAGGCTGATGTTCCAGTTCGGCGCCATCGACGAAAGGAATTTCATCAGCGCGCCTGGCCGTTCGGGAAACTCGAAGCGGAACAGACGTTCGTCGTGTGCCAAGGGCGAGCGCCCGCCGACCATGTAGCGGATGTGCTGCTTGGAGAGTTCGTCGAACGTCAGATCGACGGTGGCGAAGCCGTGCGCTTCAAACGCGCCCGCGATCTGCGCCGACTCGCTGCGATTCCTGATCTGCACGCCCACGAAGATATGGGCGGAGTTCGCATCCGCAATACGATAGTTGAATTCGGTGACGCTGCGTGTGCCGACCAGTTCGCAGAAGCGGCGGAAACTGCCGCGCTCTTCGGGGATCGTCACGGCGAACACCGCTTCGCGCGCTTCGCCGACTTCGGCGCGCTCGGCCACGAAGCGCATGCGGTCGAAATTCATGTTCGCGCCCGACGTGATCGCGATCAGCGTCTGGTTCTCGATGCCTTCGCGCTCCGCATACTGCTTGGCGCCGGCCACGGCCAGCGAGCCCGCGGGCTCCAGCACACTGCGGGTGTCCTGGAAGACGTCCTTGATCGCGGCGCAGAGCGCGTCGGTATTCACGAGCAGCACGTCGTCGAGATATTCGCTGCACAGGCGGAAGGTTTCTTCACCGACGAGTTTCACCGCCGTGCCGTCCGAGAACAGACCGACCTCATTCAGCGTGACCCGCTCACCGGCTTTCAGCGATGCTGCCATTGCACACGAATCATCGGTCTGCACGCCGATCACCTTGATCTCGGGCCGCACCGATTTCACGTATGCAGCCACACCCGCCGCCAGTCCACCGCCGCCGATCGGCACGAAGATCGCGTGAATCGGCCCCTGATGCTGGCTGAGAATTTCCATCGCCACGGTGCCCTGGCCGGCGATCACATACGGATCGTCGAACGGATGCACGAAGGTCAGATCGCGCTCTTTTTGCAGCTTTACTGCGTGCTCATACGCGTCGCTATACGATTCGCCGAACTGCACCACTTCGACGGTCGGGCCGCCGTGCGCGCGCACCGCGTCGACCTTCACCTGCGGCGTCGTAACCGGCACCACGATGATCGCTTTCACGCCCATACGCGCCGCCGACAGCGCCACGCCCTGCGCATGATTGCCCGCCGACGCCGTAATCACCCCACGTTCCAACGCTTCAGCGGAAATATGCGCCATTTTGTTGTACGCGCCGCGCACCTTGAACGAGAACACCGGCTGGTTGTCCTCGCGCTTCAGATAGACCGGATTGCGCAGACGTGCCGACAGATTCGGCGCGCGTTCGAGTTCGGTCTCGCGGGCCACGTCGTAGACGCGCGCGGTCAGGGTTTTTTTCAGGTAGTCGTGGGAGGCCATGCGGGTGGCGCGGAGCGCTTGGTGAGACGGGAAAGGGTCAATGATAGCGCCAACGGTGTAGGCTCAGGCTGTCGGCATATGCACTGAAGCAGGGCCGCACAGCGCCGCCCGACCGTTCGGTTGGTCATTCCGGCATAAAGGCGCCTCCTTACGATTCGCCACGAAAGTGCCCAAATCCCCGCCGCTGCTCCGACTTCAGCCGTCAACGCGTGGCGGAATCATGCGGTAGAATTCCATTTTGGAATAAGGATCGGAAGATGCACTGGCAGCCTCGGATCGCCCACTTGATGCCCGCCCCGCGTGAGTGTTGTCCCGCGGCGGAGCGTCACGTCCGCCACGCACGATCGTGTAGCTATATCTGAGCGCCGCGAAGCGACCGGTGTGGGTTTGGCCGTCGGTCGAGCTTCGCTCCCCTAGAAGATTTCCAGCATTGCGCGCCACGCGCGCCGTCAGCCGACGCCTCATCGACGAGCGCGCCCGGTTGACCTACCGAGTCGTCCAAACATGAACGCACCTCAAGTTTTCGATCCGCACGGAGCCGCCGCTACGGTGGCTGCCGATCCAGAAGCGCGTTTGCGCGAAATTCCCTACAACTACACGTCGTTTTCCGATCGCGAAATCGTCATCCGCCTGCTCGGCGACGAAGCTTGGGCCGTGCTGGCTGAATTGCGCGCGGAACGCCGCACCGGCCGCTCGGCACGCATGCTGTACGAAGTGCTCGGCGATATCTGGGTGGTGCGCCGCAATCCGTATCTGCAGGACGACCTGCTCGACAACCCGAAGCGCCGCGCGATGCTGATCGAGGCGCTGCATCACCGTTTGAGCGAGATCGAGAAGCGCCGTCGCGCCGATCTGACCGAACACGGCGATGAAGCGGGCGTCGACCGCGCCGCGCGTGTCGAAACGCTGGTGCAGGCCGCGCGCCGCGCCGTCGACGAATTCGCCAGCGAGTTCCAGAAAACTTACGATCTGCGCAAGCGCGCGACCAAGGTGCTGGGCAAGGTGACGGAAAAGGACAACATCAAGTTCGACGGTTTGTCCCGCGTCTCGCACGTGACCGACGCAACCGACTGGCGCGTCGAATACCCGTTCGTGGTGCTCACGCCGGATACCGAAGCCGAGATCGCCGGCATGATCAAGGCATGTTTCGAACTCGGGCTGACCGTGATTCCGCGCGGAGGCGGCACGGGCTATACGGGCGGCGCGGTGCCGCTCACGCCGTTCTCGGCCGTGATCAACACGGAAAAGCTCGAACAGCTCGGCGCGGTTGAAATGACCGAACTGCCGGGCGTCGACCGTAAAGTCGCGACGATTTTCTCGGGCGCGGGCGTGGTCACACGTCGCGTGACCGAAGCGGCCGAGCAGGCCGGTTTCGTGTTCGCCGTCGATCCGACCTCGCTGGATGCGTCCTGTGTGGGCGGCAATGTCGCGATGAACGCGGGCGGCAAGAAGGCGGTGTTGTGGGGCACGGCGCTGGACAATCTCGCCTGGTGGCGCATGGTCGACCCGGAAGGGAACTGGCTCGAAGTCACGCGCCTCGACCACAACATGGGCAAGATTCACGACATCGAAGTCGCGCGTTTCCGGCTTGACTGGTTCGACGGCAACTACGCGCCGGGCGAAAAACTCATGCGCACGGAAGCGCTCGACATCAAGGGCCGCGTGTTCCGCAAGGAAGGTCTCGGCAAGGACGTCACGGATAAATTCCTCGCCGGTCTGCCGGGCGTGCAGAAAGAAGGCTGCGACGGGCTGATCACGTCCGCGCGCTGGGTGCTGCACAAGATGCCGGCGCATACGCGCACCGTCTGCCTCGAATTCTTCGGCCAGGCGCGCGACGCGATTCCGAGCATCGTCGAAATCAAGGATTACCTGTTCGAGACGTCGAAGCAGGGCGGCGCGATTCTCGCCGGCCTCGAGCATCTGGACGAGCGCTATCTGCGCGCGGTCGGCTACGCGACCAAGAGCAAGCGCAACGCGTTTCCGAAGATGGTGCTGATCGGCGACATCGTCGGAGATGATGCGGACGCGGTCGCGCAAGCCACCTCGGAAGTGGTGCGCATGGCCAACGGCAAGAGCGGCGAAGGCTTCGTCGCGGTGAATGCCGAGGCGCGCAAGCGTTTCTGGCTCGACCGCAGCCGCACGGCGGCGATCGCCAAACACACCAACGCGTTCAAGATCAACGAAGACGTGGTGATCCCGCTCGACCGCATGGGCGAGTACACGGACGGCATCGAACGCATCAACATCGAACTGTCGATCAAGAACAAGCTGCAACTGGTCGACGCGCTCGAAGCGTTCTTCAAGGGCGGCAAGCTGCCGCTCGGCAAGAGCGACGACGCCAACGAAATCCCCAGCGCCGAACTGCTCGAAGACCGCGTGCAACAGGCGCTCGACTTGCTCAAGCGCGTGCGCACGCGCTGGGAGTTCCTGCGCGACAAGCTCGATCTTTCGTTGCGTGAAGCGCAGCACTATCTGGTCGGCCTCGGTTACGAAGCGATGGCGGAGAAATTCGCCGACCGTGTGGACGCGCAGCCGGACGTCAACGTATTCCACGTCACGCAGGACCGCACGATCCGTGTGTCGTGGAAGCAGGAAATCCGCGCGGAACTGCGCCAGATTTTCAACGGCGGCGAGTTCAAGCCGATCCTCGACGAAGCCCAGGCGATCCACAAGCAGGTGCTGCGTGGCCGCGTGTTCGTCGCGCTGCACATGCACGCGGGCGACGGCAACGTGCACACGAACTTGCCGGTCAACTCCGACAACTACGAGATGCTGCAGGACGCCCACACGGCGGTCGCGCGCATCATGAAGCTGGCGCGTTCGCTCGACGGCGTGATTTCCGGCGAGCACGGCATCGGCATCACCAAGCTCGAATTCCTGACGGAAGACGAGATCAGCGAATTCCGCCAGTACAAGCAGCGCGTCGATCCGCACGGCCGCTTCAACGCGGGCAAGCTGCTTGAAGGCGCCGACCTGCGCAACGCCTACACGCCGTCATTCGGCCTGATGGGTTATGAATCGCTGATCATGCAGCAGAGCGACATCGGTGCGATTTCCGAGTCGATCAAGGACTGCCTGCGTTGCGGCAAATGCAAGCCGGTGTGCGCGACCCACGTGCCGCGCGCGAATCTGCTGTACAGCCCGCGTAACAAGATTCTCGCCACCTCGCTGCTGGTCGAGGCGTTCCTGTACGAAGAGCAGACGCGCCGCGGCGTGTCGATCAAGCACTGGGACGAGTTCAACGACGTCGCGGATCACTGCACCGTGTGTCACAAATGCGTGACGCCGTGCCCGGTGAAGATCGACTTCGGCGACGTGACCATGAACATGCGTAACCTGTTGCGCAAGATGGGCAAGAAGAAGTTCAACCCGGGCAATGCGGCCGGCATGTTCTTCCTCAACGCCACTAATCCGCAGACCATCAACCTCGCGCGCACCGCGATGATGGGCGTCGGCTACAAGGCGCAGCGTCTCGGCAACGAAGTGCTGAAGAAGTTCACGAAGAAGCAGACGGCGCACCCGCCGGCAACCGTCGGCAAGCCGCCGGTCACGCAGCAGGTGATCCACTTCATGAACAAGAAGATGCCGGGCAATCTGCCGAAGAAGACCGCGCGCGCGTTGCTCGATATCGAGGACAACAAGATCGTCCCGATCATCCGCAATCCGAAGACGACCACCGCCGACACGGAAGCGGTGTTCTACTTCCCGGGCTGCGGATCCGAGCGCCTGTTCTCGCAGGTCGGCCTTGCCACGCAGGCCATGCTGTGGGAAGCGGGTGTGCAAACCGTACTGCCGCCGGGCTATCTGTGCTGCGGCTATCCTCAGCGCGGTTCGGGCCAGTTCGACAAAGCCGAGCAGATCGTCACGGATAACCGCGTGCTGTTCCACCGCGTCGCCAATACGCTGAACTACCTCGACATCAAAACCGTGGTGGTGTCGTGCGGCACGTGCTACGACCAGCTTGCCGGCTACGAATTCGAGAAGATTTTCCCGGGCTGCCGGATCATCGACATCCACGAGTTTCTGCTGGAGAAAGGCATGAAGCTCGACGGCGTGAACGGCGTGCGCTACATGTACCACGACCCGTGCCACACGCCGATCAAGACGATGGACCCGATCAAGCTCGTCAACCAGTTGATGGGTTCGGAGAAGGACGGCTACAAGATCGAGAAGAACGATCGCTGCTGTGGCGAATCCGGCACACTCGCGGTCACCCGTCCTGACATTTCGACACAGGTTCGCTTCCGCAAGGAAGAGGAGATTCGCAAGGGCGCGGCGAAGCTGCGCGGCATTCCTTTGGTGGCCGAAGCGGGCGCGAACGGCATCAACCCGGCGAACGCATCGGCCGGCTCGGCCGGTGCGCCTGAAGGGTCGGTGCTCAAGGCCGGCGACGGTCCGCAGCCGAAGGGCGCCACCGACGTGAAGATCCTCACGAGCTGCCCGTCCTGCCTGCAAGGTCTGTCGCGTTACAACGAAGACGCGGGCATCGAGGCGGACTACATCGTCGTCGAGATGGCACGTCACGTGCTCGGTGAAGACTGGATGGTCGACTACGTGCAGCGTGCGAACAATGGCGGAATCGAGCGCGTGCTGGTTTAATGGCACGACTGACGATTTTTGCCTGAGGACGACGATGGATTGCGTTTTTTGCCGTGAAGATGGCGGCGATGTGCTGTGGCACGACGACACCTTGCGTGTCGTCCTCGCCGATGAACACGATTACCCGGGCTTCTGCCGGGTCATCTGGAACGAGCATGTGGCCGAGTTTTCCGACCTCGACGGACATGACCGCGATCGCGTGATGAAGGCCGTGTACGCGGTCGAGCGCGCGATCCGGCGCATCCTTGTCCCGGCAAAGGTCAACCTGGCGAGCCTCGGCAACCAGGTTCCGCACGTGCACTGGCATGTGATTCCGCGTTTTTCAAACGACGCTCATTTCCCGCTGCCCATCTGGGCGCCGCGCCAGCGCACGGTGTCCGAAGCCATGCTGTCGTCGCGCCGCGCGCAAGCTACGTTGCTGCGCGAAGCGGTCCGGCAGGAAATCGAACTGGCGCTGGCTTGAGCTTGAATCTCGCGAACCTGTCGCATCCGCGCCAGGCCCGCGAAGGGCAAGAAGAATTGAGGCGGCGTTCTTTATGAGGTCAATATGAGTGGACTGACTCCCGATACTCCGGTGCCGACCGGCGTCGTCGTGCATTCCAAATCGCGTGTGCTCGAATTGCAGTACGCAAACGGCGAATCTTATCGACTGCCGTTCGAACTGCTGCGCGTGTATTCGCCATCGGCGGAAGTGATGGGCCACGGCCCCGGTCAGGAAACGTTGCAGACCGGCAAACGCGAAGTAACGATCACGATGATCGAAGGCGTCGGCAACTACGCGCTGCAGCCGACTTTCTCGGATGGACACGCCACCGGCATCTATTCGTGGGACCTGCTGCACGACATGGCCGTGCGCCAGGATGAACTCTGGCGCGACTATCTCGCCAAACTTCAGGCGGCCGGCGTCGACCGCGATACGCCGATGGTTCAAGCCGGCGCTGCGCACGGGCACTGTCACTGATACGATTCGCCCCGAACGCCGCGCTGATGCGGCGCAACATTTCAGAATACGCGAAAGGACGAGCGCGATGAGCAAAACCCACTTCGGCTTTCAATCGGTCGACGAACAGGACAAGGCGCAGAAGGTGGCGGGCGTGTTCCACTCGGTTGCCGCCAACTACGACCTGATGAACGACCTGATGTCGGGCGGGTTGCACCGCGCGTGGAAGATGTTCACGATCGCCCAGGCCAATGTGCGGCCGGGCTACAAGGTCCTCGATATCGCGGGCGGCACGGGCGATCTGTCGAAGGCGTTCGCGAAGCAGGCGGGCGACACCGGTGAAGTCTGGCACACCGACATCAATGAATCGATGCTGCGGGTGGGCCGCGACCGTCTGCTGGACAAGGGCGTGATTACGCCGGCGCTGCTTTGCGACGCCGAGAAAATCCCCTTTCCGGACAATTACTTCGACGTGGTCACGGTGGCATTCGGCTTGCGCAACATGACGCATAAAGATGTGGCGCTGGCGGAAATGCGGCGCGTGCTGAAACCGGCGGGGCGTCTGCTGGTGCTGGAATTTTCGAAGGTGTGGGATCCGCTCAAAAAGGTCTACGACGTCTATTCTTTTAAGGTGTTGCCGTGGTTGGGCGAACGCTTTGCGAAAGATGCCGAGAGCTATCAATACCTCGCGGAATCGATCCGGATGCATCCGGACCAGGAAACTTTGAAAACAATGATGGAACAAGCGGGCCTGGACGGCGTCAAATATTACAATTTGTCAGCTGGCGTGGTAGCTTTACATGTGGGGACCAAATACTAGGGTCCCTAACCCATCGATTTTTAAAGGAAAGTACGAAAATGTCCGATTCAGGTGTGTTATCTCCCCGTAAGGTTGGGCGGTCGCTGGTGAGAAGAATCGGACTGATCGCGGTGGTCGGTCTGATCATGGCCGGCTCCCTCGCTTCGCTCGATGCGGAAGCTCGCCGCATGGGCGGTGGCCGCAGCATCGGCCGTCAGTCGAATAGCGTGACGCAGCAGTCCGCGCCGTCGCAACCCTCCCAAAGCAATCAGGCCATGCAGCAGCGCGCGCAACCGGCTCCGGCGCCCGCGCCGACGCCCGCCGCGCAGCCTAACCGGTCGCGCTGGCTCGGGCCGATCGCCGGTCTGGCGGCCGGTCTCGGCATCGCCGCGTTGCTGTCGCACTTTGGCCTAGGCGGGGCGTTCGCGGGCGCCATGGCCAATATCATCGTGATTGCGATCATCGCCATGATCGGCATCTGGCTGATTCGCCGCTTTATGGGTCGCAAGCGTGACTCGGCGCAACCGGCGTATGCGGGCAGTTCGCCGTCGCTGAACTCGGGCGGCACGGGCTACTCGCAGGAACCGCGTTATAGCGCGCCGCCCACCGGCTCGTATCTCGAACAGCAAGGCAACCCGCTCAACACGCCGACCATCAACGCCGCGCCCGTGGTGCCGGCCGGCTTCGACTCGGAAGCCTTCCTGCGCAACGCCAAGGTCTACTTCGTACGTCTGCAGGCCGCATGGGACGTCGGCAACACCGAGGACATCCGCGAATTCACCACGCCGGAGATGTTCGCCGAGGTGAAGGTCGATCTGTCCTCGCGCGGCGCCGAGACGAATCAGACGGACGTGGTGCAACTGAACGCCGAACTGCTGGGCGTGGAAGAGCGCGCCAACGAATATTTCGCCAGCGTCCGCTTCTCGGGCCTGATTCGCGAGGCGCCGGGCGCGGCGGCGGAGCCGTTCGTCGAAGTCTGGAACCTGTCCAAGGCGAACCGTCCCGGCGAAGGCTGGCTGCTGGCCGGCATCCAGCAGGTGGCGCAGCACTGAGGCGGGCGGTGCAACAGGGGCTGCGCGACGCAACAGCGCCTTCTGACTTCGCACCGCACGTTGGCCGTTCGGCATAGCAGGCCGCGAAGCGAACGGACGTTACAATAGGAACCCGCGCGGGCACCTCGCTCGCGCGGGTTTTTTCTTGCCACTTTCAATGACCCTCGCCGCCAAGCCCTTCGCTGCTGCTGTCAATCATCTGCTCGCCCGCGAATCGTGGGCTCGTGAGCGCCTCGCCCCCTACGCGGGCAAGACCGCGAGACTGTCCTGTCCGCCGGTCGTGCTGATGCTGCTGGTGCAACCGGACGGCTATCTGAGCGCGGTCGCCGCCACCGAGGCGCAGCAGTTCGACGTGACCATTTCCGTGCCGTCCGACGCGCTGCCCGCCTTCGTACAAGGCGGCCAGGCGGCGGTGATGAAGCATGTGAAGATCGAAGGCGATGCCGAATTCGCCACCGTGATCGCCAGGCTCGCCGAACATCTGCGCTGGGAGCCGGAAGAAGACCTGGCCAAATTCATCGGCGACGGCCCGGCCTATAGGGTGGCGTCGGTCGTACGCACGGTTGGCGAACATGTGCAGCGGACCGGCCGCAATCTGCTCGACACCGCCGCCGAATATCTGCTCGACGAGAATCCGCAACTGGTGCGCCGTGCCGCGCTGGAAGACTTCAACGTCGAACTGGCTCGCGCGCGCGACGCATTGGCGCGCGTGGAAAAGCGCCTTGAGCGTCTTGAACAGAAGGTCGAAGCCCGCGGCGCTCATGCGTCGGGCGGCGCCGCCACGTCGCGCGGCACGCGCTAGTCACCGGGCACAACTATGCGTTTTCTGCGTTTCCTCAAGATTTTCTTTACGGTCATCCGCTTCGGTCTCGATGAGATGATGCTTAGCCGCGTCAACGACCGGCGCGTGCGTCTGCTGCTGCGTATCACCACGATCGGCCGCAAGTTCGACGCGCCGCCGGGCGTGCGTCTGCGGCTCGCGCTGGAAAGCCTCGGACCAATCTTCGTCAAGTTCGGGCAGGTTTTGTCGACGCGGCGCGATCTGCTGCCAGTCGATATCGCCGACGAACTCGCCAAGCTCCAGGATCAGGTGCCGCCGTTCGAATCGGCGGTGGCGATCAGGCTGGTGGAAAATGCGCTCGGCGCACCGGTCGACGTGCTGTTCGACGACTTCGAGCGGGTGCCGGTGGCGAGCGCGTCGATCGCGCAGGTGCACTTCGCTACGGTGAAGGCAGGGCAGCACGCCGGCAAGGCGGTGGCCGTGAAGGTGCTGCGCCCGAACATGCTGCCCGTGATCGATTCCGACCTCGCGTTGCTGCGCGATATCGCCGTGTGGGCCGAGCGCCTGTGGGCCGACGGCAAGCGTCTGAAGCCGCGCGAGGTGGTCGCCGAATTCGACAAATACCTGCACGACGAACTCGACCTGATGCGCGAGGCGGCCAACGGCAGCCAGTTGCGGCGCAACTTCGCCGGGCTCGATCTGCTGCTGGTGCCGGAGATGTACTGGGAGTTCTGCACGCCCACGGTGCTCGTCATGGAGCGCATGGTCGGCGTGCCGATCAGCCAGGTGGAGACGCTGCGCGCCGCGGGTGTGGATATTCCGAAGCTTGCGCGCGAAGGCGTCGAAATCTTCTTCACCCAGGTGTTCCGCGACGGCTTTTTTCACGCCGACATGCACCCGGGCAACATTCAGGTGAGTCTCGATCCGGCGCACTTCGGCCGCTATATCGCGCTCGACTTCGGCATTATCGGCGCGCTGTCGGACTTCGATAAGAACTACCTCGCGCAGAACTTCCTCGCGTTCTTCAAGCGCGATTACCATCGCGTCGCCACGCTGCATCTGGAGTCGGGCTGGGTACCGCCGACCACCCGCGTCGAGGAACTCGAGAGCGCCATTCGTGCGGTCTGCGAGCCGTACTTTGATCGCGCGCTGAAGGATATTTCGCTCGGCCAGGTTCTGATGCGCCTGTTCTCGACCTCGCGCCGTTTCAATGTCGAGATCCAGCCGCAACTGGTGCTGCTGCAAAAGACCATGTTGAACGTGGAAGGGCTCGGCCGCTCGCTCGATCCTGAACTGGATCTGTGGAAGACGGCCAAGCCTTACCTCGAGCGCTGGATGAACGAACAGATCGGCCTGCGCGGCTGGTACGAGCGTCTGAAGATCGAGGCGCCGCAGTGGAGCAAGACACTGCCGCAGTTGCCGCGCCTGATTCATCATGCGCTGGCCGAGCGTCATGACAACAAACGCGGCGCGAACGACGACATGATTCGCCAGATTCTGCTCGAGCAGAAGCGCACCAACCGGCTGTTGCAAGGCTTGCTGCTGTTCGGTGTGGCGGTCGGCGTCGGCGCGGTGTTGGCGCGGGCGTTTCTGGCGCTCGCTTACGGCGGTTGATTGCGATCCCTGCGAGGTAACTGATGAGCGACCCGACCCAACCTTCCGCGCCTGAGTTTGAGAGCCGCGATCCCAACTCGCCCGAGTTCTGGGACGAGCGTTTCGAGCGCGGCTTCATGCCGTGGGATCAGGCGGGCGTGCCGTCCGCGTTTGAGTCGTTCGCCGCGCGCCACGCCGGCGCCGCCGTGCTGATTCCAGGTTGCGGCAGTGCGTACGAAGCGGTCTGGCTGGCCGGGCACGGCTACCCGGTCCGGGCGATCGACTTTTCGCCGGCTGCGGTTGCGGCGGCGCATGAGCAACTGGGCGCACAGCATGCGGATCTGGTGGAGCAGGCGGATTTCTTCACATACGAACTGCCTTTTACACCCGCCTGGATTTACGAGCGCGCTTTCCTTTGCGCGCTGCCGCTCGCGCGCCGTGCTGACTATGCGCGACGAATGGCCGACCTGCTGCCCGGCGGCGCGTTGCTCGCAGGCTTCTTTTTTATCGGCGCGACGCCGAAAGGGCCGCCGTTCGGCATCGAGCGCGCGGAACTCGACGGGCTGCTCAAGCCGTACTTCGAGCTGATCGAAGACGAACCCGTGCACGACTCGATCGCCGTCTTCGCGGGACGTGAGCGCTGGCTAACCTGGCGTCGCCGCGTTTGACTGCGAGACTGCAGTGCTTGATGGCGACGCCCGTCGCACTTGATTCGACTACCGCCGCCCCCACTTAACGCAACGGCGGCTGCGTCGGGCGCTTGTCCCCGAAATCCGGGGGCGGGATATCGTTTGCGGCTATAATTCAAGGCTTTGCAAGCGTTTACTAGATTTCAGTAGGGAAAAAGATCATGCCGATCTACGCTTATCGTTGCGAATCATGCGGCTTCGGGAAGGACGTGCTTCAGAAGATCAGCGACCCGCAATTGACGCAGTGTCCTGAGTGCGGGAAAGACACATTTCGCAAGCAGGTCACGGCCGCCGGCTTCCAGTTGAAGGGCTCCGGCTGGTACGTGACCGACTTTCGCGGCGGCAACGGCGGCGCGAGCGCGCCGGCCAAGCCCGACGCCAACGGCGCCTCGAATGGCGCCTCCGGCGAGAGCGCGAGCGCCAATAACGGCGCCACGCAATCCGACGCGGCGCCGGCCAGCAGCACGGCTGCGACGCCGTCCGCGCCTGCTGCCGCACCAGCCGCTTCGGCGAGTTCGAGCGGTTCCGGCAGCACCTAGTAGGACTGCCGCCCTCCCGGGCGGCGCACACGCCGCGCCTTGGGCTTCGGTCCGCGCGGCTTTCTGGCGGTACACATGACGACGAAAAAAACGACGCTCAAATCGGTGTTCCTGACTGGCCTGCTGGTGCTGGTGCCTCTGGCCATCACACTGTGGGTGCTCGGTCTGATCATCGGCACGATGGACCAGACGCTGCTTCTGTTGCCGCGCGCGTGGCAGCCGGAGCGCCTGTTCGGCTTTCGCCTGCCCGGCCTCGGCGCAGTGCTCACGCTCGCCTTTATCTTTGTCGTTGGGCTGTTGACGCAGAACTTCATTGGGCAGAAGCTCGTGAAGTGGTGGGAAGTCGTGGTCGCTCACATTCCCGTGGTCGGCCCGATCTACACCAGCGTCAAGCAGGTGTCCGATACCCTGCTGTCGAGCAGCGGCAACGCGTTTCGCAAGGCGCTGCTGATCGAGTACCCGCGCCGCGGCTCCTATACGATTGCGTTTCTGACCGGCATTCCGGGCGGCGACGTCATCAATCACCTGAAAGAAGATCACGTCAGCGTGTATGTGCCGACTACGCCGAATCCAACCTCCGGCTTCTTCCTGATGGTGCCCAAGAGCGAAGTGATCGAGCTCGACATGACGGTCGACGCCGCGCTCAAGTACATCGTCTCGATGGGCGTCGTGGCGCCGTCCGCGCCGCCGGCGCCGGTGCGCCGCACGACAGTCGAGCCTCCGCTGTAACGCGGCACGTAGCGTTTCCATGCCACGCGCCGTTCAACCAATGCAAAACGAAAGACAAACATCATGTCGATGAGATCTCAATACTGCGGTCTGGTGACCGAAGAACTGCTGGGCCAATCCGTCTCGCTGTGCGGCTGGGTGAGTCGCCGCCGCGACCATGGCGGCGTCATCTTCATCGACTTGCGCGATCGCGAAGGGCTCGTCCAGGTCGTCTGCGACCCGGACCGCGCGGAGATGTTCAAGGCCGCCGAAGGCGTGCGCAACGAGTTCTGCCTGCAGATCAAGGGTGTGGTTCGCGGCCGTCCGGAAGGCACCACGAACGCCGCGCTCAAGAGCGGCAAGATCGAAGTGCTGTGCCATGAACTGATCGTGCTGAACCCGTCGATCACGCCGCCGTTCCAGCTCGACGACGACAACCTGTCGGAAACCACGCGTCTCACGCATCGCGTGCTGGACCTGCGCCGTCCCCAGATGCAACACAACCTGCGTCTGCGTTACCGCGTCGCGATCGAGGCACGCAAGTATCTCGACTCGCTGGGCTTCATCGACATCGAAACGCCGATGCTCACCAAGAGCACGCCGGAAGGCGCGCGCGACTACCTCGTGCCGTCGCGTACGAACCCGGGCCAGTTCTTCGCGCTGCCGCAATCGCCGCAACTATTCAAGCAGCTGCTGATGGTGGCGAACTTCGATCGCTACTACCAGATCGTCAAGTGCTTCCGCGACGAAGACCTGCGCGCAGACCGTCAGCCGGAATTCACGCAGATCGACTGCGAGACTTCGTTCCTGTCGGAACAGGAAATTCGTGACCTGTTCGAAGACATGATCCGTCACGTCTTCAAGGAAACGATCGGCGTCACGCTGGACGAAAAATTCCCGGTCATGCTGTATTCGGAAGCCATGCGCCGCTTCGGTTCGGACAAGCCGGACCTGCGCGTGAAGCTCGAATTCACCGACCTCACGGACGCGGTCCGCGACGTCGACTTCAAGGTGTTCAGCACGCCGGCCAACACGAAAGACGGCCGTGTCGCGGCCATTCGCGTGCCGAAGGGCGGCGAGCTCTCGCGTGGCGACATCGACAGCTACACGGAATTCGTGCGCATCTACGGCGCGAAGGGCCTCGCGTGGATCAAGGTCAACGAAGTCGCTAAGGGCCGCGACGGTCTGCAAAGCCCGATCGTCAAGAACCTGCACGACGAAGCGGTCAAGGCGATCATCGAGCGCACCGGCGCGCAAGACGGCGACATCATTTTCTTCGCGGCGGATCGCGCGAAGGTGGTGAACGACAGCCTCGGCGCACTGCGTCTGAAGATCGGTCATTCGGAATTCGGCAAGGCCAATGGTCTCGTCGAGACCGGTTGGAAGCCGCTGTGGGTGGTCGACTTCCCGATGTTCGAATACGACGAGGAAGACAACCGCTACGTCGCCGCGCATCATCCGTTCACGAGCCCGAAGGACGAGCACCTCGAGTATCTGGAAACGGATCCGGCGCGTTGCCTCGCGAAGGCCTACGACATGGTGCTGAACGGCTGGGAAATCGGCGGCGGTTCGGTACGTATTCACCGTGAAGAAGTGCAGAGCAAGGTGTTCCGCGCGCTGAAGATCAACGCGGAAGAAGCGCAAGCCAAGTTCGGTTTCCTGCTCGACGCGCTGCAATACGGCGCGCCGCCGCACGGCGGTATCGCGTTCGGTCTGGACCGCATCGTCACGATGATGGCCGGCGCCGACTCGATCCGCGACGTGATCGCGTTCCCGAAGACCCAACGCGCGCAGTGTCTGCTCACGCAGGCGCCGAGCGAAGTGGACGAGCGCCAGTTGCGCGAATTGCATATCCGTCTGCGTCAGCCGGAACCGAAGGTGTAATGGCTTGAGTCCAGTCAGTGCTGTCTGAAAAACGACAGCATGAGCAACCGAAAAAGGCGTGATCACTTCGTGTGATGCGCCTTTTTCGTTTTTTGCGTTACAGTCGATGCAACGGCTTCGACCGCTCATTGGACTCATCTCCGACATGTACCGCGCAAGCGTTGCGCCCAGTTTTCACGCCATGCCGAAACCGCCGAAGATTCCGCAATCCGTACTCGTTGTCATCCATACGCCCGCGCTCGACGTGCTGCTGATCGAGCGCGCCGATCACGCCGGTTTCTGGCAATCGGTCACGGGCTCCAAAGACCGGCTCGATGAGCCGCTCGTCGAGACGGCGACGCGCGAAGTCGCCGAAGAGACCGGCATTGTGGTGGGCGGCGCGCAAGTGCCGCACAGCGCGTTGTTCGACTGGCAATATTCGATCGAATACGAGATCTACCCGGAGTTCCGCTATCGCTATGCCGAAGGCGTGATCCATAACACCGAGCATTGGTTCAGCTTGCAGGTGCCCGAGCAAGTCGAGGTCACGCTGGCGCCGCGCGAACACACCGCGTTTCTGTGGCTGCCGTATGACGAGGCGGCGTCGCGCTGCTTTTCGTCGTCCAATGCCGATGCGATCCTGCAGTTGCCGACAAGGTTGCATAAGCGGCTCAGTGGGCGTGCCGACATTGGGCATCCCACGGAGCGTGGCCGGTGAGCGTCGGCGGCGCGCGCCGTTTCGCGCGACTTCGGCAATCGCTGCTCGGCCGCCGCTACTGGCAGCGTTACCGCTTCACCAGCGGCAACGACGTCAAGCTGCTGCGTTCCGGCGACGAGTTCTTCAGCGCCCTGATCGCGCGTGTCGATGCCGCGCAGAGCGACGTGGCGCTCGAAACTTATATCTTCTGCCATGACAACGCCGGGAAGGCGGTGAGCGCCGCGCTGTTGCGCGCCGCCGCGCGCGGCGTGAGGGTGCGGGTGATTACCGACGGTATCGGCACCGCGCGTTTGCCGCTGTTCAACGAATGGCCCGCCGCCGGCATCGACCATCGCATCTACAACCCGCATCTGTTCGGTCGCTTTGGCTTTTCGCGCACGCACCGCAAACTGGCGGTGATCGACGATCAGTTCGCGTACTGCGGCGGTATCAACATCGTTGACGACTACGAGAACAACGGCGAGAAGCTGCCGTACCGGCGCTGGGACTTCGCGGTCGAATTGCATGGACCGGTGGTTGCCGATATCCGCCAGGCGTTCGAGGTGCAGTGGAGGCGGATCCGGCTCGGGCATCGACCGATCGAGTCGATGCAGCCGGATCTCGGGCCGAAGACCGCGGCCTCGCTCGGGAGTCTGCGCCGTCGCCGCAGGCGCCGTAACGAGGAATTGTGGGCGGGCGGCCAACCGTGCGTGGCGTTCGTCGCGCGCGACAACCTGATCAACCGGCGCGCTATCGAGAAGGCGTATCTGGCTGCAATCGGCCAGGCGCGCAACGAGGTGCTGCTCGCCAATCCGTATTTCATGCCGGGGCGCAAGCTGCGGCGCGCGCTGGTGTTCGCGGCGCGGCGCGGCGTCGTGGTGAAGCTGATTATCGGGCGCAAGGAGTTCAGGGCGCTCGATTACGCGGTGCCGTTTCTATATCGCGCGTTGCTCAGGGCCGGCGTGCAGATCGCCGAGTACGAGAAAACGCTGCTGCATGGCAAGGTCGCGGTGGTGGATTCGAAGTGGGCGACAGTCGGCTCGTCGAACCTCGACGCGCTGAGCCTGATGCTCAACAACGAAGCCAATGTCGTGCTGGTGAACGACCCTTCGATCGACGCATTGCGCGAGGCAATTCTCGTCGCCTTCAAGGACGCGCGCCGTATCGACGAGGCGCGTTACGACGCCCGGCCGGCCGGCGAGCGTGTGCTCAACTGGCTCGCCTACACGACCTATCGGGCCGTGATGAAGTTGCTGACGGTGGGCGGGTACGACTGACTCGCGGCAATGCGGTTGTGAACAATGCCGGTGGAGCACGAGGCGGCTCAAGCGCAATGCTTGAGCCGCTGTGCTTTGGACGCCGCCAAGCGAGCGCGGGCTAATCGATTGGACAGACGAAATCACCGACTTCGCGGCTACCGCGGCATTGATCGACAACCCCGGTCAGGTGATTTCCGTCGCTACTTCGACACCGCATCTTGCGGCGGCAATGAGCAACCGGGCCTGACACTCGACCGTTACGCGGGATGCCGGCGCCAAGTGTGTGGCCGTGACGACAGCCCGTGATATCCCGGATTGCGTCTTTGCCTCCCGTCGCGATGTGCCGAGCATAGCGACGTGCCGGCGCACCGTGCCGCTGCGCTTACGCAAGCTTTTCCGGCACACGAGAACGCGTCCGGCCGGGGCTTCTTTCTTCCTGCCTGTTCCGACCGAGCAAGCCTGAGCGGTCCGCCACCACGGGCCGCAGCGCCGTGGCAGGTCTGCATCTCGAAGAACGTTCGGCACAAGTTCCGACCGGCAATGCGCGCCCTTGTGAACGTGGACCGGAATACCCGCGATACGCCAAACGCTTCTGCATTCCGACCGACCTGCTGCATCATGTCGGCCGGCTACGTGGATCGGAGAAACCGTGCACTTAGACGAGCGGCCCTCTCCCAAGGCAAACTTCAGGCAAACGCCTCTAAAAAATCTCCTTCCTCCGATTGACGAATGCCGCAGAATTGAAACCAGGTTAGAAACCGGTTTCTAATAAAGTCCTTGTTTCGCGGACGGCAGCACTCAATAATAGTACGGCCGTTCGATTTTCTTTCGGTCACATTAGAACGGTAAAAAGCTATGCGAAAAGGCGAACAGACGCGAGCCGCAATTCTCGAAGCAGCACTTGACCTGGCAAGCCGCGACGGACTGGAAGGTCTGACGATCGGGCTGCTGGCCGAGCGCATGCAAATGAGCAAAAGCGGGGTGTTCGCGCATTTCGGGTCGCGCGAGGATTTGCAGGTCGAAGTCGTGCGCGAATATCACCGTCGTTTCGAAGACGAGGTGTTTTTCCCGAGTTTGCGCGAGCCTCGTGGATTGCCGCGCTTGCGCGCGATGATTTCCCGCTGGATCGAGAAACGCATTCAGGAAGTCACCACCGGCTGCATCTACATCAGCGGCGCCGTCGAATACGACGATCGCGCGGATAACCCGGTGCGTGAGCAACTGGTGTCGAGCGTGACGGTCTGGCGTGCCGCGCTCACGCGCGCGATTTCGCAGGCAATGGAAGAAGGGCATCTGCGTGCCGACACCGATCCGCAACTGATGCTGTTCGAACTGTACAGCTTCACGCTCGGTCTGCATCACGACGCGCGCTTCCTGCACTTGCCGGATGCGGTGCGTCTCACGTGGGCCGCGCTGGAAAAATTGATTGTTTCGTATCAAAGCGAAAGCCGTTAGCAGCGTCGCCGCCAATCAGGCGGATTCAGCGGCGCAGAAAGTTCCGATCCACGGACTCAGCTAGCGGCCTGGCTTCTTGTCAAACTTGGGAGAGAGTCATGGGACAGTACGCCGCGCCGCTGCGCGACATGCAATTCGTGTTGCACGAACTGCTTAACGTCGAAGCCGAAATCAAGCAGATGCCGAAGCACGCGGATCTCGATGCCGACACGATCAATGCGGTGCTCGAAGAAGCCGGCAAGTTCTGCTCCGAAGTATTGTTCCCGCTCAACCACAGCGGCGATCAGGAAGGCTGCACGTATGTCGGCGACGGCGTCGTGACCACGCCGAAGGGCTTCAAGGAAGCCTACGCACAATACGTCGAAGCCGGCTGGCCCGCTTTGGGCTGCGATCCGGAATACGGCGGCCAGGGCCTGCCCGCATTCGTCAACAACGCGCTGTATGAAATGCTGAACTCGGCGAATCAGGCGTGGACCATGTACCCCGGCCTCTCGCACGGCGCGTACGAATGTCTGCACGCGCACGGCACGCCGGAATTGCAACAGCGCTATCTGCCGAAACTGGTCGCCGGCGTCTGGACCGGCACGATGTGTCTGACCGAGCCGCATTGCGGCACCGACCTCGGCATTCTGCGCACTAAGGCCGAACCGAACAGCGACGGCTCGTACGCGATCAGCGGCACGAAGATTTTCATCTCCAGCGGCGAACACGATCTCGCGGAGAACATCGTTCACCTGGTGCTCGCGCGTCTGCCGGGCGCGCCCAACGGCACCAAGGGCATTTCGCTCTTCATCGTGCCGAAGTTCGTGCCGAACGAAGCGGGCGAACCGGGCGAGCGCAACGGCGTGAAGTGCGGCTCCATCGAACACAAGATGGGCATTCACGGCAACGCAACCTGCGTGATCAATCTCGACAACGCCAAGGGTTGGCTGGTCGGCGAGCCGAACAAAGGCTTGAACGCGATGTTCGTGATGATGAACGCCGCGCGTCTTGGCGTCGGCATGCAAAGCCTGGGCCTCACGGAAATCGGTTACCAGAACTCGCTGACGTACGCGAAAGAGCGTTTGCAGATGCGTTCGCTGACCGGCCCGAAGGCGCCGGAAAAGGCGGCCGACCCGATTATCGTGCATCCGGATGTGCGCCGCATGCTGCTTACGCAGAAGGCTTACGCCGAAGCCGCGCGCGCATTCTCGTACTGGTCCGCGCTGCATATCGACAAGGAACTGTCGCACGCCGACGAATCGGTGCGCAAGGAAGCCGCCGACCTCGTCGCGCTGCTCACGCCGATCCTGAAGGCGTTCCTGTCCGACAACGCGTTCGAGAGCACCAACCACGCCATGCAGATCTACGGCGGCCACGGTTTCATCGCCGAGTGGGGTATGGAGCAGTACGTGCGCGATGCGCGCATCAACATGATCTACGAAGGCACCAACGCGATTCAGGCGCTCGATCTGCTCGGCCGCAAGATTCTTGGCGACATGGGCGCGAAGATGAAGAAGTTCGGCAAGCTGGTGTCCGATTTCGTCGAAGCCGAAGGCGTGAAGCCGGAAATGCAGGAGTTCATCAACCCGCTCGCCGACATCGGCGAAAAGGTGCAGAAGTTGACGATGGAAATCGGCATGAAGGCCATGCAGAACCCGGACGAAGTCGGCGCCGCCGCCGTGCCGTATCTGCGCACCGTCGGCCACCTGGTGTTCTCGTACTTCTGGGCCCGCATGGCACGCGTCGCGCTGGATAAGGAAGCGTCGGGCGATCCGTTCTACAAGGCCAAGCTCGCGACGGCTCGCTTCTACTTCGCCAAGCTGCTGCCGGAAACGGCCATGACGATCCGTCAGGCACGCGCGGGTTCGAAGTCGCTGATGGACGTCGAAGAAGCGCTGTTCTAAGCGCAGCGTCAGGCAAACATCAACGCAGGCGTCGCGCGTGTCGAAACCCGCGGCGCCTGCCGTCAGCCACACATCGCGAAGCGTCCCATGAGGCTTCGCGGCATCGCATAACTCCCCGGAGGAACGACGTGAGCAATCTGATCATTCGCAAGGTAGCCGTGCTCGGCGCCGGCGTGATGGGCGCGCAGATCGCCGCGCACCTGATCAACGCCAAGGTGCCCGTGCTGCTGTTCGACTTGCCCGCCAAGGAAGGCCCGAAGAACGCGATCGCGCTGAAGGCGATCGAGAACCTGAAGAAACTGTCGCCGGCGCCGTTCGGCGTGAAGGACGACGCGCAATACATCCAGCCCGCGAATTACGACGACGACATCGAGAAGCTCGCCGAATGCGATCTCGTGATCGAAGCCATTGCGGAACGCATGGACTGGAAGCACGACCTGTACAAGAAGGTCGCGCCGCATCTCGCGCCGAACGCGATTTTCGCGACCAATACGTCGGGTCTTTCGATCACGGCGCTGTCGGAGGGTTTCTCGGACGAACTGAAGGCGCGCTTCTGCGGCGTGCACTTCTTCAACCCGCCGCGCTACATGCATTTGGTCGAGCTGATCCCGACCGCGACCACGCGTCCGGAAATCCTCGATCAACTCGAGTCGTTCCTGACGAGCGTAGTCGGTAAGGGCGTCGTGCGCGCGAAAGACACGCCGAACTTCATCGCCAATCGTGTGGGGATTTTCTCGATTCTCGCTGTCGTGACCGAAGCCGCGAAATTCGGTCTGCGTTTCGACGAAGTGGACGATCTGACCGGTGCGCGTCTGGGCCGTGCGAAGTCGGCCACGTTCCGTACCGCCGATGTGGTTGGTCTCGACACGATGGCGCACGTCATCAAGACGATGCAGGACACGCTGAAGGACGATCCGTTCTTCCCGGTCTACGAAACGCCGGCCGTGCTCGCTGAACTCGTGAAGAAGGGCGCGCTGGGTCAGAAGACCGGCGGCGGCTTCTACAAGAAGGAAGGCAAGGCGATCAAGGTGCTCGACCCGAAGACGGGCGAGTACGTCGACGGCGGCGCGAACGCTGACGAACTGGTCGGCCGCATTTTGAAGCGTCCGCCGGCGGAGCGTCTGAAGCTGCTGCGCGAATCGGAGCATCCGCAGGCTCAGTTCCTGTGGGCGATTTTCCGCGACGTGTATCACTACATCGGCGTGCATCTGGAGTCGATCGCCGACAACGCGCGCGACGTCGATCTGGCGATCCGTTGGGGTTTCGGCTGGAACGAAGGTCCTTTCGAAGGCTGGCAGACGGCTGGCTGGAAACAGGTCGCCGAATGGGTGCAGGAAGATATCGCGGCGGGCAAGGCACTCTCGAACGTGCCGCTGCCTTCGTGGGTGCTCGAAGGGCCGGTGGCCGAGCAGGGCGGCGTGCATACGAACGAAGGTTCGTGGTCGCCGGCTTCGAAGACGTTCGTGCCGCGCTCGTCGCTGTCGGTCTATGACAAGCAGGTGTTCCGTGCGCCGCTGGTCGGCGAAACCAAGGCCGATCCGAAGACCTACGGCAAGACGCTGTTCGAGACCGACGCCGTGCGCGCATGGGTCGACGATCGCGCCGGTGAGAACGACGTCCTGATCGTATCGTTCAAGAGCAAGATGAACACGATCGGACCGTCGGTGATCGACGGCCTGACGCAGGCGATCGAACTCGCCGAAAAGGACTACAAGGGTCTGGTGGTGTGGCAGCCGACGTCGTTGAAGCTCGGCACGCCGGGCGGTCCGTTCTCCGCGGGCGCCAACCTCGAAGAAGCGATGCCGGCGTTCATGATGGGCGGTGCCAAGGGCATCGAGCCGTTCGTGAAGAAATTCCAGCAAGGCATGCTGCGCGTGAAGTACGCCAGCGTGCCGGTCATCTCGGCCGTGTCGGGCATCGCGCTCGGCGGTGGCTGCGAGCTGGCGCTGCACAGCGCGAAGCGCGTCGCGCATATCGAAAGCTATTTCGGTCTGGTGGAAGTCGGCGTGGGTCTTGTGCCCGCGGGCGGCGGCCTGAAGGAAGCGGCGTTGCGTGCGGCGGAAGCGGCGACACAAGTGGGCGCCACCAACGACCTGCTGAAGTTCGTGCAAAAGTCGTTCGAAAACGCGGCGATGGCGAAGGTCTCGGCCTCCGCGCTCGATGCTCGCGCGATGGGTTACCTCAAACCGTCGGACACGATCGTCTTCAACGTGTTCGAACTGCTCGACGTTGCGAAGAAGGAAGCGCGTGCGTTGTCGTCGGCGGGTTATCGTCCGCCGCTGCGGGTTACGCAAGTGCCGGTGGCCGGGCGTTCGGCGATCGCAACCATCAAGGCGTCGCTCGTCAACATGCGCGACGGCCGTTTCATCAGCGAGCACGATTTCCTGATCGCGAGCCGTATCGCGGAAGCGGTGTGCGGCGGTGACGTGGAAGCGGGCAGTCTGGTCGATGAGGAATGGCTGCTGCAACTCGAGCGTCGTGCGTTCGTCGATCTGCTCGGCACGCAAAAAACGCAGGAACGGATCATGGGCATGCTGCAAACCGGCAAGCCGGTGCGCAACTAAGCGACGAGCGGACCGCACTACGTGCATGGGATCGGAGTAAGCGTTGAAGCGCCAACTCTGGTCGACCGCGATAGGACTGCATGGGACGAGAGTAAGCGCTAAAGCACTAACTCTCGTCGACCGCGATGAGACTGCATGGGACCAGAGTAAGCGCTGAAGCGCTAACTCTGGTCGACAAAGGAGCTTCAAATGGCAAAGCAATTGCAAGACGCATACATCGTCGCCGCGAGCCGTACGCCGATCGGCAAGGCGCCGCGCGGGATGTTCAAGAACACGCGCCCCGACGAACTGCTGGTGCACGCGATCAAGTCGGCCGTGGCGCAAGTGCCCGGCCTCGACACCAAGGTGATCGAAGACGCGATCATCGGCTGTGCGATTCCGGAAGCGGAACAAGGGCTGAACGTCGCACGCATGGGCGCGCTGCTGGCCGGCCTGCCGAATAGCGTCGGCGGCGTGACGGTGAACCGCTTCTGCGCGTCCGGCCTGACCGCGCTCGCCATGGCCGCCGACCGCATCCGCGTCGGCGAGTCGGACGCGATGATCGCGGGCGGCTGCGAATCGATGAGCATGGTGCCGATGATGGGCAATAAGCCGTCCATGTCGCCGCATATCTTCGATCGCAATGAAGACGTCGGCATCGCCTACGGCATGGGCCTGACGGCGGAGAAAGTCGCCGAGCGCTGGAAGATCAGCCGCGAAGCGCAGGACGCGTTCTCGGTGGAATCGCACCGCCGCGCCATCGCCGCGCAGCAAGCCGGCGAGTTCAACGACGAAATCGCTGCGTACACAATCACCGAGCGCTTCCCCGATCTCGCCACCGGCGAAGTCCGCGTGAAGACCCGCGAAGTGTCGCTCGACGAAGGCCCGCGCGCGGAAACCTCGCTCGAAGGTCTCGCCAAGCTGCGCGCGGTGTTCGCGAACAAGGGTTCGGTGACCGCGGGCAATAGCTCGCAGACGTCGGACGGCGCGGGCGCGTTGATCGTGGTGTCGGAAAAGATGCTGAAGGAATTCAATCTCACGCCGCTCGCGCGTTTCGTCAGCTTCGCCGTGCGCGGCGTGCCGCCGGAAATCATGGGCATCGGTCCGAAGGAAGCGATTCCGGCCGCGCTGAAGGCCGCCGGCCTGAAGATCGACGACCTCGACTGGATTGAGCTGAACGAAGCGTTTGCCGCGCAATCGCTGGCGGTGATTCAGGACCTCGGCCTCGATCCGGCGAAGATCAACCCGCTCGGCGGCGCAATCGCCCTCGGCCATCCGCTGGGCGCGACGGGCGCGATTCGTGCGTCGACCGTTGTGCATGGCTTGCGCCGCCGTAACTACAAATACGGCATGGTGACGATGTGCGTCGGCACGGGTATGGGCGCGGCGGGCATTATCGAGCGCCTGTGAGCTGGATCACCCCAAGGTTCGCTACGGTCCTCGCGCTTGCGCGTTGAGGGCCGCGGAACGGTTCGCAGGCCACCCGGTTTGCGAACCGTTTTTACATTCTGAGCAGGAGTACGAGGAGATGACGATGGATATTCTGGTCGAGCGCGCCGACGGCGTGCTGACGATTGCCTTCAACCGGCCCGACAAGAAAAACGCGATTACGGCCGCCATGTATCAGACGATGGCCGACGCGCTGGTCGAAGCGCAAGGCGACGCCGCCGTGCGCGCGATCCTGATTCGTGGCAGCGCCGGCATTTTCAGCGCCGGCAACGATCTCGAAGACTTCATGAAGACGCCGCCAATGGGCGAACACGCGCCGGTGTTCCAGTTCCTGCGCGCGATCAGCTCGGCGGAGAAGCCAGTGGTGGCGTCGGTGGCGGGCGCGGCGGTCGGTATCGGCACGACCTTGCTGTTGCATTGCGACCTGGTCTACGCGGCCGATACCGCGAGCTTCTCGCTGCCGTTCACGCAACTCGGATTGTGTCCGGAAGCGGCGTCGAGCTTGCTGTTGCCGCGCGCGGCCGGCTATCAGGCGGCGGCGGAGAAACTGCTGCTCGGCGAAGCGTTCGACGCCGCCGAGGCGCAGCGCATGGGCTTCGTCAATCGCGTGCTGCCTGCCTCCGAAGTCGATGCGTTCGCCGCTTCGCAAGCCGCGAAGCTGGCTGCGTTGCCGGCTTCGTCGTTGCGCGTGACGAAGAGTCTGATGAAGCGCGCGAGCCACCAGGAATTGCAAACGCAGATGTCCGAAGAAGCCGTGCATTTCGGCAAGATGCTGCTCGCGCCCGAAGCGCGCGAGGCGTTCAAGGCATTTTTCGAGAAGCGCAAGCCGGACTTCCGGCAATTCGACTGAGCGGCGTGCGGGGTGCACCAAGTACTTCCGGAGTGCGGGCGCTCTGGCGTCGAAGGAAAATGCACCGCTCGCCACTTCAAGCTTCAAGCTTCAGCGCGTCAGGACGTTCGCGCGCCTGAACGTTCAGACGCGTTGGCGGCTCAAGGCTGCGTCGGCTGCAAGGTATCGTAGTCGACGTAGCTTTTCTCGCGGCAGAAGCTCACCAGCCGCACGCCCGCCTTGCGCGCAATCGTAATCGCCAGCGACGACGGCGCAGAGATCGTGGCGACCATCGGCACGTCGACGCGCGCGGCCTTGCGCACCAGCTCGTAGCTGGCGCGGCTCGACAGAAACACAAAACCCTCTTTGGTATCCACACGGTCGAGCACCAGCTGGCCGATCAGCTTGTCGAGCGCATTGTGGCGGCCGACGTCCTCGAACGCGTAGCGGATCGCGCCTTGGGCGTCGCACCACGCGGCGGCATGCAGGCCGCCGGTTAGCCGCGTCAGCGCCTGATGCTCGGGCAATTCGCGGGCGGCGCGCGCGATCGCGTCCGGCGCGAGGCGTTGCAGAAAGCCGGTATCCTCCACACGCTCCGGCTGCAGATCCAGCAAATCGATACTTTCGATGCCGCACACACCGCAGCCGGTGCGCCCGGCGAGCGCGCGGCGCTTCTCCTTCAGCGCGACGAAGGCCTGTTGCACCACTTGCAACTGCACTTCGGCATGCGGCAATTCGCCGTCATCATGCAGTTCGACCTCGATGTCCTGAATGTCGCTGCCACGCGCCACGATCCCTTCCGAAATCGCGAATCCGACCGCGAACGCTTCCAGATCGCGCGGCGTGCACATCATCACCGCATGCGAAATGCCGTTGAAGACGAGCGCGACCGGCCATTCCTGACCAACGTGGTCGATGACGGTTTCGACCGCCGCGCCGCGATGCCGGTGCACCTGGCGCTCCACTGCGCCCGGTTGCCCGGCTGTTTCCAGTTCGTTCAAGCTAGTTCACTCCTTTTGCGATGCCGCGCGCGAGCGAGCAGTTGATGGCCCGGCGGTTGCCGCCGGCCATGCCGCCGTCGCGCGAATAAGGTTCTAAAATACCCCAAGCTGGGCTTGCGTGTTGCCGCCATCCAAGAGGGACATAGTCATGGGACTCAACGAAGCACCGCTTCTGTTCAACTTCGAGGTCGAGTCTTCGGAGAATTTCACCTACATCCCGATGTCGGTGCGCTTCAATCTCGACCGCTTCGGGCTGCGCATCTCGCTCGATCAATGGCAAACGCTGCCGCTCGAAGACCGCAAGCTGCTGGCGCGTTTCCCGGTCGAGGAAGACGCGGAAATCGAGCCAAATTTCGATCATGCCCTGTTCGAAATGCTGCGCACCCACGCGAACATCGAGCCGGAGTGGTTCACGCCCGAGGAAGCGCCGGCCTGGCGTCGCACGGACAGTGTGCCGGAGGCTATCTCGCATCAGGCGCGCCTCGCCGGTCTTGCCGCGCCGGGCGTCGCCCAGTGGGCCGAACTGGAGCCGTTCAAGCGCTACGTGCTCGCCAAGCTGTCGCGCAAGCCGGAGGCCAATCACGACTTCGTTCCGGCCATGAAGGAGTTCGGCGCGGCCGGCTAGGTATGGCCGATTGGCGCCGCCGCACACGTGACTAGCTAGCGCCGCGAGCAGGCCCGCGCCGAGGCAACATTACCTGCCAGGCGCGACCGCCAGGTTTTTTTCACTCACTACCCTCAATCTGTTCCGAACTCTGCCGTTATCCATGGGTTGGCGCGTAAAGAGACTCGTATCGATGCGGCCCGACGCATCGGCCGCGACCGCGCGCTCCCGCCCGCAGAACGATTGACGTTCGGAACCCATGACTCCTTTTCTATCGAAGCGGCTGCTGATCAATCTGGCGGTCGTCGCCGCGGCGATCGGCGCGAACGCGTTCGTCGCCTATACGCAGATCTGCGGCCAACGCGACGCCGACGCGCGCATGCTGCGTTCGACGAGCGTGCGCCAGCATCTCGACGCTTACCACACGGCGCTCGACGGCGGCCTGGCCGCGCTCGGCCGCTTCGAGGCGTCGGGCGAGCCGGCGCCTGCCAGTGCGGCCGCTGCGATGGCGACGAGGCTCACGGGTCTGGAGCGCGACCTGCGCAATGAACTGGCCGGCGAACCCGCTATGCTCGACGCGCTCGCGAAGCTGAGCGCGGACAGCCACGCGTTGCAACACGACATCGACGACGCGCTGCTCAGGAGCGACGCTGCCGGGCCGGACGCCTCGCGCGCGTGGGCCGCCTCGACCTACACCTATCTCGGGCTCGGCCTGGATCGCGTCGAGGCGGGCCTCGCCTCACTGCGCGGCGCGGAGAATCGCGCGTTGCAGGCGTCGCTCGCGGCGTCGGCGAGCGAATCGCAGCGGGCGATGTTCCTGCTGATCGTGACCATGCTGGGCGGCAGCGTGCTGCTGATCTTCACGTTCGGCGCCCGCGAAAACAGCGCGCGCGAAAAGCTGCGCAGCGTGCGCGCGCTCGGCCGCCACGACGAACGCTTTCGCGGCCTGTTCGACGAGCATCCGGTGCCGATGTATATCTTCGATCGCGAGACGCTGCGCTTTCTCGCCGTCAACGCGGCCGCGATCCAGCAATACGGTTACACCGAAAGCGAATTCCTCGGCATGACGATTCGCGCGATCCGCCCGAACGGCGAAATCTCGCGCCTCGAATCGCACATGCAGCGCAGCGACGCGGGCCAGCACGGCCGCACCATGGCGGGTATCTGGCATCACCGGCGCAAGGACGGCTCGACGATCAACGCCGACATTTCGTATCACGCGCTGAACTTCATGGGCCGCGCCGCATTCTTCGTGCTCGCCGACGATGTCACCGATCAGATCAACGCCGAAGCCGAAGCACAGCGTTCAAACCAGATGCTCGAAGCGGTGATCGACAACATTCCGCAGCGCATTTTCTGGAAAGACATGGAGTCGCGCTATCTCGGCTGCAACATGGCGTTTGCGCGCGATGCCGGGCTCGCATATCCGGAGCAGGTGGTGGGCAAGAGCGACGCCGACATGCCGTGGCGCGACTTCTCGACGCTGCTGAACGACCACGACAAGGAAGTGGTGAGCACCGGCGTGCCGAAGATGAACTTCGAAGTCGATCTGGTGATCGACGGCGTGCACCGCACCACCGTCACGAGCAAGCTGCCGTTCACCGACGGCGACGGCCGCGTGATCGGCGTGCTCGGTTCCTACACGGACATTACCGAGCGCAAGCGCGCCGATCTTGCGTTGCGCCTGCAAAGCCGCGCGCTCGATGCGAGCGTCAACGCGATTCTGATCACCGCGCCGTCGCCGACTGGCAATCTGATCGAATACGTGAACCCGGCGTTCATGCGCATTACCGGTTACGACGCCACCGAGGTGATCGGCCACGATTGCCGCGTTCTGCAACGCGACGACCGCGAGCAGGAGGGCGTTGCGCTGATCCGTCAGGCGCTGGCGGCGAATCGCGAAGTCAGCGCGGTGGTGCGCAACTATCGCAAGGACGGCGCGCTGTTCTGGAATCAGCTCTTCATCGCGCCGGTGCCGAATCAGGACGGCGTGATCACGCATCACATCGGCGTGATCAACGACGTGACCGATCTGATGCGCTATCAGGAACAGCTCGAATACCAGGCCAACTACGACAGCCTCACGCGCCTGCCGAACCGCAATCTGCTGCGCGATCGCCTGCAGCATGCGTTGATCGTGGCGCAACGGCATCACAAGGGCGTCGCGGTCGTGTTCATGGATCTGGACGGCTTCAAGAACGTCAACGACAGCCTCGGCCACAGCGTCGGCGACCGGCTGCTCGGCGTGGTCGCCGAGCGCCTCGCGCGCTGCACGCGCACGAGCGATACGGTGGCGCGCCACGGCGGCGACGAGTTCGTGATCGTGATGACCGACACCGTCGACGAACAGTCGCTGATCGCGTGGATGGAGCGCGTGCGCGCGTCGATCTCCGAGCCGGTCTGGCTCGACGGCACCGAGCTGTACGTGGGTTGCAGCATGGGCGCGAGCCTGTTCCCGCAAGACGGCGAAGACGCCGAAACCCTGATGAAGAAGGCCGACCTCGCGATGTACCGCGCGAAGGACATGGGCCGCAACACGTTCCAGTTCTATCAGCCGGAGATGAACGCGAGCGCGGGCGCGCGCCTGAATCTCGAACGGCGTCTGCGCCGCGCGTTGCGTGACAACGAGTTCCTGCTGCACTACCAGCCGCAAGTGGATATCGAAAGCGGACAGATCGTCGGCACCGAGGCGCTGGTGCGCTGGCGCGATCCGGAAGTCGGACTGGTGCCGCCGTCGTCGTTCATTCCGGTCGCTGAAGAAAGCGGGCTGATCGGGCCGCTCTCGGAGTGGGTGCTGCGCGAGGCGTGCCGCCAGAACAAGGCCTGGCAGGACGAAGGCTTGCCGCCGGCGCGCGTGTCGGTGAATCTGTCGGCGCGCGTGTTCCAGCAGCGCGACATCGCCAAGCTGGTCATGCAGGTGCTGGCCGAGACCGGTCTCGAGCCGCAATACCTCGAACTCGAATTGACCGAAAGCACCATCATGCGCAACGCCGAAGAAGCGGTGTCGATGCTCAACGAACTGCACGCGCTCGGCATCGGCCTCGCCATCGACGACTTCGGCACCGGCTATTCGAGTCTCAGCTATCTGAAGCGCTTCCCGGTGGATCGGCTGAAGATCGACCGCTCGTTCGTGTCCGACATCGGCGTGTCCGGCGACGACGAGACGATCACCTCGGCGATCATCGCACTCGCGCATTCGCTGAAGTTACAGGTGATCGCCGAAGGCGTGGAGACGTCCGCGCAACTCGACTTCCTGAAAGAGCGCGCGTGCGACGAGATGCAGGGGTTCTACTTCGCGAAACCGTTATCGACGGACGCGATCTCCGAGTTGCTGCAAGGTGGCATAGGGCGCGAACTGGCGACGGTTTGAGCCGCTCGCGTCGCGGCGCTCACTCTGCCGGCGTGCTCAGGAAAACCGGCAGAGCTTCCGCCAGTTCGGAGAACGACTGCAGGACCGGATGCTCCGTCTTGCTGACCAGCCCCGGCAGCATCAGTTGCGTGAAGTGCCAGGCGACCGCCGTGGTCACGTCGGCGGCGTCGAACTGGTTGGCTTCGATCGGCAGCGCGGCCGCCGCGAGTTCGCGTTCGAGTTCGGCATACGCGGCGAACAACTGCGTGCTCACGCGATCGATCCACGGCTCATGTTGCTTGTCCACGGGACGCAGATTGCGTTCGTAGACGATCTGCACGGTCTTCTCGCACGCGGCGAGCGCGAGGCCCGTGAGGCGGGCGGCGCGCAAGGCGGCGTCGGGACGCGTCGGGAAAAGCCGCTGGTTCGGCCCGACGAGCGTGGCCAGGTACTGGAGGATCACCGTCGAGTCCATCACGGTCTGGCCGTTGTCGGCGATCAGCGTGGGCGCCTTGACGACGGGATTGATTCGCGCGAACTGCTCGTAGGTGCTGAACACCGAAATCGACTCGTGCTCGAATTCGAGCTTCAGTAATTTGAGGCAGATGGCGACCCGGCGTACGTAGGGCGAATCCAGCATTCCGATCAGTTTCATCTCACTCCCGTTAGAACATCTATCATGGCGCGCCCGAGCGCTTCGTGGCCGTGCGGCTTCGCTTCCGGCCTGGGTCGAGGCGCATCGAACCGATAGATTAAGCATCTCCGCAGCGCAAAAAAAGCGACAAATAAAGACGATTTACGTCAGAATTTCTTACATGAAACCGATCCCGCCTTTGACCGCGCTGCGCTGCTTCGAGGCCGTCGCCCGTTTGGGCGGCGTGACGCAGGCCGCGCGGGAATTGCATGTCACGCACTCGGCGGTGAGTCAGCAGATCAAGGTGCTGGAAGATTCGATGGGCGTCGCGCTGTTCATGCGCGAGGCGCGCGGGCTGCGGCTAACCGAGGAAGGACGGCTTTACGCGCTCGACATCCGCATGGCGTTGCGCGACATCGCCCATGCGACGCGCCGCGCGCAGGCGCGCCCGCACGAAAGCGAACTCGTCATCACCACCTTGCCGTCGTTCGCTCAGCATTGGCTCGTGCCGCGTCTCGGCAGCTTTCGCGACGCGCATCCGTACTACCGGATTCGCTTGCAGACGAGTTTGCAGGTCGAGGATTTCCGCCTGGGCGCAAGCGACATCGGCATCCGCATGGGACAGGGGCATTGGCCGAACGTCGCGCAACAGAAACTGTTCGACGACGAGATGGTGGTGGTTGCCGCGCCGCATTTTGCTCTGACGCATGGCCGTTTGCCTTCGAACGCGGCAGAAGTGCTGGCCTGTCCGCTCATTTCGAGTCCCGATACGCCGTGGCACGACTGGTGTCAGGCGGCGCAGGTCGCGGAGCCGGCCGAGGGCGCCGTGGTGTTGTCCGCGAACGACTCGAATATCGTGATCGGCGCCGTGCTGCTGGGCCAGGGCATCGCGCTCGAACGGCGCAGCCTGGTTGCGTACGCGCTGGCGCGCGGCGAGCTGGTGCAGATCACCGATATCCGCGTGCCGTACCGTTATCCCTATTGGCTGGTCTGGCAGCAGCGCGACATGCTCAATGCGTCACAGGCGCATTTCGCGCAATGGATCGAAGGGCAGGTCGACACCTATTTGCGCAGCAGCAATGCGCCGGCGGCGGCGCTTCGTGCGGGTTAGCCCGTACTTGTTCGCATAAAACGTTTGCGCGGGGGTTTCGGTCGGCTATATTCGTGGTTCCCATCTCAGACCGCGCTGGGAACCACGAAGCACCGATTCACGTGGCGTTGCGCCCGATTTTCGCTGCTTGCACTGGGGCATGGGCGTTGCGCCGTCGACTATCCGCCAATCTGATTGATCCGACTGGAGAGAACAATGACGTCGTCACCTGCAAAGAAATTGTCCGTGTTGCTGGCATCGGTTGTACTGAGCGTGGCTTGCGCCGCGCCGGCGTTCGCGCAAAGCGGCGGCGGCGGTGGCGGTCCGGCGGGGAACGATACTGACGCGGCGGTTCCGTCGGCCGCATCGAAAGCGGCGCCGTCCACCAAAGCACAGCGCAAGGCCGCGCGCAAGCAGGCGCGGGCGAAGAAAAACGCCGAGTTGAAGAAGTTGGAGGCCAACGGCTATCAGCCGTCGAGCACCGATCCGAACTATCCGAACGACATTCAGAAGGCTCAGAAGAAGGCGGGAATCGGCCAGGCAGCGAGCCAGTGACGCGGTACTACGGTTAAAACAACGAGGCGCCGCGGCGCCTCGTTTTTCATTGTGCGCAGTCAGGGCGCTCAGTCCAGTACCGGCAGCGCGCGCGGACGGCGGTCGCTGTCAGTGGCGACGTAGGTCAGTGTGGCTTCGGTAACCTTCACCAGATCTTCGGTCAGACTCATGCGCTGCGCGTAGACCTCGACCGCCACGGTGACCGACGTATTGCCCGTCTTGACGATGTCCGCATAGAAACTTAGCAGATCGCCGACGAACACCGGTTGCTTGAACACGAACGAGTTGACCGCGATGGTCGCCACCCGCCCGTTGGCGCGGCGGCTCGCCGGAATCGAGCCGGCAATGTCCACCTGCGCCATGATCCAGCCGCCGAACACGTCGCCATGGACGTTCGCGTCCGAGGGCTGCGGCACGACGCGCAGCGCGCAGTGCTTTTGCGGGAGTTGAAGCATATCGGTCATCGGGGGCACCCTTGAGAAACGTGTTGGCTCGGTCGGCTCGACCGGCAGGCGGGGGATTTCACGACAACGGTACGGCACGCACCGCGCGGCCAACGTGCCACCCACGGCGGGCCAACGCATGAAAAGCGGCGCCAGCCGGCTTCTGCGACAATAGAAAGATCAGGAATTGTACGGGAAAGCGCCCAGCGAGGTCGCGCGACAACAAGCAGTGTGCCGGGCAGGCACGCCGCGGTCGGCGCGCCGCTGCGAACTCCGGCATTTCCACACTCTCCCCAGCCGATCCCCATGCGCCGCACGCCCTCGTCCGAACCTTCCCCGATCTCCACCCAGCCGCGCAACGACTGGCAAACGATCCTCTCGCTGCTGCCGTATCTCGCCACCTATAAATGGCGCGTCGGCTTCGCGTTGAGCTGCCTGATCGGCGCGAAGGTCGCCAATCTCGGCGTGCCGATCGTGATGAAGCGGATCGTCGACGGCCTCGCCTCGGTGCAGCATCTCACCGCGCTCGGCCGCGCGCACGATTCGCCGGGCATCGTGCTGTTGGGCGGCATCGGCCTGCTGGTGGTCGCGTATGCGGTGGTGCGGCTGTCCACGTCGCTGTTTACCGAACTGCGCGAGATTCTGTTCTCGAAGGTGACTGAAAGCGCGGTGCGGCAACTCGCGCTGAAAGTGTTTCGCCATCTGCATGCGCTGTCGCTGCGCTTTCACCTCGAACGGCAGACGGGTGGCATGTCGCGCGATATCGAGCGCGGTACGCGCGGCATCACGCAACTGATCTCGTATTCGCTGTACAGCATTCTGCCGACACTCGTCGAAGTCGGGCTCGTGCTCGGCTTTTTCGTCGTCAAATACGAGGCGTATTACGCGGTGGTCACGTTCATCGCGCTGGCCGTGTATATCGTGTTCACGGTGAAGGTCACGGAGTGGCGCACGCATTTTCGCCGCACCATGAACGATCTCGATTCGAAGGCGAATTCACGCGCGATCGATTCGCTGCTGAACTACGAGACGGTCAAATATTTCGGCAACGAAGAGTGGGAAGCGAGCCGTTACGATGAAAACCTCAAGCGCTATCGCACGGCGGCGATCAAGTCGCAGCGCTCGCTGTCGGCGCTGAACTTTGGGCAGCAGGCGATTATCGGCACCGGGCTCGTGTTCATTCTGTGGCGCGCCACACAAGGCGTGATGGCCGGACGTCTCACGCTCGGCGATCTGGTGTTGATCAACACCTTCATGCTGCAGCTTTATATTCCGCTGAATTTTCTTGGCGTGGTGTATCGCGAGTTGAAGCAAAGCCTCACGGATATGGACCGCATGTTCACGCTGCTCGGCGCGTCGCAGGAAGTGCCCGATCTCGAGGACGCCCCCGCATTGCGCGTGAGCGGCGCGCAGGTGCGCTTCGAGCATGTGAATTTCGCGTACGAACCGGCGCGCCAGATTCTGCACGACGTGAGCTTCACGATTCCGGCGGGCACCACGACGGCGGTGGTCGGCCATAGCGGTTCGGGCAAGTCGACCCTCGCGCGGCTGATGTTCCGCTTCTACGATCTGGACCGCGCGACGGGCGGCGCGATCACTATCGACGGTCAGGATATTCGCGACGTCACGCAGGATTCGCTGCGCGCGTCGATCGGCATCGTGCCGCAGGATACGGTGCTGTTCAACGATTCGATTTACTACAACATCGCATACGGCCGGCCTTCGGCGACGCGCGACGAAGTGATCGCGGCGGCGCGGGCGGCGCATATTCACGAGTTCATCGAGGGCTTGCCGAAAGGCTATGAAACGCCGGTCGGCGAACGCGGACTGAAGCTGTCCGGCGGCGAAAAGCAACGCGTGGCGATCGCGCGGACCATTCTCAAGAATCCGCCGATCCTGTTGTTCGACGAAGCGACCTCCGCGCTCGATTCACGTTCCGAGCGTGCGATTCAGCATGAGCTCGATCAGATTGCTCGCGAGCGCACGACGCTGATCATCGCGCACAGGCTTTCGACGGTGGTGCACGCGCAGCAGATCATCGTGATGGACAAAGGGCGGATCGTCGAGCGCGGCACGCATGCGGAACTGCTGCGCGCGAACGGCCTGTTCGCGCAGATGTGGGCATTGCAGCAGCAGCGCGCGGCAGAGGCGCCGGATGCGGTGGAAACGGTGAGCGCGGGCGACGGCGGGCGGTAAATTTGCGCGGCGATTCTTGGTGTTATCCCCGCGCGATTCGGCGCGAGACTCTTGCGCCGAACGCCGAACTTCTAACTCCTGCCGTCTGACACGCGCAAACGCCGATCCAGTTCACCCAGCTGCGCCGGCGTGCCGACGTTCTCCCACAAGCCCTCGTACAACTCGCCGCGCGCTAGACCACGTGCAATCGTGTCGCGATAGTACGGCGTGAGCGCGCGTCGTGTGCCGCCCGGCAGATCGCGGAACATGCGCGTGTCGTACAGACCGATGTTGCCAAACGTGAAGCGAGGCTGGGCATCGAGCGATAACGCGCCGCCGTCCACCAAACCAAAGTCGCCGTTCGGATGAAACGCCGGGTTCGGCACCATCACCAGATGCATGCCCGGCTCGGGCAAGGCCTGCAATTTTTCGGCGTGCGCATTCAGCGTCGCGTAATCGAAATCGGCGTACACATCGCCGCTGACCGCGACGAACACTTCGCTCGCGCCGTCATCCTCGAGCAGCGGCAACGCCTGCACGATGCCGCCCGCCGTCTCCAACGCTTCGCGCTCCGCCGAATAGCGCAACTGGACTTGCCAGCGCGAACCGTCGCCGAGCGCGGCTTCGATCTGCTCGCCGAGCCATGCATGATTGATCACAATGGTGCGAAAGCCCGCTTGCGCGAGCCGTTCGATCTGCCACACGATCAGCGGCTTGCCGCCCACGTCGAGCAAAGGCTTGGGACATGTGTCGGTCAACGGACGCATGCGCTCGCCGCGTCCGGCGGCGAAAATCATCGCTTTCTTCAGGGACATCGTCATCGGTCAGAAGGTGTAGCCGACTTCATTCGCGCGGCCTTCGAGATCGTCGAGGAGCTTCGCGAACGGACGCAGCGGGGCATAGCGCTCGGCAACCTTGCGCGCATAGCCGATGAAACGCGGCAGGTCCTTCATGTAGTGCGGCTTGCCGTCGCGATAGTTGATCCGGCAAAAGAGGCCCAGCACCTTGATGTGCCGTTGCAAACCCATCCATTCGATCTGGCGGTAGAACTCGCCGAAATCAGGGTCGACCGGCAGGCCGGCTTTTTTCGCCCGTTCCCAGTAGTACACGAAGCAATCCAGCTCGAACTCTTCGTCCCAGCTCAGGAACGCGTCGCGCAGCAGCGAGGCGACGTCGTAGGTGATCGGGCCGTAGACCGCGTCCTGGAAGTCCAGCACACCGGGGTTCACGGGATTCGGTTCGGCGGCGATCATCAGATTGCGCGGCATGAAGTCACGCAGCATGAACACTTGCGGCTGCGCGCGGGCGCTCGCGATCAGCAGCGCGAACGTGCGATCGAGCACGCCACGGATTTTTTCGTCCGCTTGTTCGTCCGTTCCGCGCTCCAGATGCCGGCCGAGGAACCACTCCGGCATCAACTCCATCTCGCGGCGCAGGAAGGCTTCGTCGAACGGCGGCAGCACGTCTTCGCGCGACGTGAGTTGCCAGCGGATCAGCGCGTCGAGCGCGTCGCGCATCAGCGAGCGGGCGCGGCGCGGGTCATCGGCGTTTTGCGCTTCGGTCAGCGCGCCGAGGTACGAAGCCGTGCCCAGATCGGTGACGAGCATGAAGCCGGCCTCGAAGTCGACTTCCAGCACACGCGGCACGTGCACGTCGGCGGCCGCCAGCAACTGCGCGACCTGCACGAATTCGCGGCACTTTTCGGGCGGCGGGGCATCGACGGCGATCAGCGTGCCGTTGCTTTCGCCTTCCGCCGCCTTACCGGCGAGCCGGAAATAGCGGCGAAAACTGGCGTCGGACGAAGCCGGGACAAGTGTGTCGAGCTCGAGCGAATAGCGCGCCGCATGGCCTTTCAGCCAGGCTTTGAGCAGGTCGAGACGGGTATCGGTGGAGTCTTGGGATGGGGGCAGCGTCATGAAAACCGGCGGCAAATTCAGAGGGGCAACGTCTTGCCATATAATACCCCACGACTTTTTTGACGCGGCTCACGCCAGCTTTTCGCGTATTCCGCTTTACCGCCCGCCGCATCGTTCAACAGATTGTAAATATTGATGTGCAGCCGACTGTCACGGTCGGGGTGTGCAGGCGGTGGACCGTGACTGCAGATGCTGACGGACGAGCCGATTCGCCAAACGATACATGCCGCCTAGACAGCTTTCCCAAACGACTCCCTCTTGTGCTGTTGTGCCGCGCAAAAGGCGGCTCGTCGCGGCGTTGATCGCCGTTCCGGGCCTGATGCCCGCGCTTGCGCACGCCCAGCTGGTGGGGGAAGCCGCGCAGCCGCAACCTATCGACGCGCCCTGGGGCATGCAGCTCGCCCCGCAGCTCGAAGACCGTCCGCTGCAGACGGGCCAGAAGCCGGCCACGTTCGTACTCGGCGACGCGACCACCGGCACCAGCGACCAGGACATGGCCGCCAAGGGCTCGGCCGAGGTGCGCCGCAATACGGTCGTGATCAAGGCCGACGCGCTGCATTACGACCAGGACACGGACATGGCCGACGCGTACGGCAAGGTCCACGTGGTCAACAACGGCAATTCGTTCGTCGGCCCGGAAGCGCACATGCGCGTGGATTCGAGCGAAGGTTTCATGACCGCGCCGAAGTACCACTTCAACGTGACGGGCGGCTCGGGGAGCGCGGAGCGCGTCGACCTGCTCGACAACGAGCGCTCGGTGTTCACGAAGGGCACTTACACGGCCTGCGCATGCGCGGACGATCCGGCGTGGTACATCAAGGGCAGCGAGTTCGACTTCGACACCGGCGCGGACGAAGGCGTCGCCCATAACGGTGTGCTGTTTTTCCAGGGCGTGCCGGTGTTCGCCTCGCCCTGGCTGTCGTTCCCGCTTTCGGGCCAGCGGCGCAGCGGGGTTCTGCCGCCCACGTTCTCGCTGAGTTCGTCGAACGGCTTCGAACTGTCGGTGCCGTATTACTTCAATATCGCGCCGAATCGCGATCTGACGGTCACGCCGCGCTTGATCTCCAAGCGCGGCGTGCAGTTGCAGTCCACGTTCCGTTATCTGTCGCCCACGTATTCCGGCTCGATCACCGGCGAGTTCCTGCCGGACGATCACCTGACCAAGACCAACCGCTACGCGCTGTACATCCAGCACAACCAGAACTTCGGCAACGGGTTCGGCGGCTACATCTACTACAACAAGGTTTCGGACAACACGTATCCGGAAGACCTGTCGTCGTCGGTCAGTCAGTTCATGAACGGCACCCAGCTCCTGTATCAACAGGAAGCCGGGTTGACCTACAGCAATGGCCCGTGGTCGGTGCTCGCGCGCGAACAGCACTGGCAGACGCTGGAGCCTTCAACCGCGCCGTACGGCCGCGAGCCGCAGTTGAACGTGAAGTACGCGAAGTACAACGTCGGCGGCTTCGACTACGGCGCGGAAGCCGATTACACGAATTTCAGCATCACCACCGCGGACCAGACCGAAGGTCAGCGGGTCATGTTCAATCCGTACCTTGCGTATTCGGTGGTCGGGCCGGGTTACTTCGTGACGCCAAAGGTGCAGTGGCACTTCGCGTCGTATAACCTGCGCAATATTCACGACGACGTGCCGCTTGGCACGCCGAAGAACTTCACCGAATCGATCCCGACGTTCACCTTCGACACGGGCCTGATCTTCGACCGTTCGGTGCGGATCTTCGGGCAGGATTACATCCAGACGCTCGAGCCGCGTCTGTATTACGTGTACACGCCGTATCGCAATCAGGAGTCCGCGCCGCTGTTCGACACCGCCGACTCCGACTTCGGCCTCGCGGAAATCTTCACGCCGAACACCTTCGTCGGCAACGACCGGATCGCCGACGCGAACCGCCTGACGGCCGCTCTCACCACGCGCTTCATCGACGCGGCCACGGGTGACGAGCGGGCGCGTTTCGTGATCGCGCAGCAGTACTATTTCCAGGACCAGCGCGTCACGCTGCAGCCTACGCAGACCAGCACGCAGGCCACGCATTCGGACCTGATCGCGGGCGCGTCGTTCAAGCTCGGCGCCGGTTTCGCTTCGGAAACGGCGTTCCAATATAATGCCGACAACAACCAGTTGGTCAAGACGAGCATCGGCTTCGGGTTCAGCCCGGCCACCGGCAAGGTGATCAACGTCGGGTACCGTTACACCCGCGCGAACACCACGCTGGACAACCAGCCGATCAATCAGGTGCTGATCTCGGGGCAATGGCCGCTCACGCATCGGGTGTTCGGCGTGGGCCGTTTCAATTACGACCTGGGCGGCCATCGGATCGTCGACGGTCTGGTCGGCCTGCAGTACGACGCCGATTGCTGGACGCTCGGGGCGGGGATCCAGCGCTACGCGAACGGTCTGAACACCTCGGGGCAGAATCAGTCGAGCACGCGGTTTCTCGCGCAGTTGACGTTCAAGGGCTTGTCGAGCGTCGACAACGGGCTGATGAGTGCATTCCGCGCCAGCGTGGCGGGCTATACGCCGTTGCCGCCACCGCCGCCGCCGGAGTCGCGTTTCACCAATTACGAATGACGCTCGCCCGATCATTTATAAAGTGCGAAAAGACGGGCCAGGCGCGCCCGACATCATTGGAGTATCTGTGGCAATCATGAAAAAGCTTCGCTTGGCAACGCTTGCGGCCGGTCTGGCCGCCGCGGCGTCTTTCCTGTCGGTCGCGCCGGTGCAGGCGCAGGCGCTGGGCGGCAGTAGCGGCCAGACGGTCGACACCATTGCCGCAGTCGTCAACAACGGTGTCATTACGCGGCGCGAACTCGACGAACGCATGAGCCTGATCACCCGTCGCCTGAACCAGCAGAACGCGCCGGTCCCGCCGCTGGACCAGTTGCGTCAGCAGGTGCTCAACCAGATGGTGCTGGAACGCATTCAGTTGCAGAAGGCCAAAGAAGACAACATCAATATCGACGACGCCACCGTGCAGAAAACGCTCGAACGGCTGGCCGCGGCGAACAACCTGTCGCTCGACGTGTACCGCTCGCGTATCGAGGCGCAAGGCGTGCCCTGGAGCACGTTCACCAGCGACGCGCGTACCGAACTCACGCTTTCGCGCTTGCGCGAGAAGGAAGTGGACAGCAAGGTCACGGTGTCGGACGCCGAAGTCGCGAACTATATCGCTAGTCAGCGCGGCCCGAACGCCGGCGCGACGAGCGACCTGCATCTGCAGCACATTTTCCTGAAGGCGCCGCTGAACGCGCCGGAGACGGATATCGAAGCGGCTCAGCAGAAGGCCCAGGCGTTGCTTGCCGAAGCCAAGGGCGGCGCCAATTTCGACAAGCTGGCGAAGTCGAATTCGCAGGCGCCGGATGCATCGAAAGGCGGCGATACCGGTTTCGTTGCGCCGTCCAAGCTGCCGCCTGAAGTCGTCAAGGCTGTTTCGACCATGCGTCCCGGCGAAGTCAATCCGGATCTGATCCGCACCAACGACGGTTTCGAGATCGTGCGTCTGGTCGATCGCCGTGCGGGTCAGGGCACCAGCTCGGATGCGCCGAAGCTCGTGCAAACGCACGTGCGCCACATTCTGCTGCGCGTCGGCGACGGCATGTCGGAACCGCAAGCGCGTCAGAAACTGCTCGAAATCAAGAAGGAAATCGCCGCGGGCGGCGACTTCGCCAAATTCGCGCATACTTACTCGCAAGACGGTTCGTCGTCGCAAGGCGGCGACCTCGGCTGGATCAGCCCGGGTGAGACGGTGCCGGAATTCGAGCGCGCCATGAACAACCTGCAGGACGGCCAGATCAGCGATCCGGTCCGCAGCGAATACGGCTATCACCTGATTCAGGTGCTGGGCCGCCGCGAATCCGAAGGTTCGGTCTCGCAGCAGATGGATCTGGCACGCCAGGCCATCGGTCAGCGCAAGGCGGAACAGGCCTACGCCGACTGGCTGCGCGAACTGCGCGACACCGCGTATGTGGAAGTGAAGCCCACTCTGTCGAGCACGCAATAACTGTCATGACTAGCGCCACCCAGTCCGCCCGCCCACCGCTGCAGATCGCGATCACGACCGGCGAGCCCGCCGGCGTCGGTCCCGAATTGACAGTGCAGGCGCTGGCGGGCGCGGCGGCGCATTGGCCGCACGCGCAGTTCACCGTGCTGGGCGACGCCGGCCTGCTCGCCGAACGCGCGCGGGCCGTGGGCGTCGACTGGAGCGCGCTGGTCGCGGACGGCAAACGCGTGCGCCTCCAGCACCGGCCGCTCGGAGCGCCTGCCGTTGCGGGCAAGCTCAACGCGGCCAACGGCCGCTACGTGCTCGACCTGCTCGACAGAGCGATCGATGGCGCGGTAGCCGGCACGTTCGACGCGATCGTCACTGCGCCGCTGCAAAAGAGCACCATCAACGATGCCGGCGTGCCGTTCACCGGCCACACCGAATATCTCGCCGAGCGCACGCACACGCCGCGCGTGGTGATGATGCTGGCCGGCACCGGCAAGCGCCCGTTGCGCGTCGCACTGGCGACCACGCATCTGCCGCTCAAGGATGTGTCCGCCGCGTTGTCCATCGAAGGCATTGTCGAGACGCTGCGCATCATCGATCACGATTTGCGGCATCACTTCGGCTTGCCGGCGCCGCGCATCCTCGTGACGGGGCTGAACCCGCACGCGGGCGAAAACGGTTATCTCGGCCGCGAGGAAATCGATGTCATCACACCGGCGCTGAAGCTCGCGGACGCTCAAGGCATCGACGCGCGCGGTCCGTATCCGGCCGACACGCTGTTCCAGCCGCGTTATCTGGACGAGGCCGATTGCGTGCTGGCCATGTTCCACGACCAGGGCCTGCCGGTATTGAAGTACGCCACGTTCGGCGAAGGCATCAATGTCACGCTCGGTTTGCCGATCATCCGCACGTCGGTCGATCACGGCACCGCGCTCGACCTGGCCGGCACCGGCCGCGCCGACGCGGGCAGCCTGATCGCCGCGATCGAGACGGCGGTGTCGATGGCGCAGCACCGCCGCGCGGGCTGAATCGGCGCTGCCGGCCCGCTGCTCGCGTGTATCCTGCCGCTAGCAGGAGCGTGAGCGGCTCGGGTTCGGCGAGCGCGTCGAACGCGTCCAGAAGTGCGCGCCGCTCAGCCAGTTCCTTTTCTTAAGCAGCTCTCTTTCTTAGCGTTTCTTCGATGTCCACCAGCAGACAGCAACAGGGCCGGCACCAAGGTCATATCGCGCGCAAGCGTTTCGGTCAGAATTTTCTGGTCGACATGGGCGTGATCGATTCGATCGTCGATGTCATCCGGCCGCAACGCGGCGAGCGCATGGTCGAGATCGGGCCGGGTCTCGGCGCGCTCACCGAACCGCTGATCGAGCGTCTCGCGACGCCGGAAGCGCCCTTGCACGCCGTCGAACTGGACCGCGATCTGATCGGCCGTCTGAAGACGAAATTCGGCGGCCTGCTCGAACTGCACGCCGGTGACGCGCTTGCGTTCGACTTCGGCTCGCTGGCCGCGCCCGGCGAGAAAGCGTCGCTGCGCATTGTCGGCAATCTGCCGTACAACATTTCGAGCCCGCTGCTGTTTCATCTGACGTCGTTCGCGCATCGCGTCATCGATCAGCACTTCATGTTGCAGAACGAAGTAGTCGAGCGGATGGTGGCGGAGCCGGGCACCAAGGCGTTCAGCCGTCTCTCGGTGATGCTGCAATACCGCTATGTGATCGACAAGCAACTCGATGTGCCGCCCGAGGCATTCAACCCGCCGCCGAAAGTCGATTCGGCAATCGTGCGGATGATCCCGTATGAACTGCATGAGTTGGCGCCAGTGGACGAGCGCGTGCTCGGCGAAGTGGTGACGGCCGCGTTCTCGCAGCGTCGCAAGATGTTGCGCAACACGCTGGCTGCCTATCGTGATTCGGTGGATTTCGAGGCGCTCGGCTTCGATCTGCAACGGCGCGCTGAAGACGTGCCTGTGGACGAATACGTGCGCGTGGCGCAGATCGTGGCGGCCAAAGCCTAAGCGTTGGCGGGGGCATCGCGTCTGCTCTCGAATAACGCGATCCTCTAGCCTGTCACGCGTTTTGCCGGCGCGTTGACCAACGCGATGCCGGTCAGCACCAGCACCGCGGCCATCAGAAAGCGCAGGCTGAACGACTCGCCGAGCAGCAGCACGCCGAAGGTCACGCCGAACAGCGGTGTGAGAAACGAGAATACCGACAGGCGCGAAGCGATATAGCGCGTCAGCAACCAGAACCACAGCAGATAGCTGACGAACGCCACGATCACCGCCTGATACGCGAGGCTCACCACGGTCAGCGGCGTGACGGTTTCCACGTGCGCCTGGCCGAGCCCGAGCGCAAGCGCGAGCAGCACCACCGCCGACACCATCAGTTGATAAAACAGCGTCTTGCTGGCGCTCGATTGAGCGAGTCGCGTGGCGCGCACCACCACGGTTGTCGCGGCCCACGTGATGCCGCCCAGCACCCCGAGCGCGTCGCCCGCGACACCCGCGAGCAGCGAACCGCCGGTGGCGGGGCCATGCAGGAAGCCGTCCGCGAAGGCGAGCGAGATGCCCGCGAACGCGACGACGATACCCGCCCACTGAATCCGCCGCATGCGCTCGCCGTCGACGAACCAGTGCAGGCCGAGCGCCGTGAAGCACGGTGCGGTGTACAGAAAGACCGCCATGCGCGACGCGCTGGTCAGCGTCAGGCCAAGAAAAATGCACACGAACTCGCCCGCGAACAGCACGCCCGCGAGCAGGCCGGCGCCCAGGGTGCCGTCGTCGCGAAAGAGCGGCGTGCCGCGTGAGCGCGCCCAGACCCACACCAGCACCGATGCAATCGCCGACCGGAGGCCCGCCTGGAAGACCGGCGGCACTGCCGCATTGGTGCTTTTGATCGCGACTTGCTGGAGGCCCCAGATTGCGCACAGGCCGACCATCAACAGGATGGCGAAGCTATCCGGGGCGCGGCGTGCGGGCAGGGCGGGAGTGCTCATGGGCGATGTCGAGTCGGAAAATAGCTCGTACGATAGCAAACCTGTCCGCGCTGCCCACCGATGACCCCATTGCCTACGCGTGCTTCTTTTACGCCGCAAGCAAGGTTGCAAGCGTTTTTGCCGACTTAACAACACCTGTCTCAGACTAATTTCGCACGGCTCGCGTTTCGCGCTAAGGTTCTGCCACTAACGTTTTATCAGGACATTCCAGGCAGACAAACTCCATCCGCGCGACGCGGAGCCTGTACGAGGAGAAGTGATGAAGAACGTAGGCAGGTTGGCGGCGGTCGCGGTGCCCGCGGCATTGGCGTCGTTGGGATGTCAGTTGGCGCAGGCGCAATCCAGTGTGACGCTGTACGGCGTGGTCGACGAAAGCGTGCGCTACCTGACTCACGCCAACAAGGCCGGCGATTCGTCGATTGGACTCGGCACGGGCGGCATGACGCAGAGCCGCTGGGGGCTGAAGGGCGTCGAGGATCTCGGCGGCGGCTGGTCTACCTTCTTCAAACTCGAAAACCGCATCTACGTCAACACCGGCCAGAGCGATCCCACGCTGCCGTTCTTCAATGAAGCACAGGTCGGCGTGCGATCGGATTCGTACGGCCAGATCATCCTCGGGCGGCAGTACAACGTGGTGATCGAAGGTGTCACGGTGGCCGGCTACGGCAGCAATTCGTGGATCCCGTACGACTTCAGTTTTCAGCCTGAAATCACCATGACGGGCGGCATCTGGACCAGCAACCAGGTGCAATATCAGGCCAGATATAACGGCTTCACGTTCGCCGCCGGCTATGCATTCGGCGGCAATGCGGGCAATTCATACGGCAGCCAGATCGGCGCGGCCGCAGCTTATAAACCCGAAGGCGGTCCGTTGAGCGTGGGCGGCGCGTACGAAGTGTCGAAAGATTCGGTCAACGGCGCCGCCGCGAAGACATGGACTTTCGGCGGCGCGTACACGTGGAATCTGACGCGTTTTTCCGCCGGCTATATCGTCAATCAGAACGACGCGGGCTTTTCGAATTTCGCCAATGGCCCGTTCACCGCGCCCGTGCTGGCGGCGCTCAAATACACGGACTTCGCGCGGCGCCGCATGATCATGGGCGGCATCACGCAACAGGTGAGCAACAAGTGGCACTTCGCCGCGAACGTCTGGCGCACGTTGCAGGACGGTAAGACCGCCGCGCAGGACGGCTCAGCGTGGCAATATCAACTGGTTGCCGACTACAACCTGTCGCGGCGCACGGACGTCTATCTGGAAGGCGATTATTCGCTGTATCGCGGCGACCTGATCGGCGCGCAACTGCAGGGCGTCAACAGCGTCGGGCTCGCGCAGAAGAGCTCGCAGATCGGCTTGATGGCAGGTATTCGACATCAGTTCTGAGTACTGATTCACAGGTGGCGCTCCCTGCAACGCCGGGCGATTCCGGGTACATTGACGGTCTCGTTACCACGCAACAGGGAGTGCATCATGCGCCTGCTTCACACCATGCTCCGGGTCGGCGACCTGGACCGTTCGATTGCCTTTTACACAGAATTGCTCGGCATGAAACTGCTGCGCCGCGAAAATTATCCGGACGGTAAATTCACGCTGGCGTTCGTCGGTTACGAAGATGAACGCGACGGCACCGTGATCGAACTTACTCACAACTGGGACACGCCTTCGTACGACCTCGGTACGGGCTTCGGCCATCTCGCCATCGAAATGGAAGACGCCTACGCCGCCTGTGAAAAGATCAAGGCGCAAGGCGGTACGGTCGTGCGCGAAGCCGGTCCGATGAAACATGGCACGACCGTGATTGCGTTCGTCACGGATCCGGACGGCTACAAGATCGAGTTCATCCAGAAGAAGAAATAAGGCTCGCGGCAGGGCGAGGTCGACAATGAATAACATCAATCCCTACTTCAACGAACTCGACGAGATCCACGTCGAAATCGAAGCCCTGTTCAACGGTTCCGCGGACGAAGGCGCACTGCAGCGAATCATGGCGCGCTTCGCACCGCAATTCACGCTGGTCATGACATCGGGCATCGCGTTGGATCACGCCGGCGTGCGCGAGATTTTCTCGAAGCTGCACGGCGCGCGTCCAGGCTCGCAAATCACGATCCGCGACAAGGAGATCGTCGCGGAGTATCCGTCAGCGGCAGTGGTGAAATATCGCGAGTATCAGCGCGACGGCGCCGGCAACGCGAACGTGCGGCGCTCTACGGCGGTGATGGATCTCGACGCGCACGGCAAGGTGACGTGGCGTCATCTGCAGGAAACTTTCTGCTCGGAATGAGCGGTGTGTGTGACAAACCGGCGCTTCGGATTGAAATCGAAGCGCCGGCTTCAAGGCGCTACAAGGTACAAAATAAGCGTTAAAGCGTCGGCAGCAATTCCGGCGGATGCGACTTCAGTGTCTGCCGCGCTTCGCGGAATTCCGGAAAAATCGATTCGACTGTTTGCCAGAAGCGCGGGCTGTGATTCATTTCACGCAGATGCGCGAGTTCGTGCGCGACGACGTAATCGATGATGGAAAGCGGGAAGTGAATCAGGCGCCAGTTCAGGCGAATCTTGCCGTCACTCGAACAACTGCCCCAACGCGTCGCCGCCGACGAGAGCGCGTACGCGCGATAGTTCACGCCCAGTTTCTCGGCGTAAATCGCAAGACGCTCGCCGAACAGACGCTTCGCTTCACCCTGCAGCCAGCCTTGCACGCGATCCTTGATCTGCTGCGGATCCGCTTGCAAGGGCAGCGGCACTTGCAGCGCCGCATCTTGCGCGCTGAACGCGAGCATGCCTTGCGGCGCGCCGAGTTTCACGCGCACGGGCTGACCGAGATAGGGCACCTCGGCGCCATCTTTCCAATCGACTTTCGGCAGCGCGCGCTGTTCGACACGCGTCTGCCATTCGATCAGCTTCGTGAAAATCCAGCGCTGCTTTTCGGTGATCGCGGTTTCGATATCGGCGAGCGTGACCCAGCGTGGTGCGGTGATCGTGAGACCCGTGCTGTCGATCGCAAAACCGATCGAGCGGCGCGCCGAACGTTTGAGCGCGTAGTGCAGCGTGCGTGAGCCGATCGCGAGACTGCGCAGCTTGCTGCCATCCGGCGCGAGAGGCAGGGCCGGCTGCTGGCCGCCCGGCGAGCGCTGCGAAGCGCCGGGTGTGGGTGCGGAAGGTGAAGGCGACGACGACATCGACCCCGGCTCGGCGAAGAGCGGGAGATCGAGTTGCCGGTTATCGAGCGCCGCAGCATGCTGCGGCGTAGGAGACTTCTGCATCGGATTCGGCTTCGCGCAAATACGCCTTCGAGGGCGTGGGCGCGTCAGATTGGTGCGGCGGCGGAACTGCTTTCCGCCGCGCGGTACGCTGTAGGATCGATGCGACGCATTTCAGCTTCGATCCACTGTTCGACGCGCGTGTTCACTTCATCGGGCGTGAGCCCCGTCGTCTCGATCGGCTTGCCGATCGACACTGTGACTATACCCGCATATTTGAGAAACGAGTTGCGAGGCCACACACGTCCTGCGTTGTGCGCGATCGGCACGACCGGCGCGCCGGTGGCTGTCGCGAAACGCGCGCCGCCGGTTTTGTACTTGCCTTGCTTGCCGGTCGGCGTGCGCGTGCCCTCCGGAAACATGATGACCCAGGCGCCTTCGGCCATGCGCGCGTTGCCTTGCTTGATGACCGATTCGAACGCGTACTTGCCTTCCTTGCGATCGATATGAACCATCTTCAGCATGCCGAGCGCCCAGCCGAAGAACGGCACGTACAGCAACTCGCGCTTGAACACATAGCACAGCGGCCGCGGCATCAGCGCCGGAAAGGCCAGCGTTTCCCACGCCGATTGATGCTTGGAGAGCAGCACGGCGGGACCGTTAGGCAGGTTCTCGAAGCCTTCGATGTTGTAGCGGATGCCGTTGAGCCAGCGCACCGTATGCAGCGTCGCACGACACCAGCCGGCCGCCATCCAGTAGCGGTTGTCGGCGCGCATGAACGGGAATGCGATGAAGCATGCAGTCGCGTACGGCACCGTGAACAGAACGAAGTAGATCAGCAGAAGCAAAGAGCGGATGAAGCGCATCGGCGTGGTCAGTGAGGGTTGGGGACGCGCGTGGCGCGCGTCACTCTTGAGCGTCGGCGAGGAAGTCGAGTGCGAAGGCGCGCAGGTCGTCGTGGACAATGGTGCCTTCGGGCAAGCCGCCGGCCTCGAGCGTTTTGCGGCCCTTGCCGGTCAGCACCAGATGAGCCGGATGGCCGAGCGACGCGCCTGCTTGCAGATCACGCAGAGAGTCGCCGACCACCGGCGTCTGTTCCGGATCGACCTCGAAACGCTCGTTGATCATCTTCAGCATGCCGGGCTTCGGCTTGCGGCACTCGCAGTGATCTTCCGCTGTATGCGGGCAGAAGAACACCGCGTCGATGCGCCCGCCGACCGCCGCCGCCATGCGATGCATCTTCAGATGCATCGCGTTGAGCGCGTTCATATCGAACAGGCCGCGACCGATGCCCGACTGGTTGGTGGCGATCGCCACGCGATAGCCGGCCTGATTCAGGCGCGCGATGGCTTCGAGCGAACCGGGCAGCGCCACCCATTCGTCCGGCGACTTGATGAACGCGTCGGAGTCGACGTTGATCACGCCGTCGCGGTCGAGGATCACCACTTTCTTGGTCGGCATCGGCATGGCTTAGGGCTCAGGCGGCGAGTCGGGAAATGTCGGCGACGCAATTCATCTGCTGATGCAGTGCGCCGAGCAAAGCCAAACGGTTGGCGCGCAACGCCGGATCTTCGGCATTGACCATCACGTCGTTGAAGAACGTGTCGACCGGTTCGCGCAACGCGGCGAGCGCGGTTAGCGCGCCCGTGTAGTCGCGTGCCGCCAGTTGCGATTGCACGCGCGGCGCGACTTGTTCGAGTTGCGCGTACAGCGCCTTTTCTGCAGCCTCGGTGAGCAGCGCAACCTGCACGCCGCCGGTCGCCGCGCCTTCCGACTTCTTCAAAATGTTCGAGATGCGCTTGTTGGCCGCCGCGAGCGACGCCGCTTCCGGCAACGCTGCGAATTCACGCACGGCATCCAGACGCGCGACGATGTCGTCGAGACGCGTGGGATTCAGCGCCAGCACCGCGTCGATTTCGCCCGGCGCGTAGCCACGTTCACGCAGCAGGCCGCGCAAACGGTCCATGCTGAATTCGTAAATGGCTTGCGTGGAATCCGTCACGTTCGGCACCGCTGCGAATTGCGCGTGAGCAGTACGCAGCAGTTCGACCAGATCGACCGGCAGTTGCTTCTCGACGAGAATGCGCAGCACGCCGAGCGCGTGGCGACGCAGCGCGAACGGGTCCTTCTCGCCGGTGGGCTGCAGGCCGATGCCCCAGATGCCGACCAGCGTTTCGAGCTTGTCGGCCAGCGCGACGACGGTGCCGGTCGCGGTGGTGGGCAACGCGTCACCCGAGAAACGCGGCTGATAGTGTTCCGAACACGCGAGCGCGACTTCTTCCGGCTCGCCGTCGTGGCGCGCGTAGTACGTGCCCATCGTGCCTTGCAGCTCGGGGAATTCGCCCACCATGTCGGTGATCAGGTCGGCCTTGGCCAGACGCGCGGCGCGCTTTGCGAGCGCCACGTCCGCGCCGATCAGTTCGGCAATCGCGCCGGCCAGCGCTTCTACGCGCTCCACGCGCTGCAGCGCCGAGCCCAGCTTGTTGTGATACACGACGTTTGCGAGCAGCGGCACGCGGTCCGCGAGCGGCTTCTTCTTGTCCTGCTCGAAGAAGAACTTCGCATCGGCCAGACGCGGACGCACCACGCGTTCATTGCCTTCGACGATATCGCCCGGCGTGGACGTTTCGATGTTCGACACGATCAGGAAGCGCGAGCGCAGCTTGCCGTTCGCATCGGTCAGCGCGAAGTATTTCTGGTTCGTCTGCATGGTGAGGATCAGGCATTCCTGCGGCACTTGCAGGAATTCGTCCCCGAAACGGCACGCGTAGACCACCGGCCATTCGACCAGCGACGTCACTTCGTCAAGCAGCGATTCCGGCATCACGACCTGATCGCCGTCGGCTTGCGCGAGCAGATGCGTGCGGATGGTTTCCTTGCGGTCGGCGAAATTCGCTACCACGTGGCCTTTGTGCAGCAGCGTCTCGGCGTACGTATCCGCATGCTGGATCTGCACGAAACCTTCGGAGAGGAAACGATGGCCGAGCGTGGTGTCGTCGGCGTCGATGCCGAGCGCGCTCACCGGCACGACCTGTTCGCCATGCAGCGCGGTCAGCCGATGCGCCGGACGCACAAATTGCACGTTGGTGCCGTCGGGACGCTGATACGTCATGACCTTCGGGATCGGCAGCTTGGCGAGCGTTTCGTCGAGCGCGCTCTGCAGGCCGTCGGCGAGCGTGGCGCCCGGCGCGGCATAGCGCAGGAAGAAGGCTTCGGCCTTGCCGTCCTGCGCGCGCTCCAGGTCGTTCACCGAAAAATCGGGGAAGCCGAGCGCCGCGAGTTTTTTGGCGAGCGGCGCGGTGGGCTGGCCGTCTTTATCCAGCGCGACGGAAACCGGCAGCACTTTTTCGCGCACGTGTTTTTCCGGCGCAACCGCGCGCACGTTCTTGATCGTGACGGCGAGGCGGCGCGGCGTGGCATAACGTTCGAACGACAGTTCGCCTTCGATCAGGTCGCGCGCCGCGAGGCGCTGCGCAATGCCTTCCGCGAAGGCGTCGCCGAGACGCGCGAGCGCTTTCGGCGGCAGTTCTTCGGTCAGCAGCTCGACGAGCAGGGTAGCTTGATGGGGTTGAGTCATTTCTTGATGTTCTCGTCAGTCCGGGTCGATCTTGCGTTCGACTTTGAGCGGCGGTGCCCACGCGGGCATCGCGGCGTCCTGTTCGTCGGTCGTGAGGCCGGGCACGCCGTGCACCGGATTGCCGAGCATCGGGAAGCCGAGCTTTTCGCGCGAATCGTAGTAGGCCTGCGCGACCAGCTTCGACAGCGCGCGAATGCGGCCGATATACGCCGCGCGTTCCGTGACCGAAATCGCGCCGCGCGCGTCGAGCAGGTTGAACGTGTGGCCGGCCTTCAGTACGAGTTCATAGGCGGGCAGCGCGATCTGCGCTTCGATCATGCGCTTGGCCTCGGCTTCGTAGCTGTTGAAGATCGAGAACAGCAGTTCGACGTTCGCGTATTCGAAGTTGTAGGTGGACTGTTCGACTTCGTTCTGGTGGTACACGTCGCCATAAGTCAGGCGACGCAGTTCCGGGCCGTTCGGGCCTTGTTCTTCCCACTCGGTCCAGACGAGATCGTAGACGTTCTCGACCTTCTGCAGATACATGGCGAGCCGTTCAAGCCCGTAGGTGATTTCGCCGAGCACGGGCTTGCAATCAAGACCGCCGACCTGCTGGAAGTACGTGAACTGGGTCACTTCCATGCCGTTCAGCCACACTTCCCAGCCCAGACCCCAAGCGCCGAGCGTGGGGTTTTCCCAGTCGTCTTCGACGAAGCGCACGTCGTTCTGCTTCAGGTCGAAGCCGAGCGCTTCGAGCGAACCGAGGTATAGGTCGAGGATATTTTCCGGCGCCGGCTTGAGCACCACCTGGTACTGGTAGTAATGCTGCAGACGGTTCGGATTCTCGCCATAGCGGCCGTCTTTCGGACGGCGCGACGGTTGCACGTACGCCGCGCGCCACGGCTCGGGGCCGACCGCGCGCAGGAAGGTATGGACGTGGGACGTGCCCGCGCCGACTTCCATGTCGATCGGCTGGAGCAACGCGCAACCCTGCTTGTCCCAATAGGACTGCATTGTCAGGATGATTTGCTGAAACGTGAGCATGAAGTGCCTTTCGGGCATGAGGCCGCGCCGTGAGCGCCGAAGCGCGCCGGGTGGCCGTGGAGCGAAGTGCTAAACCGTAGATTTTAACGGAAAGGGAGGGGGGTGTCCGTTTTGCGGGGTCGGACGGGAGTTCGAGTGTGCTTTAGACGACGAAGGGCCGCGCGTGGCGGCCCTTCGTCTTTGTCGTGCGTCTTGCAGGCCGTGTCGGCGAGGCGGCTCAGGTTGCCGCCAGCTCCACTTTTGGCGAGAACGAATCGCTTTGCGCGACCGGCCAGTACTTCTCGAACAACGAGTAGCGATAATTACCGTTGAGCAGATCGTTCGGTTCGAGATACTTCAGCAGTTCCGACATCAACTGCACCTCATGCGACGACACGCGCCGCACGATGTGATGCGCGCGCAGTTCCGCCGGATGCTTCAGCCCCGCGGCCTGAATGATTTCCTTCAGCGCATGCAGCGTGTTGTGATGGAAGTTGAACACGCGGTCGGCCTTGTCCGGCACGACAAGCGCGCGCTGGCGCACAGGGTCCTGCGTCGCGACGCCGGTCGGGCAGCGTCCCGTGTGGCAAGTCTGCGCCTGGATGCAGCCCACCGCGAACATGAAGCCGCGCGCAGCGTTGACCCAATCCGCGCCGATCGCGAGCGTCTTGGTGATGTCGAACGCGGTGATCATCTTGCCGCTCGCGCCGATACGAATACGTTGCCGCAGGCCGATGCCGACCAGCGTGTTGTGCACCAGCAGCAGGCCCTCTTGCAACGGCACGCCGACGTGGTCGGTGAATTCGAGCGGCGCCGCGCCCGTGCCGCCTTCCGCGCCGTCCACGACGATGAAGTCCGGCAGGATGCAGGTTTCCAGCATCGCTTTCGCAATGCCGAAGAATTCCCACGGATGTCCGATACACAGCTTGAAGCCGGTCGGCTTGCCGCCCGACAGCGTGCGCAGACGGTCGACGAATTCAAGCAGACCGCGCGGCGTGGAAAACTCGGAGTGCGTGGCCGGCGAGATGCAGTCGCGGCCCATCGGCACGCCGCGCGTCTCCGCGATTTCCGGCGTGATCTTCGCGGCCGGCAGCACGCCGCCGTGACCCGGCTTCGCGCCTTGCGAGAGCTTCACCTCGATCATCTTCACTTGCGGCTCGGCGGCCTGCTTCGCGAACTTCTCCGCGTTGAAGGTGCCGTCGTCGTTGCGGCAACCGAAGTAGCCCGAAGCGATTTCCCAGATGATGTCACCGCCATGCTCGCGGTGATATTTCGACATCGAGCCTTCGCCGGTGTCGTGCGCGAAGTTGCCTTTCTTTGCACCGAGATTCAGCGCCATGATCGCGTTCGCCGACAGCGAACCGAAGCTCATCGCCGAGACGTTGAAGATCGACATGGAATAAGGCTGCGCGCGATCCGGTCCGACGACGATGCGGAAGTCGTGATTGTCGAGCGTGGTCGGCGCGAGCGAGTGGCTGATCCATTCGTGCGCAGTGGCTTTGACGTCGAGTTCGGTACCGTACGGGCGGCTGTCGACATCGTTCTTGGCGCGCTGATAGACGATGCTGCGCTGGGCGCGCGAGAACGGTTTTTCGTCCGTATCGCCTTCGACGAAATACTGGCGGATTTCCGGGCGGATGAATTCGAACAGGAAACGGAAGTGGCCCCACAGCGGATAGTTGCGCAGGATCGCGTGGCGCTGCTGCGTCAGGTCGAACAGGCCGAGCGCGACCAGCGCGAGCGGCACGATGATCCAGAACCACGAGATGTGATGCGTGTCGGCCAACGCCGCGCAGACGGCGAACAGCGCGGCTGCGCACCACATGGCCAGATAACGTCGAGAAAACATGGGGACTCCAGTGCAGTGAGGATCGTCACGGCGGGATCGCCGGCGCTGCCGGCACAGACGGAATCCGCCGCGAAGGAAAACGAACGACTGCTTTTATGGTGAAGCTAGTTGTGGCTTGAAGAGCGAGCGCGCGGGTGCCGCGCGCCGCGCGGGTCGAAATGTGCAGCTATTGCGTGTGCGGCGCCAGTCGTGTCGCCGCACGATCAGACGCGTGGCTCATGTGGCTCAACGGGCGTTCAGCAGCGCCGCTTTTTGCGGCTCGCGCGCGACCGGCTGCCCGGTGACCGCATGTTCGATGATGCCGCCGCCGAGGCACACGTCGCCATCGTAGAGCACCGCAGATTGCCCCGGTGTGACAGCCCATTGCGCGGCGTCGAAATTCAGTTCGAAGAGGCCTTCGCCGCTGCCCGCGCTGCTAAACGTGCATGGTGCATCCGCTTGCCGGTAACGGGTCTTGGCGCCGCACGCGAAGCCGTCCGCCGGCGGCTCGCCCGCCACCCAGCTCGTATTGCCGGCGGACAGCGTATGGCTGAGCAGCCACGCATGATCGTGACCCTGCGCGACGTACAGCGTGTTCGACGCAATGTCCTTGCCGGCGACGAACCACGGCTCGCCGCTGCCGTCCTTGCTGCCGCCGAGGCCGATGCCCTTGCGTTGGCCGAACGTGTAGAACGCGAGGCCGATATGTTCGCCGACCACTTTGCCGTCGGTGGTTTTCATCGGGCCGGGTTTCGTCGGCAGATAGCGGTTCAGGAAGTCGCGGAACGGCCGTTCGCCGATAAAGCAGATGCCGGTCGAGTCTTTCTTCTTCGCATTGGGCAGCGCGATCTGCTCGGCGATTTCGCGCACTTTCGTTTTCGGAATCTCGCCGAGCGGAAACAGTGTTTTCGACAATTGCGCCTGATTCAGCCGATGCAGAAAGTACGACTGGTCTTTCGTATGGTCGAACGCCTTCAGCAGCTCGAAGCGGCCGTTGCGCTCGTTCTGGCGCACGCGCGCGTAATGGCCGGTCGCGATGGTTTCCGCGCCGAGCGACATGGCGTGGTCGAGGAACGCCTTGAACTTGATTTCGGCATTGCACAGCACGTCCGGATTCGGCGTGCGGCCGGCCGAGTATTCGCGCAGGAATTCGGCGAACACCCGGTCCTTGTATTCCGCGGCGAAGTTGACCGCTTCGACGTCGATGCCGATCAGATCCGCCACCGAGACCACGTCGATCCAGTCCTGCCGCGTCGAGCAGTATTCGCTGTCGTCGTCGTCTTCCCAGTTTTTCATGAACAGGCCGACCACGTCGTAGCCCTGTTCCTTCAGCAGCCATGCGGTAACGGACGAATCGACGCCGCCCGACATGCCTACTACGACTTTCTGCTTGCTCATAAGATGCTCACTGGGTGCTGCATGACTTCATGGATCGTGGGTTGGCCGCTCGTTGCGGCTATCTTTTTTGCCCGACCGAATGCGTGTGCACGAAGTCGAGCGGGAAACGCCGGCCCGCGAGGTAGTCGTCGAGACATTGCATGACGAGCGGCGTGCGGTGCCGTTCGGGACAGGCGCGCAATTCGTCGGCGCTCATCCACAACGTCCGGACGATGTCGGGGTCGAGGGGGCGCCGTGGATCGGCTTCGCCGCCCGCGCCGCAATAGGTGAAGCGCAGGTAGGTGACGCCCTCACTGCCGGGCCGCTCGAAATGGGTCATGTACATGCCCACCAGCGCCTCGGGTGCGAATGGATGGGCGGTTTCCTCGAGCGTTTCGCGGATCACCGCTTCCACCAGCGTTTCGCCCGCCTCCAGATGGCCAGCGGGCTGGTTCAGGCGCAGACCGTCGGCGGTATGTTCCTCGACCACGAGAAAGCGCCCGTCACGCTCAACGATGGCCGCGACCGTGACGTGCGGCAGCCAGGTTTCCGGTTTCATGGCTGCGCATTTTACCGGTTATGGGCCTCGCCTGCCGGGAAGCGGGCGGCGCGCGCTCGGGTCGGCCCCGCCCGCCGGGCACCCCCGGATTGTCCCCGATTTCTGCGCACCCCCATCTTTCGGTTAAAGTGAGGCGTTAGCCGTTGCACCTGCAAGCCGGCGTGCCTCGTCGGCCGATCTGTCGTCAAACAGGAAGTCGAGGAGGAACAAGATGCACATCGGAGTGCCAGCCGAGACGCGCGCGCACGAAACCCGCGTCGCCGCGACGCCCGAAACGGTCAAGAAGTACGTGACCCAGGGCCACCGGGTCACGATCCAGAGCGGCGCCGGAACCGGCGCCAGCTTTCCAGACGATGCCTTTACGGCCGCCGGCGCGGAGATCGTCGACGCCGCGAGCGCATTCGGCGCCGATCTCGTCCTGAAGGTCCAGTCGCCGACCGATGCCGAGCTGCCGTTGCTCAAACGCGGCGCGACGCTTGTCGGCATGCTCGATCCGTTTAATACCGAAAACTCATCAAAGCTGGCTGCGGCGGGCGTGACGGCGTTCGCTCTGGAGGCCGCGCCAAGAACCACGCGCGCGCAGAGCCTCGATGTTTTGAGCTCGCAGGCGAATATCGCGGGCTACAAGGCGGTTCTATTGGCCGCCACGCTTTATCCGCGCTTCATGCCGATGCTGATGACCGCTGCCGGTACTGTGAAAGCCGCGCGCGTGCTGATTCTCGGCGCAGGCGTGGCCGGTTTGCAGGCGATTGCGACCGCCAAGCGCCTGGGCGCGGTGATCGAAGCCTCGGATGTGCGGCCGGCGGTGAAAGAGCAGATCGAATCGCTCGGCGCCAAGTTTCTCGACGTGCCCTACGAAACCGACGAAGAACGCGAAGCCGCGCAAGGCGTCGGCGGCTATGCGCGGCCAATGCCGCCTTCCTGGCTCACGCGTCAATCGGCGCTGGTCCACGAACGTGCCAAACAGGCCGATGTGGTGATTTCCACCGCACTGATTCCAGGCCGCGCCGCGCCGACGCTGATCTCGGTCGACACCGTGCAGGCGATGAAACCCGGCTCCGTGCTGGTCGACCTCGCCGCGGGCCGCGGCGCCGAGTATGAAGGCCAGCGTGGCGGCAACTGTCCGCTCACTGAGACGGACAAGGTCGTCATCAAGCACGGCGTGACGATCGTCGGTTATACGAATCTGGCCTCGATGGTGCCCGCTGACGCGTCGTCGCTCTACGCACGCAACCTGCTCGACTTCCTCAAGCTGATCATCACGAAGGAAGGCGCCCTGAACATCGATCTCGCGGACGATATCGTCGCGGCCACGCTGCTGGCCCGTGACGGCGAAGTCACGCGCAAGGCTTAAGAGGAGAGTGCGGACATGGAAGTCATCAACCACACCGTCATCAACCTGATCATCTTCGTGCTGGCGATCTACGTCGGCTACCACGTGGTCTGGAACGTCACGCCCGCGCTGCACACGCCGCTGATGGCCGTGACCAACGCGATTTCGGCGATCGTGATCGTCGGCGCGATGCTCGCCGCGGGTCTCACGTTGGGCACGCCCGGCAAGTTCTTCGGCACGCTCGCCGTTGCGCTCGCGGCGGTCAACGTGTTCGGCGGCTTTCTCGTCACGCGACGAATGCTGGAGATGTTCAGGAAGAAAGAGCCGAAGAAGCTCCCCGCCGCTGCCAAGGAGAACGCGTGATGAGTCTGAACGTCGTCACGCTGCTTTATCTGGTCGCGTCGGTCTGCTTCATTCAGGCGCTCAAAGGGCTGTCGAATCCGAAGACGGCGCGCATCGGCAATACCTTCGGCATGGCGGGGATGGCGATCGCGATCCTCACGACCATCGCGCTGATCGTCAAGCAGGCTAACGGGCTCGGGTCGAATCTCGGCCTTGGGCTTGGCCTGCTGCTGGTCGCGCTGGTGGTCGGCGGTGCGGTCGGCGCGTTCGTCGCCGCGCGCGTCGAGATGACCAAGATGCCGGAGCTGGTCGCGGCCATGCACTCGCTGATCGGTCTTGCCGCTGTGTGTATTGCGTACGCGGTGGTGTCTGAGCCGGCTGCGTTCGGTCTCGTCGATCCGGAGAACACCGCGCCGGGCTTCCTGCCGTACGGCAATCGCGTCGAGCTGTTCATCGGCACGTTCGTCGGCGCGATCACGTTCTCGGGTTCGGTGATCGCGTTCGGCAAACTGTCTGGCAAGTACAAGTTCCGGTTGTTTCAGGGCGCGCCGGTCGTGTACGCGGGCCAGCATCTGATCAACCTGCTGCTCGCGATCGCGATGCTCGGCTTTGGCGTGATCTTCTTCCTCACGCAATCGTGGCTGCCGTTCATCATCATGACGCTGATCGCGTTCGTGCTCGGCGTGCTGATCATCATTCCGATCGGCGGCGCCGACATGCCGGTGGTGGTGTCGATGCTGAACTCGTACTCGGGCTGGGCGGCGGCGGGCATCGGCTTCTCGCTGAACAATCCGATGCTGATCATCGCGGGTTCGCTGGTGGGCTCGTCCGGTGCGATTCTGTCGTACATCATGTGCCGCGCGATGAACCGCTCGTTCTTCAACGTGATTCTCGGTGGCTTTGGCAATGAGCCGGGTGCGGCTGCAGCGGGCGGGTCAGCGGAGCAGCGTCCGGTGAAATCCGGTTCGGCGGATGATGCATCGTTCATGCTCGGCAATGCTGAAACCGTGGTGATCGTGCCGGGTTATGGTCTGGCCGTCGCGCGCGCGCAGCATGCGTTGAAGGAGCTGACCGACAAGCTGGTCGAGAAGGGCATCGAGGTGAAGTATGCGATTCACCCGGTGGCCGGCCGGATGCCGGGCCACATGAACGTGCTGCTCGCCGAAGCCGAAGTGCCGTACGACATGGTCCACGAAATGGACGATATCAACGGCGAGTTCGGTCAGGTCGACGTGGTGCTGGTGCTCGGTGCGAACGATGTGGTGAATCCGGCCGCGAAGACTGATCCGAAGTCGCCGATCGCGGGCATGCCGATCATCGAGGCGTACAAGGCGCGCACGGTCATCGTGAACAAACGTTCAATGGCGGCAGGCTACGCCGGTCTCGACAACGACCTGTTCTACATGGACAAGACCATGATGGTGTTCGGCGACGCGAAGAAGGTGATCGAAGATATGGTGAAAGCGGTGGAATAACCGCATGCTCGAAGTTCGCGGCCCGCTTTGCAAGCGGCCGCGAACCGCAGGCTTGTCTGCTTGAATGCTCATGCTCAAAGGCGGTTTTGTCTCCACCGGTTCGATACAGCGGCCCTATTGCGGCTTCGCATTCACGTGCCGCAACAGGTCCGCAAGCCGCCTGCCTTCCTGATCCGGATATTGTTCGAGCACCTGAAGATTCTGAATCTTCTCCAGCCCGAAATTGCGGAAATCGCCGCGCAATTCACACCACGCTCCAAGCGTCCAGCGCGCGCCCCAATATGCGAGCGCGAGCGGCCAGACGCGGCGCTCGCTCGCCGCGCCGTTCACATCGACGTAGGCAAAGCGCACCACCTGCCGCGTGTCGATCGCGCGATGCAGCGCGTCGAGCTGCGCTGAAAAATCCCCTTTAATGTGAAATGAAGGCGCGAAGACCGCCAGCCTTTCCAAGGTCGCGCGCTTGTCGGCGGGCATGGCCGAGGCGATCTTGGCGAGCGCGCCGCGCGCACCGCCCGCAAAACCGGCGCCGCCCCACGATTCGAGCATGCGCGCGCCCGCGGCGAGCGCGGCCAGTTCATCGGCGGTGAAGGTGAGCGGCGGCAAACTCGCCGTGCGGCTGAGCCGATAGCCGATGCCGGCTTCGCCTTCGATCGGCACCCCTGACAGTTGCAGATCGCGCACGTCGCGATACACGGTGCGCAACGAGATATGCAGCCAGTCGGCGAGTTGTTGCGCGGTGGTCAGGCGCCGTCCGCGCAGCAGTTCGGCGATCTGGAACAGGCGGTCGGCGCGGCGCGTCATCGTGGGCGTCTTGTAGAAGAGGACGGGGACAGTTCCGCGATGATAGCGCCGCATGCCGCGCTCCGGTCGGCGTTCGCGTGCAGCGCTCGGCCACTGCGGCGCACGACGTTGTGTTGTGTTGCGTCTAGCCGTTGGTCCGCGAATGCAGGCCGAGGCGGTTGCCTTCCGTGTCGGTGAAGAACGCGATATAGCCGATGTCCTGCGGCAGTTTGATCACCGGTCCGTCGGTCTTGCCGCCGGCTTGCTCGATGCGCGCGAGGACGGCGTCGACGGTCGGCTGCGCGTTCAGATAGATGAGCACGCCGTCGCCGGTGGGCGTCATCGACGGGTTGTGGACGATTGCGCCACCGGTCGCCGGTTCCTCGTAGCCGAACACGGCGATCGGCTGGCCGCCGATTTCCTGGACGTTCAGTTTGACGTCGAGCGCCGCTTCATAGAAGCGGACGGCGCGATCGAAATCGACGGATGGAATCTCGAACCATGCAACAACTTTGGATGATGCGGACATGTCACTCTCCTGTGGATGGCGGTAAGCCGTGCAAAGCGCCGGATGGCGTGAGAAGGAGTGTGCGGGGGTGCTACTGACAGCGTGGTGTCAGTAGGAGGTGGCAGGAGCGATGAAAGCAGTGGTGAAAGAAAAGACCGCCCGCAGGCCATAGGCGAAAAAAAACCGCGGAGCCGGTCCGCGGTTTTTGTCGCCGTATTGCCTGTCGGACGCTGCGTGCCTCAGGCCGCCGGCGTATCGCTTTGCGGCCGCTGCCGCACGCTGCCCGCGATCAGATCGAAACGGAACAGACGGCATTCGAGCGCGCCGTTGAAGAGCGGCGTCTTGGTGGATTCACGCAGGCGCAACTGGCCCGGCAGCTTGCGATCCGATGTCAGGATGAACGCGTGCCAGCCGGTGAAGCGCTGCTTAAGCGCATCGCCAAGCGACTGGAAAAATTCGCTGTCCGGCGCTTCTTCCTGGACGCGACGAAAGCCCTCGTCTTCGCGGTTGTCGCGGCTCTCGCGATTACCGCGGCCTTCGCGAAGCTCGCCGCGAGCATTGCGCCCGCGCACTTCGATCCGTTCGCCATATGGCGGGTTGGCGACGAGGATGCCCGCCGCGGATGTCGGTGGCGTCATGCCGCGCGCGTCGACCTGTTTAAGCGGGATCGACGGCAAGCCCGCGCGTTGGAAGTTGGCACGCGCTTTGTCGAGCATGTCGCCGGAAATATCGCTGCCGAAGATTTGCAGATCGGCGCGCGAACTACGCGCGGCGTGCTTCGCGTCGAGCGCGGCGGCCTTGAGGGTTTGCCAGGTTTTGGCTTCGTATTGCTTGAGCCTCTCGAAGCCGAAGCGGCGTTCCGCGCCCGGCGCGATGTTCAGCGCTACCTGAGCGGCTTCCGCGAGGAAGGTGCCGCTGCCGCACATCGGGTCGTACAGGGGCATGCCGGCGGTCCAGCCGGTCAGACGCAGAATGCCCGCGGCCAGATTCTCGCGCAGCGGCGCCGCGCCCTTGTCGAGGCGCCAGCCGCGCTTGAAGAGCGGATCGCCCGAGGTGTCGAGATACAGCGTGCAGTCGGTGGCGGTGAGAAAGGCGAAGACGCGCACGTCGGGCGTGGCCGTGTCGATGTTCGGACGCGCGCCGCTGACTTCGCGCAGACGATCGCAGATGGCGTCCTTGACGCGCAGCGTCGTGAATTCCAGGCTGCGCAGCGGCGACTTGATCGCCGTGACGTCGACGCGCAGCGTTTCATTCGCCGAGAACCATTGTTCCCAGCGCTGTTCGACAGCGAGTGCGTAGATGTCCTGCTCGCTGCGATACGGGCGATGCGCGATTTTCAGCAGCACGCGGCTCGCGAGACGCGAGTACAGGTTGGCGGCCATGCCGGCGGCCCAGCCTCCGCGGAAATGCACGCCGCCCGGCACTTGTGCGCCGGCTGTGAATGGCGCGCCGTTCAGGTGGTTGGCGGCGATTTCGGCGAGTTCAGCCGCAAGCGAGGCTTCGAGGCCGCGCGGGCAAGGGAGGAAGAAATCGAAGGACATTGAGGTTGCCGGGAGGCGGATGGGTAAGGGCGTATTGTACGCGGTCGAGATGGTGTGCTTTTGCACGGGGTTTTGGGTTTGGGCTTTCTGTTGTGTTGGCCTTTCCTTGAATTGTTAGTGGTCTATTGGCGTTGCCCCTGTGCGGGGCGGCACCTACTTTCTTTGCCGCGGCAAAGAAAGTAGGCAAAGAAAGCCGCTGTGCACCGCCAGCCCTTAAGGGGGTCCTCTGGTTTGGAGGGGGGAGTGGTGCATCTGGAATCCGTGTTCTCGCCCATTCCGCGTCAGTGACAAAGCAGTCATGCTTCCGGCGACGCGGCGCGCGCCGCGGCGGTACTTCATCAACCCGTGGGGGGCAGGCGTTCGCCTGCACTCGGTCTCCACGCGGCATCGGGGGGTGTCGAGCTGCGCGTTCCCACTATTCTCCCGGCATGTCGCCGAGGCGAAGCCGACGGCCCCCGCCGCGCTAACCGGAGCTACGGTTTTTCAGGCAGACCGCCCCGGCGAGCACGGAGTGCGAGGCGGGAGGTATGACTGCCTTGTCGCTCCCGGGGGATGGGCGAGATGCCGGATTCCAGATGCACCACTGCCTCCTCCAAGCCAGGGGCCCCGCTTCCAGGCTGGCGGTGCAAAGCGGCTTTCTTTGCCTACTTTCTTTGCCGCGGCAAAGAAAGTAGGTGCCGCCCCGCACAGGGGCAACGCCAATAGACCACTAACAATTCAAGGAAAGGCCAACACCAAAAAACCCCGAACCAAAGCGCCGCGCAAGCAAAAAACTCCACACCTTCAAGCCTTCAAAAACTGCTCCCGCGCGCCAAGCCAGCGCGCCAGATGCTGCATCACAACTTCCGGATACTTCTCAAGCAAAACCGCCGCAGCCTCCCGCGCAGGCTCAATCAACCACTGATCATTCTGAAGATCAGCAAACCTCAACATCGCCGCCCCCGATTGCCGCGCCCCCAAAAACTCCCCAGGCCCGCGAATCTCGAGATCCCGTCTGGCGATCTCAAACCCATCGGTCGTCTCGCGCATAGTCTGAAGCCGCGCCCGCGCAGTCATCGACAAAGGCCCGGTATAGAGCAGCACGCAAACCGAAGCCGCACTCCCACGTCCCACCCGTCCCCGCAACTGATGCAGCTGCGCCAGCCCAAACCGCTCCGCATGCTCAATCACCATCAACGACGCATTCGGCACATCGACACCCACTTCGATCACCGTCGTCGCCACCAGCAACTGCACCTCGTTGCGAGTAAACGCATCCATCACCGCCGCCTTTTCGGCCGGCGCCAGACGTCCATGCACAAGGCCGACTTTCAACTCGGGCAAAGCGGCCACCAGCGTCTCATACGTCTCGACCGCGGTCTGCAACTGCAAGGTCTCGCTTTCCTCGATCAACGGACACACCCAGTACACCTGGCGCCCCGTCAACGCGGCCTCGCGCACGCGTCCGATCACCTCCTCGCGCCGTGCGTCGGACACCAGCTTGGTCAGGATCGGCGTGCGCCCGGGCGGCAATTCGTCGATGGTCGAAACGTCGAGGTCGGCGTAATACGTCATCGCGAGCGTGCGCGGAATCGGCGTCGCCGACATCATCAATTGATGCGGCTGGAAATCGCGTGCGCCATCGGCGGCGTTCTGCGCCTTGGCGCGCAGCGCGAGCCGTTGCGCCACGCCGAAACGGTGCTGTTCGTCCACGATCACGAGCCCGAGGCGTGCGAACTCGACCGCGTCCTGGATGATCGCGTGCGTGCCGATCACGAGTTGCGCGGTGCCGAGCGCGGCGGCTTCGATCGCGGCGCGCTTCTCCCTGGTTTTCAGACTGCCGGCGAGCCACGCGACGCTCACGCCGAGCGGCTCCAGCCAGCCGCGCAATTTGCGCGCGTGCTGTTCGGCGAGAATCTCGGTCGGCGCCATGAGCGCGGCCTGATAGCCGGCGTCGATGGCCTGCGCCGCAGCCAGCGCGGCGACGATCGTCTTGCCGCTGCCGACGTCGCCCTGCAGGAGCCGCTGCATCGGATGAGGCTGGGTCAGATCGAGCGCGATCTCACCGCCGACGCGCTCCTGCGCCGCCGTCAGCGAAAAAGGCAGCGCCTTCAGCAAGCGCGCCACCAGCGCGGCTTCGTCGCCCAGCTTGCGACGCGGCATGGCCGGCGCGGCGCGCGTGCGGCGTTCGTCGTGCGCGCGCTTGAGCGACATCTGCTGCGCGAGCAGTTCCTCGAACTTGATACGCACCCAGGCCGGATGCGTGCCGTCGATCAACGCGGTCTCGTCCGACTGCACGCCCGGATGATGCAGCGTGCGCACGGCGTCCATCAGCGACGGCACGCCGAGCGGCGCCATGAACGTCCGCGCGACCGCTTCGGGCAGTAGCTCCGGCAGCGATGTGCGCGACAGCGCGTTGTCGATCGATTTGCGCAGATACGCCTGCGTCACGCCCGCGGTGCTCGGGTACACCGGCGTGAGCGCCTGCGGCAGCGGCGTGTCTTCGTCGACCACGCGCACGGCCGGGTGCACCATCTCCATACCGAAGAAACCGCCGCGCACGTCGCCGCGCACGCGCAGCCGCGCGCCGATCGCCATCTGCTTGACCTGCGAGCCGTAGAAATTCAGAAAGCGCAGCACGAGTTCGTCGCCGGCGTCGTCGCGCAGTTTCACCAGCAACTGACGGCGCGGACGATAGGCGATCTCGTTGTCGAACACCACGCCTTCGGTTTGCGAAATGCCGCCCGGCAGCAGATGCCCGATCGGCGTCAGCGAGGTTTCGTCCTCATAGCGCATGGGCAGATGCAGCACAAGGTCGATGTCGCGTGTGAGGCCGAGTTTGGCGAGCTTGTCGGCGGTCTTTTCCGCAGGTTTGGCGGCGGATTTTGCGCCGGACTTGGCTGCGGATTTCGCGGCGACCTTGGGTCCGGGCTTGCCGGCGGGTCTGTCGCCGAATATGGCGTCAGGCTCGACGGCGTGTGTGTCACCAGATCGATCCGCAAGGTCATCGACGCGCTCACCGCCGGATGTGTCAGCGGCGTTTTTGGCGGACTCACTGCCAGCTTCTTCGACAGGCTTGCCATCGGATTCGCCGCCTCGTCGCGCGGCTTTTCCAGCGCCGAACCCAACCTCCGCGCCGACATCCAAACCCGCGTCGCTCACCTGCGCCGCCGCCTTGCCGCGCGAGACGCGGCGCCTGGGTTCGGCGCTCACTTCATCGGTAACGGAGGGCAATCGGCGGTCGGACAAAGGCATGGGCTGCTTCGCAAGTACAATATCGGCTGTCAAAGGGTTCGCCGCCATACGGCGCGCGCTCTCGCGGGCCGCTCTGGCGTCCCGCAATCATAGCCGCCCGGCTCCGGCTTCGGCTCAATTCAGTTTCATTTCGCTTCCAGTCGTTCGCATGTTGACGCTTTCCGATTTCGATTTCGATCTGCCTCCCGAACTGATCGCGCAAGTCGCGCTGCCCGAGCGCAGCGCCAGCCGTCTGCTCGAGGTGGACAACCCGGCAGGCGCCGCCGGCCCCGCGCGCCTGATCGACCGCCGCTTTGCCGAGTTGCCCGAATGCATCGCGCCCGGCGACCTGCTGGTCTTCAACGATACCAAAGTCCTGAAGGCGCGCTTCCTCGGCCAGAAGGCCAGTGGCGGCAAGATCGAAGTGCTGGTAGAGCGCCTCACCGGCGAGCGCACGGCGCTCGCGCAGATCCGCGCAAGCAAGAGTCCGCAGCCGGGCACGACGATCCGGCTGGCGGATGCCTTCGACGTCACGGTCGGCGAGCGCGTCGAGCCGTTCTACACGCTGCATTTCCCCGACGACTGCCTGACGTTGATCGAGCAGTTCGGCCGTCTGCCGCTGCCGCCGTACATCGAGCACGATCCCGATTCGACGGATGAAACCCGCTATCAGACGGTGTTCGCGCAGAATCCCGGCGCGGTCGCCGCGCCCACGGCCGGCCTGCATTTCGACGATGCGCTGCTGGCCCGCCTCGACGAAAAAGGCGTGGAACGCGCGACGCTGACGCTGCACGTCGGCGCGGGCACGTTCCAGCCGGTGCGTGTCGAAAATCTCGCCGAGCACAAGATGCACAGCGAGTGGTATCACCTGCCGCAAGCGCTCGCCGACAAGATCGCGGCGACGCGCGCGCGCGGCAACCGCGTGATCGCGGTGGGCACGACCTCGATGCGCGCGCTCGAAGCCGCCGCGCGCGACGCCGAAGCCGCGGGGCGCCCGTTGGCCGCAGCCAGCACGGAAACGGATATCTTCATAACGCCGGGCTATAAATTCCGCGTGGTCGACCGGCTGGTCACCAATTTCCATTTGCCGAAGTCCACGCTGCTGATGCTGGTGTCGGCCTTCGCGGGCGTCGAGACGATTCGCGAGACGTATCGCCACGCAATTGAACAGCGTTACCGCTTCTTCAGTTACGGCGACGCGATGCTGCTCACGCGGCGCGACGCTTGACGCCGGCTCAGAACCGTTACAGCTTTGCCGTTCCTCAAGCCGCCGCGAACCTCGCTGGCGGCGTTTCAACTTATTGCGCCGGACTTGTCGATCCGGAGTTGGCGCTTCAGCGCTTACTCCGGTCCCATGCAAAGCTGTTTCCGGTAGCACAGGAGTCAATTCATGACCGACGGTCAATCCGTTAGCCCGCGCGCCGACCACGGCGCTTACCTGGGCGATCACGTTCGCCCCGACAACGGCCTCAATTTCGAACTGCTCGGCGTCGACGGCCTGGCCCGCCGCGGCCGCGTCACGCTGAATCACGGCGTGGTGGAAACGCCGATCTTCATGCCGGTCGGCACCTACGGCACCGTGAAGGCCGTGCAGCCGCGCGAATTGGAGGAGATGCACGCGCAGATCATCCTCGGCAACACTTTCCACCTGTGGCTACGCCCGGGTCTGGAAACCATCGAGGCGCACGGCGGCCTGCACGGCTTCATGGGCTGGAAAAAGCCGATCCTCACCGACTCCGGCGGCTTCCAGGTGTTCTCGCTCGGCGATCTGCGCAAGATCACCGAAGACGGCGTCACGTTCGCGTCGCCGATCAACGGCGACAAGCTGTTCCTGTCGCCCGAAGTGTCGATGCAGATCCAGAAAGTGCTGAACTCCGACATCGTCATGCAGTTCGACGAATGCACGCCGTACGCGACCAACAACGTACCGACCTCGCACCAGGAAGCGGCCGATTCCATGCGCATGTCGATGCGCTGGGCGCAGCGCTCGATCGACGAATTCAGGCGTCTGGGCAATCCGAACGCGCTGTTCGGCATCGTGCAGGGCGGCATGTTCGAGGACCTGCGCGACGAGTCGCTGGCGGGCCTCGCGGAGAAGGATTTCCACGGTCTGGCGATCGGCGGCCTGTCGGTCGGCGAACCGAAGGAAGACATGATGCGGGTGCTGAACCACATCGGCCCCAAGTTGCCGGCCAACAAGCCGCACTACCTGATGGGCGTGGGCACGCCGGAAGATCTGGTGGCGGGCGTGGCCGCCGGCGTCGACATGTTCGATTGCGTGATGCCGACCCGCAATGCGCGCAACGGCTGGCTGTTCACCCGTTTCGGCGACGTCAAGATCCGTAACGCCGCACACAAGAATTCGCTGCGCCCGCTCGATGAGCAGTGCGGCTGCTACACCTGCAGAAATTTCACTCGCGGCTACCTGCACCATCTGCATCGAGTAGGGGAAATCCTCGGTGCGCAGTTGAACACGATCCACAACCTGCATTACTACCTCGAACTGATGCAGGAAATCCGCGACGCGATCGACGCGAAAATGTTCGAGGCTTTCCGCAAACGCTTTCACGAGAACCGCGCGCGCGGCACCGCCGAGGCGCCCTGACGGCGCGGGGCACACGGATTCCACAGAACAATCCGTCCGCCGCACAGAGGAAAACCTTACAATCGTCTTTCGCGGACGGCGGCAAAGACGGCGAAGCACGCTTTAAACGGTTGATCGCAAAGCCGATTCGCCGCGCCGACGCGCGTCGGGCCGGTGGTAGAATAACCGGCTGATTTTTTTGATCGTTTTGACTTATAACGGAGAGACCAACGTGTCGTTCATTTCCAATGCCTTCGCCCAAGGCACAGCAACAGGTGGCATTGAATCGAACCTGATGAGCTTCCTGCCGCTGATCCTGATGTTCGGCGTGCTGTACTTCATCATGATTCGCCCGCAAATGAAGCGCCAGAAGGAACATCGCAACATGCTCGCCGCGATGGCCAAGGGCGATGAAGTGGTGACGAATGGCGGCATCGTCGGCAAGGTGACCAAGGTGGGCGAAGCTTACGTCGGCGTCGAAATCTCGGAAGGCACGGAAATCACCGTGCAAAAAGCGTCGGTCACGACGATTCTCCCGAAGGGCACGATCAAGTCGCTGTAAGGCCTGCTCTCTCGCGTCCGGCGCGGCCTCGCCGGCGATTCTCGCGGAACCACGCTGAATCGCCCGCGCTCATCGCCGGACGCATCGCTTCCAAGCCAACCTTCCCGTTGGACCACTCATGAATCGTTACCCCCTCTGGAAATACGCCGTGATGCTGGTGGCTCTGGTCATCGGCCTCGTGTACACGCTGCCCAACCTGTTCGGCGAAGCGCCGGCGGTGCAGGTGTCGAGCGGCAAGGCAACGGTCAAGCTCGACTCGACCACGCTGTCGGCTGTCGAAGCCGCGCTCGCCGCCAATCAGATCAAGCCGGACGACGTCACGTTCGACAACTCGGCGACCAACGCGAACATCCGCGTGCGTCTGCCGGACACCGACACGCAGTTGCGCGTGAAGGACCTGCTGCAGAAGTCGCTGAACAGCGACCCGACCGATCCGCAGTACATCGTCGCGCTGAATCTGCAAAGCGCGTCGCCGCGCTGGCTGACCGCCTTGCACGCGCTGCCGATGTACCTCGGCCTCGATCTGCGCGGCGGCGTCCACTTCCTGCTGCAGGTCGACATGGCCGGCGCGCTGAACAAGAAGCTCGACTCGGACGCTTCGGACGCGCGCACGCTGCTGCGTGACAAGAACATTCGCGACGGCGGCGTGAACCGCGTCAACCAGTCGGTGGTGATCAATTTCGCCGACCAGGCCACGGCGGACAACGCGTCGAAGCAGTTGAGCCGCAGCATCGCCGAACTCCAGTGGGCCTCGCAAGCCGGTCCCGACGGTGGCGTGCAACTGGTCGGCACGTTTACGCCGGCGGTGCAGAAAGCCGTGCAGGACGCTGCGCTCAAGCAGAACATCACCACGCTCCATAACCGCGTGAACGAACTCGGCGTGGCGGAGCCGGTGATCCAGCAGCAAGGCGCCGACCGCATCGTGGTCGAACTGCCGGGCGTGCAGGACACGGCGAAGGCGAAGGACATCATCGGCCGCACGGCGACGCTCGAAGCGCGCCTTGCCGATCCGGTCAACACGCACCCGAATCCGTCCGATCCGGTGCCGCCGGGCGACGAACTGTTCACGCAAGGCAACCAGACGCCGGTGCTGCTGCGCAAGCAGATCATCTTCACGGGCGACCGGATCATCGACGCGTCGGCGGGCTTCGACGAACATCAGCGTCCTTCCGTCAACATCCGTCTGGATTCGGCCGGCGGCCGCGCGGTGGCCAGCATCTCGCGCGACAACATCGGCAAGCCGATGGCCATGGTGCTGTTCGAAAAGGGCAAGGGCGAAGTGCTGACGGTGGCAACGATCCAGTCGGAACTGGGCGACCGCTTCCAGATCACCGGCCAGGCTACGCCGCAAGGCGCCGCCGACCTCGCGCTGCTGCTGCGCGCCGGTTCGCTGGCCGCGCCGATGGACATCATCGAAGAACGCACGATCGGCCCGAGCCTCGGCGCGGACAACATCAAGAAGGGCTTCCACTCGGTGGTGTGGGGCTTCGCGGCGATCGCCGTCTTCATGATCGCGTACTACATGCTGTTCGGCGTGATCTCCATGATCGGCCTGTCGGTCAACCTGCTGCTGCTGATCGCCGTGCTGTCCATGCTGCAGGCCACGCTCACCCTGCCGGGTATCGCCGCTATCGCGCTCGCGCTCGGTATGGCGATCGACGCCAACGTGCTGATCAACGAACGCGTGCGTGAAGAACTGCGCAACGGCGCGCCGCCGCAACTGGCCATCCAGAACGGCTACGCGCATGCCTGGGCGACGATTCTCGACTCGAACGTCACCACGCTGATCGCCGGTATCGCGCTGCTCGCGTTCGGCTCCGGCCCGGTGCGCGGTTTTGCGATCGTGCACTGTATCGGCATTCTGACGTCGATGTTCTCGGCCGTGTTCTTCTCGCGCGGCATCGTCAACCTCTGGTACGGCGGCAAGAAGAAGCTGAAGTCGCTGGCCATCGGTCAGGTGTGGCGTCCGGAGACGGCGCCGGCGGGCGCGGCTGCTTACCTCGGCAGCGAAGATGCCGCGACCGACACGGCACAAGCCGTCGCCGCGGTCGCTGCCAAGCCGTCGAAAGCGAGAGCTGCGGTCGCGCAGGCACGCGCCGGCAAGCCGACCGTGCGTCGCCGCAATGCGCCGGATTCGTCCGCTACGTCGAACACGCCGCAGAAACCGGGTTCATCCCGCTGAGTCCCGGAGAACAAGACCATGGAATTTTTCCGTTTCCGCAAAGACATTCCGTTCATGCAGCGTGCGTTGATTTTCAACGCGATCTCGCTGCTGACGTTCCTTGCTGCTGTGTTTTTCCTGCTGCATCGCGGGCTGCACCTGTCGGTGGAGTTCACCGGCGGTACGGTCGTCGAAGTGCAGTATCCGGGCGCCGCACCGCTCGAACCGGTGCGCGCTACGCTGGGCAAGCTCGGTTATGCCGACGCACAGGTGCAGAACTTCGGCACCTCGCGCGACGTGCTGATCCGTCTGCCGCTCAAGCAGGGCTATACCTCCGCGCAACAGAGCGATCAGGTGATGACCGCGCTGAAGGCCGAGACGCCGCAGGTGCAACTGCAACGCGTCGAGTTCGTCGGACCGCAGGTCGGCAAGGAGCTCGCCACCGACGGCCTGCTCGCGCTCGCCTGTGTGGTGGTCGGCATCGTGATCTACCTGTCGTTCCGCTTCGAATGGAAGTACGCGGTGGCCGGCGTGATCGCGAACTTGCACGACGTGATCATCATTCTCGGCTTCTTCGCGTTCTTCCAGTGGGAGTTCTCGCTGTCGGTGCTGGCCGCGGTGCTTGCGGTGCTCGGCTATTCGGTGAACGAGTCGGTGGTTATCTTCGACCGGATTCGTGAGACCTTCCGCCGCGAGCGCAAGCTGACCGTGATCGAGGTGATCAACCACGCAATCACCAGCACCATGTCGCGAACCATCATCACCCACGGCTGTACGCAGATGATGGTGCTGTCGATGTTCCTGTTCGGCGGCCCGACGCTGCACTACTTTGCCTTGGCGCTGACGGTCGGTATTCTGTTCGGTATCTACTCGTCGGTGTTCGTCGCCGCGGCGCTCGCCATGTGGTTCAGCGTGAAGCGCGAAGACCTGATCAAGGACAGGAAGGATCGCCCCGACGCGGACGACCCGAACGCGGGTGCGCAAGTCTGATTCTGTTGTAGCGTCAGACCTCGCAATGCAAAAGGCCGGTTCAACACGAACCGGCCTTTTGCGTTTACCGCCGTCCTACACCGCAGCGGGACGACGCAGCGCCCGCTTTAACGAAAGCCGAGCTTGCGACGCGCCGCCGTCAGCGCGACGAGGCTCACGATCGCGGCGAAAATCAGGTAGTAACTCGGCGCGGCCTTCGAGCCCGTCACGCTGATCAGCCACGCGATGATGAACGGCCCGAAGCCGCCGAAGATCGTCACGGCGATGTTATAGGCCAGCGACATGCCGGTGGTGCGCGTTTGCACCGGGAACATCTCCGAAAGCAAACCTGGCAGCGCCGCGAAATAGCCCGTCATCAGAAAGCCGAACACGATCTGCATGGCGATCAAGGTGCCGAAGGTCGGATGCGCGACCAGATACACGAAAGCCGGATAGATGAGGACGAGCAGCAGCAGCGCCGAGCTCAGCATGATCGTGGTGCGCCCATGCCGGTCCGACAGATGACCGACCAACGGCGAGAACACCATCTGGATCAGGCCGGTCAACGCGATCGCCGAAAACGCGACCGAGGGCGCCAGTCCCAACTGCTTCACGCCGAACGTCGGCATGAACAGCACCAGATACGTCGATACCGTGCCGAGCACCACCACGCCGATCGCAATCAGCAGGCGCAATTTCTGGCTGGTGAAGGTGTCGCGCAGCGGCGTTTCGGTGGTTTCGGCCGCGAGAAACTCGGGCGTTTCGTCGAGCTTCGTGCGGATGTACCACGCGACCGGTCCGATCAGCAAACCAAAGAAGAACGGCACGCGCCAACCCCAGGAAGCCATCTGCTCCGGCGAGAGCTTGCCGGTGAGCAGCACGCCGAAACCAGCGGCAAGCAGGGTGGTGAGCCCCTGGCTCGCCACCTGCCAGCTCGCGAAAAAGCCGCGCCGCCCAGGCACGTGTTCTGCGAGGAACGCCGTGGCGCTGCCGAACTCGCCGCCCGCCGAGAAACCCTGCATCAGACGCGCCAGCACGAGGATCACCGGCGCCGCGAGGCCGATGCTTTGATAGGTCGGCAGGATCGCGATGATCAATGTGCCGCCCATCATCAGCAGGATCGAGAGCGTGAGCGCCGCCTTGCGGCCGGCGCGGTCGGCGTAAGCGCCGATCACGATCGCGCCGAGCGGGCGCATGAAGAACGACACGCCGAACGTGCCGAGCGTGAGGAGCAGCGAGACCGTGTCGTTACCGGCCGGGAAAAACAGCTTCGCGATGATCACCGCGAAAAAACCGTACACCACCAGATCGAACCATTCCAGCGCGTTGCCGATCGAGGCCGCGATCACCGCGCGCCACGAATTCTGCCGGCTCCCCGCCAGGCTTGCTGCCGTCGTTGCGTTCATGCAGATCTCCAGGTCGCGCGAAATATTATTCATGTTGGCATTACGCCTGACACGCCCGACTGGATGCGCGCACAACCAATTCGGTGCCTGCGCTCTTATGTACCCGAAAAATTAATGCGGCGCGAGTGCGAAATTGCGCGATGCCGCTGCACAAGGCTTTCGTGGTTCAAACGGTCAATAAAAAACCGCTTCGTCGCAAAAGCGAACGAAGCGGTTTTTTTGTTGCGTCGCAATGCGCGCCGCGATTGATGCCTGCAATCAAAGGCTCATCAAATCGCTTTATTGCTTGATGCCTTCGGATTGAATGTGCAGCTTGGTATCCATGCTGAAGCCGTACTTGGCGCCGAAATCCATGCCGTAATCGGCGCGGCTGAAATGCGCGCTCGCTTCCACGCCGCACACTTCGCGCTTGAGCACCGGATGCTGCATGCACTTGAACGAGTCGATCTTCAGATTCAGCGGCTTGGTGACGCCGTGCATCGTCAGGCTGCCGACAACTTCGACTGGCTTGTCGCCGTCGAATCTGATATCTGTGCCCTTATAGGTCGCCGACGGATACTTGGCGACGTCGAAGAACTCGTTCGACTTCAGGTGCTCGTCGAGCTTGCCGTTGCCCGTATCGATCGACGCCGGATCGACCGTCACGTCGACCGTGCCGGTTTTGGCCGCGCGGTCGAGCGTGACCGTGCCGGAGCTCTTGGTGAATTTGCCGCGCCACACCGAGAGGCCGCCGAAGTGATCCGCCTCGAAGCTCGGATACGTGTGGGTCGGGTCGAGCTGATAGGTATCGGCGGCCGCGAACGCGCCGAACGAGAAAGAAGAAGCAAGCGCGCCGACGGCGATCAACATGGATGTTTTCAATTCAAGCTCCTGGGTTCCTGGAAAAAGGCTGCCGCGCCCGAACGGCACGGCGAATGTCACTTGTGTGCTGCAACGATATGAAACTTGATGACGACCTCGTCAGCCACCACCGACGTGTCTTTCCATTCGCCCGTGCCGATGTCGAATTGCGAGCGCTTGATGGGCAGTGAACCGTCGAAGGTTTGCACGGCGCCTTGCTGCGACACCGTGACCGGCACCACCACCGTCTGCGATTTGCCTTTGATGGTCAGCTTGCCGGTGACCTTGAACTGGTTGCCGCCGGCCGGCGCGATCGCGCTCGAAACGAAGGTGGCGGTGGGATACGTCTTGGCGTCGAACCAGTCCTTGCCGCGCACCTGGTCGTTGTAGCTTTCGTCGCCGAGATCGTAGCTGGCCACGTCGATGCTGAGTTGCGCGGTGCCCTCGGCCGGTTTTGCCGGATCGAACTTGAGCTGCGCGGTGAATTTGCCGAACTTGCCTTCCACCGGCACGTTCATCTGCTTCGACGTCGCCGTCACCGAACTCTTCGCGACGTCGACTTGCGCGAGCGCGCTGCCGGCCACCGTCAGCGAGGCCGCGGCGAAGGCGGCGAGCATGTAGCGATAAAACGAGACCTTCATGGTTGTCCTTATTTGAGGAAAGGGAGCATGCGCGAGAGCAGGCCGTCGCGGTCCAGCCATTGATGCTTGAGCGCGGCCGCGACGTGCAACGCGACCAGCACGAGCAAGGTGTAATTCAGCGTGATGTGCACGTTCTTCAGCAGTTCCTTGAGATGCGGGTCCGGCGCGATCAGGCGCGGCAGCGGAATCAGCCCGAGGTACACCACCGGGATGTTGGCCGCCGAGCTGTACAGATAACCGGAGGCGGGAATCGCGATCATCAGCACGTACAGCAGCAGATGCGTGAGATGCGCGGCGCCACGCTGCCAGACCGGCATGCGGCGCGGCATCACGGGGGCCGCATGCGTGGCGCGCCACAGAATGCGCAGGACGGCGAGCGCGAACACCGTCACGCCGATCCATTTGTGCCACGAGAAGTACTTCAGCTTGGTGGGCGTGAAGCCGGGAATATCGGTCATCACCCAGCCGAGCGCGAAGCCGCACACGATCAGCAGCGCGATTAGCCAATGCAGGGCGACGGCAGTACGCGTGTACGACTCCCGGTTGCCGAATGAAGGATTGAGTGCCATGACAGGTCAACGCAAGCTAATTGAGGTTAACGGCGCAGCCCGCACTGCTATTCCAGCGTTCGATGCACATGGCATCGACGCGTATTACGGGACCATGCCAGTTGCGGCATACGCCAAGGCGGCCATGCTACCCCAATCGGAAAAAACTGGCTGTAGCCCAAGGATAGGGCGCGGACCGGGCGCTTCAGCATGCTGACGTCCGCATTGAACAATTGGGGACGGAGGCTGTCAGAGTTATACCGATTGCATGTAGGATCAACCGTCAGCCGAGAAGGCCATCGCCCGCCGCTCGCACCCGTGCGGCGGTCAGTGCGACGGCAGGGCGCGTTTTGGTACTATCACCTTTTTATCAGACCTGCCATAGAACGGGCTTTGCACGCTTCCTCTCACACCGTCGGCCCTTTGCCCTATGGACCATGACAACCTGATCGCGTGCCATGAGTGCGATATGCTGTTTCGCAAGCCGAAGCTCGTCGGGCGCACGGTCGCGCGCTGTCCGCGCTGCGGAGCGACGCTCTATAGCGGCGTGTCGCGCAAGCTCGACGTCATCAGCGCGATGACGCTGGGCGCGCTGATCACCTTCCTGATCGCGCAGGGCTTCCCGATCGTCGAACTCGAAACCAACGGCATCACCTCGCAGACCACGCTGTTCGGCGCGCTCGTCGCGCTGTGGGGCGAGGAGATGCAGATCGTCGCGGTCATGGTGTTCTGCTCGACGATTCTGTTTCCACTGACTGAACTCGTCGCGCTGCTCTATGTGCTGATCCCGCTGCGCGCGGGTTATGTGCCGCCCGCCTTCAATCAGGTGCTGCGCGCCATTCAGTTCGTGCGCCCGTGGGGCATGATCGAAGTGTTTATGCTCGGCGTGCTGATCACGATCGTAAAGATGGTGAGCCTCGCGCGCGTGATTCCCGAAGCGGCGCTGTTCGCGTTCGGTGTGCTCACGCTGATGTTCGCGGTGGTGGTCACATTCGATCCGCGCATTCTGTGGGACCTCGCCGACGAACTCGGCGCCCGCAGTCAGCGGCCGCTGCCGCGCACCTCCGCCGATAGCGCGGCGGCCGCCGTCGGTTCCGTCGCGGGCCCGCCCGCGCCGGCCGAGGTGCACACCGCGGCGGCGCCCGACATCCACACTGCGCCGTCCGCCTTGCCGCCGGGCCCGCCGCCGGTGCCGCCGACGCCACGTCGAGGATGAGCACGCCATGAAATACGTCACCGCGAAACGCGCCGGCCTGCTGAGTTGCCACGCATGCGGACGGGTCGAACCGCGCATCCGGTCTGTCACGCCGCAGCACTGCGGACGCTGCGGCTCGCGCCTGCACTCGCGCAACCCCGACAGCCTGATGCGCACCTGGGCGCTGCTGATCGCCGCGGCACTCCTGTATATTCCCGCGAATCTGCTGCCGGTGATGCACACCTCGTCGCTGCTCGGTTCCGAAGACGACACCATCATGAGCGGCGTCGTCTATTTCTGGACCTCGGGTGACTGGCCGCTGGCGGTGATCGTGTTCATCGCCAGCATCATGGTGCCGATGCTCAAGCTGAGCGTGCTCGTGCTGCTGACCGTCACGGCGCAGCGTCGTTCGCGCTGGCGGCCCGAGCAGCGCACCACGCTTTACCGGATGGTCGAGCGGATCGGCCGCTGGTCGATGCTCGACGTGTTCGTCGTCACGCTGACCGTCGCGCTGGTGCGCTTCAAATCGCTTGCAGTCATTACGGCCGGCCCCGGCGCGATCGCCTTCGGCTCGGTGGTGATTCTGACCATGATGGCCTCCATGCAATTCGATCCACGGCTCATCTGGGACAGCGTAGAAGGGCGCGTGGAAGGCAGTACCCAAAAACCTCAGGACCTCAAACATGACTAGCCCGCAAGAACCGACGCCCGCCTCCGATGCGCCGCGCAACGATTCGAACGGACCGAAGCTGCCGCCCCAACTCCCGGACCCTGAAATCGAGCCGCGCAGCCGCTGGCTGCCTTCGCTCGTCTGGATGATTCCGCTGATCGCCGCGCTGATCGGCATCGCGCTCGTGATCAAGTCGGTGACCGCAAGAGGTCCGACCATCACGATCAGCTTTGTGAGCGCTGAAGGTCTCGAACCCGGCAAGACCAAGGTGAAGTACAAAGACGTCGATGTGGGCTCGGTGAAGACCATCACGCTGTCGAAAGATCTGTCCCACGTGCTGGTGCAGGTGCAGTTGACCAAGGAAGGCGAAGACTTCGCGGTCAAGGATTCGCGTTTCTGGGTGGTGCGGCCGCGCGTCGGCGCGAGCGGCGTGTCGGGTCTTACCACGCTGCTCTCGGGCGCGTATATCGGCGCGGATGCGGGGCATTCGCCGGATACCGAGAAGAACTTCGTCGGCCTCGAAACGCCGCCGCCTATTACCGGCGACCAGAAGGGCCACCAGTTCGTCCTGCACGGCGACTCGCTCGGCTCGATCGACATCGGCTCGCCGATCTTCTACCGGCGCGTGCAGGTCGGCCAGGTGGTCGGCTTCTCGCTCGACAAGGACGGCACCGGCGTGACCATGCAGGTCTTCGTGTCCGCGCCGTTCGATCAATACGTCGGCACCAATTCGCGCTGGTGGCATGCGAGCGGTGTCGATCTGCGGCTCGACTCCAGCGGCTTCAAGCTGAACACGCAGTCGCTTGCCACGGTGATCGTCGGCGGCTTGTCGTTCCAGTCGCCGCCGGGTCAGGGCGTGGGCGCGCAGGCACCGAACAACATGACGTTCCGCCTCGGCTCGGACGAAGCGGATGCGATGCGCGAACCGGACGGCGTGCCGCTGCGTGTGGTGATGAACTTCAACCAGTCGCTGCGTGGTTTGTCGATCGGCGCGCCGGTCGATTTCCGTGGCATCGTGCTCGGCCAGGTGACCAATATCGGCATCGACTACGATCCGAAGACCCGCAGCTTCACTATGCCGGTGACGATGAACCTGTACCCCGACCGCCTCGGCAGGCGCTTCCGCGAAACCGCGCCGGCACCGGGCAGCCTCGCGGGTCAAACCATGCTGCAGCAGCTCGTCAAACATGGTCTGCGTGGCCAGTTGCGCACCGGCAACCTGATTACGAGCCAGTTGTACGTGGCGGTGGATATCTTCCCGAAAGCGCCGCCGGCAACCGTCGACGTGGCGAGCGATCCGCTCGAACTGCCGACGATTCCGAACACGCTCGACGAGTTGCAGCTCCAGGTCGCCGACATTGCGAAGAAGCTCGACAAGGTGCCGTTCGATCAGATCGGCAACAACCTGAACAGCGCGCTGAAGAACGCCGACCAACTCTTCACGCGACTCGACAAGGAAGTCGTGCCGCAGGCTCGCGACACCCTCGCCGCGGCGAAGCAGACCTTTGGTTCGGCCGAGGCGACGTTGCAGCAGGACTCGCCGTTGCAGTCGGATGTTCATCAGGCGTTGCAGGAATTGACGCGCACGTTGCAGTCGTTGAATGCGCTGTCGGATTATCTGGAACGCCACCCCGAATCGCTGTTGCGGGGTAAATCAGGAGATAAACCATGATGTTTGCCCGGCTTCCTCGCCCGCCGCGCGGGCTCGTGCGCGGCGCTGTCGTTGCCGGCGCCCTGGCCGGACTCGCGGCGCTGGCGGCGTGTTCGTCGCCTTCGAGCCGTTTTTATACGCTGGGCGCCGATAGTGCTGCCGGATCCGCCGCGCCGGTCAGCGCCAGGACCTCGGCCGCGCCGGCATGGCTGATCGAAGTCGCGCCGATCGACGTGCCGCCGCAGGTGTCGAAGAATCAGCTCGTCGTGCAGACGGCGCCGACGCAGGTCAAAGTGCTCGAGGAAGAGCGCTGGGCCTCGCTGCCTGGGGACGAGATTCGCCGGGCTTTATCGACGAGTCTGACGCAGCAGCTCAACACGATCGATGTGTATGGGACGGCTTATCCGGATGGGACGCCGGTGTATCGGGTCAGCATGAATGTGCAGCGGTTTGAATCATGGCCGGGTTCGCATGCGTTGATCGACGCGGTGTGGAGTGTGCGGGCTGTGCGCGGGGCGGCGGTGATGACCTGCCGGAGTGTGGTGAGTGAGCCGGTTAGCGGTGGGTATGATGCGCTGGTGGAGGGGCACCGGCGGGCGTTGCAGCGGATTTCCGTGCAGGTGGCTTCTGCTGTGAGGGCTATGGCGGTGGCTGCTCCTGTTGCTGCTTCGCAGGGGAAGGGTGGGGGGGCTGCTGGTAAAGGTGGGGCCGTGGCTGTGCCGGCTTGTCCTTCTGATGGTGTGGGGGCTGTTGCTGGTGGTTGATCGGCTTTTTGGGTTTGGGGTCGGGGTTTGTTGTGTTGGCCTTTCCTTGAATTGTTAGTGGTCTATTGGCGTTGCCCCTGTGCGGGGCGGCACCTACTTTCTTTGCCGCGGCAAAGAAAGTAGGCAAAGAAAGCCGCTGTGCACCGCCAGCCTGGAAGCGGGTCCCTTGGCTTGCAGGAGGCAGTGGTGCATCTGGAATCCGGCATCTCGCCCATCCCCCGGGAGCGACAAGGCAGTCATACCTCCCGCCTCGCACTCCGTGCTCGCCGGGGGGTCTGCTTGACCGTGGCTTCGGTTAGCGCGGCGGGGGCCGTCGGCTTCGCCTCGGCGACATGTCGGCAGAATGGTGCGAACGCGCAGCTCGACACGCCCCGATGCTGCGTGGAGACCAAGTGCAGGCGGACGCCTGCACCCCCACGGGTTGATGAAGTACCGCGACGGCGCGCGCAGCGTCGCCGGAAGCATGACTGCCTTGTCACTGACGCGGAATGTGCGAGAACACGGATTCCAGATGCACCACTGCCTCCTCAAAGCCAGGGGGCCCGCTTCCAGGCTAGCGGTACACAGCGGCTTTCTTTGCCTACTTTCTTTGCCGCGGCAAAGAAAGTAGGTGCCGCCCCGCACAGGGGCAACGCTAATAGACCACCAGCAATTCAAGGAAAGGCCAACACAGCGAGCAAACCCTCGACCCCCAGCGCCCCGCGCAAAAAAACCAAATGGTTGGCGAACCGACCCTATAGGTGTATAACTAGAACCTATCGAACTCACCGCACTGATTGGTCCCCCAATGACGCTCACCGAATTGAAATACATCGTTGCGGTCGCCCGCGAGCGGCACTTCGGCCGGGCCGCCGAGGCATGTTTCGTCAGCCAGCCGACGCTCTCGGTGGCGATCAAAAAGCTCGAAGACGAACTCAACGTCCAGATCTTCGAGCGTGGCACCAGCGAAGTGAGCGTCACGCCAATCGGCGAACAGATCGTCACGCAAGCGCAACGCGTTCTCGAACAGACGCTCGCCATCAAAGAAATCGCAAAGCAGGGCAAAGACCCGCTGGTCGGGCCGCTGCGCCTTGGCGTCATCTATACGATCGGGCCGTACCTGCTGCCCACGCTTGTCAAGCAGATGATCAAGCGCGTCCCGCAAATGCCCTTGATGCTGCAGGAAAATTACACGCTCAAGCTGATCGAGCTGCTCAAACAAGGCGAAATCGACGTCGCCATCATGGCGCTGCCGTTTCCAGAAACCGGCCTGATGCTGCGCCCGCTGTACGACGAGCCTTTCGTGGTCGCCTTGCCGTCCGGTCACGCCTGGGAAAACCGCCCGAAAATCGACGCCGACGATCTGAAGCAGGAAACCATGCTGCTGCTCGGCAGCGGTCACTGCTTCCGCGACCACGTGCTGGGCGTCTGCCCGGAACTGATGCGCTTTTCGCAAAACGCGGACGGCATCCAGAAGACCTTTGAGGGTTCGTCGCTGGAAACCATCCGTCACATGGTGGCGAGCGGGGTCGGCATTACCGTGCTGCCGCGCATGTCGGTGCATGAAGTGAAACCGCACGCCGGCGGCATCGATTCGGGGCTGCTGAGCTACGTCGCTTTCGACGAACCCGTGCCGGATCGCCGCGTCGTGTTGGCCTGGCGCAAGAGCTTCACGCGCATGCCCGCAATCGAGGCCATTTGCGACGCCATCAGTTCCTGCGATCTGGCAGGTGTCAAAAAGCTCGATCTCCCGGTAGCGGTCAACTAACGAGCGCACGGGAAGGCCGGCTAATCGCGCAGGTCCGACGGCCAGCCGGCGCCTGCCCAAGGCGCCGGCAGCAACAAACCCACAAGCAGCAACAAGGCATCGAACCGCCACAACTCCTATCGAATAGATAAAATTAATTAAAAACACTGATTCGATAGTGTTGATATAGTTTCCTCCATGGATCGCCCGATCCACCCGACCCGGAGGAAGCATGACGCAGTCCAAGCCACAGCCGCCAGTTCACGTGCTCGCCTCGCCGTCAGCCTTGATGCCGCGCGGCTTTGTCGCATCGATAGCGAGTCTGCGTGACGTAGCGTTGTCCCTGCTGGTCGATCGGGCTCTGTCCGCATAACGCCTGAGCCTCCGGCATTAGTGCACCGCCCCTCTCCTCACGATCTGTTTTCAATAAGCGCCAACCAGGAGTCACGCATGTCCGAACGTAAGCTCACCAGCGCCGCCGGCGCACCCGTTGCCGATAACCAGAATTCGATGACCGCCGGCGCTCGCGGTCCGGTTGTTCTGCAAGATGTCTGGCTGCTCGAAAAACTCGCTCACTTCGATCGCGAAGTGATTCCGGAACGCCGTGTTCACGCCAAAGGTTCAGGCGCGTTCGGCACGTTGAAGGTCACGCACGATATCTCGCGCTACACGAAGGCCAAGGTGTTCGCGCAAGTCGGCACGGAAACGCCGCTTTTCATGCGCTTTTCGACGGTGGCCGGCGAGCGCGGCGCAGCCGACGCCGAACGCGACGTGCGGGGTTTCTCGATCAAGTTCTACACGGAAGAAGGCAACTGGGACGTGGTCGGCAACAACACGCCGGTGTTTTTTATCCGCGACCCGCTGAAGTTTCCGGACTTCATCCACACGCAAAAGCGCGACCCGTACACCAACATGCGCAGCAATGTCGCTGCGTGGGATTTCTGGTCGCGTCATCCGGAATCGCTGCATCAGGTGACGATTCTGATGAGCGACCGCGGCATTCCGCAGAATTACCGTCAGATGCACGGCTTCGGCTCGCACACGTATTCGTTCACCAATGCCAACAACGAGCGTTTCTGGGTGAAGTTCCATTTCAAGTCGATGCAAGGCATCGAGAACTTCACCGATGCCGAAGCGGCACAAGTAGTCGCGCAAGACCGCGAAAGCGCGCAACGCGATCTGATCGGCAATATCGACTCAGGCAACTTCCCGAAGTGGCGCTTCGCCATCCAGGTGATGCCGGAAGCGGAAGCCGCCACGTATCGCTTCAATCCGTTCGACATCACGAAAGTGTGGTCGCAGAAGGACTATCCGTTAATCGACGTCGGCACGATCGAGTTGAATCGCAACGCACAGAACTACTTTGCCGACGTGGAGCAAGCGGCGTTCACGCCCGCCAACGTGGTGCCGGGTATCGGCTTTTCGCCGGACCGTCTGTTGCAGGGCCGTCTGTTCTCGTACGGCGACACGCAGCGCTATCGACTCGGCATCAATCACCACCAGATTCCGGTGAATGCGGCGCGCGTGCCGAGCCCGCATTCGTTCCATCGCGACGGCGCAATGCGCACGGACGGCAACCTGGGCGGCAACGTGAACTACGAGCCGAATCGCTTCGGCGACTTCGTGCAGGACGCCAACGCGTCTGAACCGCCGCTCGCGGCGGGCGCGGTGGATCGCTACGAGCATCGCCTGGACGATGACTACTACACGCAGCCAGGCATGCTGTTTGCGCTCTTCGATGCGGCTCAGCGTGAACGTCTGTTCGGCAACATCGCACGCCATATCAACGGTGTGCCGCAGGAGATCGTTACTCGCCAGATCGAGCATTTCCGCCGTGCCGATCCCGCTTACGCGGAAGGCGTGATCGCCGCGATGGCCGACCTCGCGGAACGCAACAGGCAATAAGCAGCAATCGAGCAGTTGAAGTCATGCAGTAGAGCGGGGTGCATTTGCGTCCCGCTAGTACCGATACGAACCGAAGGAGCACGACCATGATGCAGATGATGATGGCCACATTAGGCGGCACGTCAGCCGCAAATAGTGCGCAACGACACGCATTGATGGCGCGCAGGGCGGTGGGCTTTGCGATCTTCGCGAGCGGAGTCGCGGTGATCGTCGCGCAGGCGCTGCAACACGCGCTCGGCGGCTGATCCACGCCGCCGCCGCGATGCGGCAAGTGGCCACGCGTCATACGAACGCAGCAGCTTTCCAGGCTAAACTGTCGAGCGTTCGAGCTGTCGAGTTTGCTATCCGCAGACCGTCACTTTGCCGACCGGTTCGTATCACTCTTCAAAGGAGTCATCATGGCCAAAAAAGAAGCCGCAGCAGCCGTACAGCACGTCAATATCGGGATCAGCGACAAGGATCGCAAGAAGATTGCAGAAGGTCTGTCGCGCCTGCTCGCCGACACCTACACGCTGTATTTGAAGACCCACAACTTCCACTGGAACGTGACGGGTCCGATGTTCAACACGCTGCACCTCATGTTCGAAACGCAATACAACGAGCTGGCACTAGCGGTCGATTCGATCGCTGAACGCATTCGCGCGTTGGGCGTGCATGCGCCGGGCAGCTACAAGGAATTCGCCAAGCTGTCGTCGATTCCGGAAGCGGACGGCGTGCCGGCCGCGGAAGAAATGATCCGCCAACTGGTGGAAGGTCAGGAGGCCGTGGTGCGTACCGCACGCGCGATTTTCCCGTCGACGGAAGCCGCTAACGACGAGCCGACCGCCGACCTGCTGACGCAACGCATGCAAACGCATGAAAAGACAGCGTGGATGTTGCGTTCGATGCTGGCTTAGGTATCTGCGCCAAGCGCCTCGTTTCGGCGCTGGCGTTGAAGTTGTCGTTGAAGCTGGCGTTGAGTTAAAGCCGAGTGCGACACCAACAAAGCCTCCCTGCACGGGAGGCTTTGTTTTTTGCGGCGCCTGCCTTGTCAGCCGGGCGAGCCCAGAAGCGGCGCGTGGTCGGTATCCCGTAAAATAGCCGCACCGTCTTCGCACTTTCACCGACTTTGCCCATGTTTGCCCGACTCCCCCTGTATCTGCGCCTCGTGCGCATGGACAAGCCGATCGGCAGCCTGCTGCTGCTGTGGCCGACGCTCAACGCGCTGTGGATCGCTTCCGACGGTCATCCCACGTGGCCGCTGCTGGTGATTTTCACGGTAGGCACGGTGCTGATGCGCTCGGCGGGTTGCGCGATCAACGATTACGCGGATCGCGATTTCGATCGCTACGTGAAGCGCACGGAAAACCGTCCGATCACGTCGGGCAAGATCAAGGCGTGGGAAGCGGTGGCGCTGGCGGCCGCGCTCTCGTTGCTGGCGTTTCTGCTGATTCTGCCGCTCAATACGCTGACTAAGGAACTGTCTGTGGCGGCGCTTTTTGTCGCCGGTTCGTATCCGTTCACCAAGCGGTTTTTCGCGATTCCGCAGGCGTACTTGGGAATCGCGTTCGGCTTCGGCATTCCGATGGCGTTCGCCGCGATTCAGGGCCACGTGCCGTTGCTCGCGTGGGTGATGCTGTTGGCGAATGTGTTCTGGTCGGTGGCTTACGACACCGAGTACGCAATGGTCGATCGAGACGACGACATCAAGATCGGCATCCGCACGTCGGCGCTGACGTTCGGCCGCTTCGACGTGGCCGCGATCATGATTTGCTACGCGGCGACGCTTGGGATTTACGTCGGTATCGGCGTGCTGCTCGGTTTCGGCGTGCTGTACTGGCTGGGATGGGCGGCGGCCGCGGGCTGCGCGATCTATCACTACACGCTGATTCGCAACCGCGAACGGATGGCGTGCTTCGCCGCGTTCCGGCATAACAACTGGCTGGGTGGCGCGCTGTTTGTCGGCATCGCCGCGCATTACGCGGCGGGCTCGTTTTAGTTTTTCCGCGCGGGGAGTTGCCGGGTTTGCGTCTCGCTTGAGCAGGCGCCGCCGAACCCGCTCACTGCTTGCCGAACTCGTCGCCCATTTCCTTCGCGCGGGCATCCGCGGCGAGCGCACCACGCACAATCGCATCCTTGATGCCGCTCGCGTCGAACGACGCCAGAGCCGCCGCCGTCGTGCCGCCTTTGGACGTCACACGTTCGCGCAACACGCTCGGCGGCTCGTCGGAATTCGCCGCCAGTTGCGCCGCGCCGGTGAAGGTTGCCACCGCCAGCGCGCGGCCTTGTGACTCATCCATACCGAGTTGGCGCGCGGCTTCCTGCAACGCCTCGATGAAATAGAACACGTAGGCCGGCCCGCTTCCCGAGATCGCGGTGACGGCGTCGATCTTCGCTTCGTCGTCGAACCAGACCGTTTCGCCGACCGCGCCCAGCACTTGCGACGCGAGCGCGCGGCCCGCTTCGTCGACGCTGCTGGTCGCCACCAGTCCCGTCACGCCCATGCCGATCAGCGCCGGCGTATTCGGCATGACACGCACGATACGGTCGTGCCCATTCAGCCAGCGCGACATGTCGCCCATGCGAATGCCGGCCACGATGCTCACGGCCAGTTGCGACGCATTCAGATGCGGCGCCACCGCCTCGGCGACGCTCTTCAGGATCTGCGGTTTCACCGCCAGCACGACGGCGTCGTACGCGGCGAGCCCGGCATCCGCGGCGGCGCCCGTCTTGATGCCGAATTGCTGCTCATTGCGCTTGAGCGCATCTTCGTTGGGATCGATTGCGTAGAGGTCAGCGGGTGCGACGCCACGCTTGATGAGACCGCCGATCAAAGCGGCGGCCATGTTGCCACCGCCGATAAAAGCAATTTTCATGATGTTCCGGATGAAGTGCCAGGTGCCGTGAAGAATCTATCGAGCCTGAAAGGCCCGAAGCGCTTAGTTAGAGTAATCTCGCGCGCCGAAGATCGCGGTGCCGACGCGCACGATCGTCGCGCCTTCCAGCACGGCGGCTTCGAGATCGCTCGACATGCCCATGGACAGCGTGTCGAGTTCGAGCCCGTCGTTGCATAGACGCTCGAACAACTCGCGCAAGTGCCGATGCGGCACGCGTTGTTCGTCGATGCCGCCGGCCGGCTCGGGAATCGCCATCAGGCCGCGCAAATTCAGCTTCGGCAGCGCGGCGATCGCCTGCGCGACTTCCACCGCCTCGGGAATGCTCACGCCGCTCTTGGACGCCTCGCCGCTGATGTTGACTTGCAAGCACACGTTGAGCGGCGGCAAATTGTCGGGACGCTGCTCCGAGAGCCGCTGCGCGATCTTCAACCGATCGACTGAGTGCACCCAGTCGAACTGCTCGGCGACCGGCCGCGTCTTGTTCGATTGCAACGGGCCGATGAAATGCCATTCGAGCGTGGCGCGCAGATCGGCGAGCGCCTCGATCTTGGTGAGCGCTTCCTGCACGTAGTTTTCACCGAACGCGCGCTGGCCGGCGGCGTAGGCGGCGCGCACGTCTTCGGCGGGGAAGGTCTTGGAGACCGCGAGCAGATGGACCGAGCGCGTATCGCGTCCGGCCACGTGCGCGGCCATGGCGATGCGCTGCTGCACCGCCTCGAGGTTGTGAATCAGATCGGGCATGTCGGAACCGGAAGTCCAGCGAAAGTCGATAATCCGATTATACGGACAGCATGTGCTCGACCAGTTCGATCCAGTGCGCGACCGGCGTCGAGGTGCCGCTTTGCAGATGCGCAATGCAGCCGACGTTCGCCGACACGATCACCTGCGGCTCCTGCGCCTGCAGCCGATCGAGCTTCTGATCGCGCAGCGCGTACGAGAGCTTGGGTTGCGTCAGCGAGTAGGTGCCGGCCGAGCCGCAGCACAGATGACTGTCGGCGGGCAGACGCACCTCGACGCCCAGCGCGGTCAGCAAATGCTCGACCTTGCCGCGAATCTGCTGACCATGCTGCAACGTGCAGGGCGGATGAAACGCCACCGTATGAACCGAGCGGCGGCGCGTGACCGAGACCAATGCTTCTTCGAACTCCGGCAGGATTTCCGCGACGTCGCGCGTCAATTCCACCACGCGGCGCGCCTTTTCCGCATACGCCGGATCATGGCGCAAGAGGTGCGCGTATTCCTTGACGGTCGCGCCGCAGCCGGACGCGTTCATCACGATCGCTTCCACACCCTGTTCGATGTACGGCCACCATGCGTCGATGTTGGCGCGCAGGTCGTCGAGCGCGTCGTCGTTGTAGCCCAGATGCAGGCGGATCGCGCCGCAGCAGCCGGCATCCGGCGCGATCAGCGTTTCCACGCCGAGCGCGTCGAATACGCGCGCGGTGGCGATGTTCACGTTCGGCATCATCGACGGTTGCACGCAACCCGCGAGCATCAGCATCTTGCGCGGATGTTTCGCCGTCGGCCATTCGAGCGGACGCTGCCGCGCGGGCACTTTGTCGCGCAACTTCTTGGGCAGCAACGGACGAAAATGCTGGCCGATACGCATGGTCGGTGTGAACAGCGCGCTGTTCGGCACGAAGCTCGCGAGCATCCGGCGCACCAGCCGTTGACCGAGCGGGCGCGTGACTTTCTCTTCGGTGAGCTTGCGGCCGATTTCCACCAGCCGGCCATATTGCACGCCGGATGGGCATGTCGATTCGCAATTGCGGCAAGTCAGGCAGCGGTCGAGATGGACCTGGGTGCTGCGTGTGACCGGCGCGCCTTCGACCATCTGCTTGATCAGATAGATTCGTCCGCGTGGGCCGTCGAGTTCGTCGCCGAGTATCTGATAGGTCGGGCAGGTGGCTGTGCAGAAACCGCAATGCACGCAGTTGCGCAGGATGCCGTCGGCTTCGTCGCCGTCGGGCGTGTTGCGAATGAAGTCCGCGAGGTTGGTTTGCATCGCGTCGCTCAGAAGTCGGGGTAGAGACGGCCGCGATTGAAGATGCGGGCCGGGTCGAAAGCGGTTTTCAGGCCGCGATGGATTTTCATCAGCGGCGCGGGAAGCGGCGTGAACACGCCGGCGCCGCGATCGTAGCCGTGGCCGGCGCGGAAGATCGTGGCGTGGCCGCCAGCCTGCTTGGCGCTGATGCGCACGGTCTGCGCGTCGGTGTCCGTGATCCACCAGCGCTGGCCGCCGCCCCACTCCATGAGTTGCGCGCCGGGCAATTGCAACGGCTCCGTAATCGAAGGCAGAGCAAGGCGCCACAGTGCGGCCCGCGGCGGGATGGCGGCGAAGAACGAGTCGGTCTGTTCGCGCAGGCCGGCCCAGAAGCGTTCGGCTTCGACGGCATCGACCACTTCGCCGCCGAGCGCCATCTTCGCCGACTTGACCGCGGCCTCGGCGCCGGCAAGGCGCACAACCAGCGTGCCGTGACGCCACGCACTCGCGGTAATCGGCAACGGCCGGCCGCCCCATTCGTTGAGCTTGCGGACCGCATCGGTGCCGTTCATGTCGAATTTGAGCGTGGCTTCGGCCTGCGGCAACGGCAGCACCTTGATCGACAGTTCGAGGATCAGTCCCAGCGTGCCGAGCGAGCCGGCCATCAGGCGTGAGACGTCGTAGCCGGCGACATTCTTCACCACCTGGCCGCCGAAATGCAGCTTTTGGCCCTGGCCGTTCATGATCACGGCGCCCAGCACGAAGTCGCGCGCCGCGCCGGCCGACGGGCGGCGCGGACCGGCAATGCCCGCCGCGATGCAGCCGCCGAAGGTAGCCTGCGGCCCGAAGTGCGGCGGCTCGAAGGCGAGCATCTGATGATGCTCGGCGAGCGCGGCCTCGATCTCCAGCAAGGGCGTGCCCGCGCGCGCGGTGATCACCAGCTCCGCCGGGTCGTACGCAATGATGCCGCGATAAGCGCGCGTGTCGAGGATGTCACCTTCCAGCGTCTGACCGTACCAGTCTTTGGTGCCGCCGCCACGGATGCGCAACGCGTGCCCCTCGGCGCTGGCCGAACGCACACGTTCCGACCACACGGCGACGATGTCGTCCTCTTCCATGGTGTCCTGCTTCGTTGTGTTTCGTTTGATTGTACCGGGCGGGGGCTGGCTGGCAACCAGGAGTGGACCCGCATCGGGTAATCAGGGTGAGAGCAGGAAAACAGCGCCCACACAGGCTATGCGCGATGCGTGGGCGGAGCGGTACAGCGTTAGAACCGCGGCAGCTCAGGATGCGGCAGCAAGCCGCCGCGCACATGCATTTTGCCGTACTCGGCGCAACGCGCTCGCGTGGGGATGCCTTTGTCGGGGTTGAGCAGGCCAGGCGCGTCGAAAGCTCGCTTGACCGCGTGGAACGTATCGCGTTCTTCTGGCGAAAACTGCACGCACATCGAATTGATCTTCTCGATGCCGACGCCGTGCTCGCCGGTCACCGTGCCGCCCAGTTCGACGCATGCTTCGAGGATGTCGGAACCGAACGCTTCGGCCCGGTGCCATTCGTCCAGGTCATTGCCGTTGAACAGGATCAGCGGATGCATGTTGCCGTCGCCCGCGTGGAAAACGTTGATGCAGCGCAGGTTGTAGGTCTTCTCCATCGCCTCGATGCGCGCCAGCAGCGGCCCGATACTGCGGCGTGGCACCGTGCCGTCCATGCAGTAATAGTCGGGTGAAATACGCCCGGCGGCGGGGAACGCATTCTTGCGCCCCGACCAGAAGCGCAGCCGTTCGCTCTCCGAGCGGGAAATCTGGATGCGTGTGGCGCCCTGTTCGCGCAATACAGCGGTCATGCGCACGATTTCATCCGCGACTTCTTCGGGTGTGCCGTCCGATTCGCATAGCAGGATCGCCGCCGCGTCGAGATCGTAGCCGGCGTGGACGAATTCCTCGACCGCGCGCGTGGCCGGTTTGTCCATCATCTCCAGACCCGCCGGGATGATGCCCGCCGCGATGATGCCGGCGACCGCGTCGCCGCCTTTCACGACATCGTCGAAACTGGCCATGATGACCTGCGCCGTTTGCGGCTTCGGGATCAGCTTGACCGTGACTTCGGTCACGATCGCGAACATGCCCTCGCTGCCGATCAGCACGGCCAGCAGATCGAGGCCGGGCGCGTCGGGGGCGAGCGAGCCGAATTCGACGATCTCGCCTTCCATGGTGACGGCCCGCACGCGCAACACGTTATGCACCGTGAGACCGTATTTGAGGCAGTGAACGCCGCCGGAATTTTCCGAGACATTGCCGCCGATCGTGCAGGCGATCTGCGACGACGGGTCCGGCGCGTAATACAGACCGTAAGGTGCGGCGGCTTCGGAGATCGACAGATTGCGCACACCCGGTTGCACGGTGGCGGTCCGCGCGTATGAATCGACTTCGACGATCTTGCGAAAGCGCGCGAGCGACACCACCACGCCGTGACGAATCGGCATGGCGCCGCCCGATAGGCCGGTGCCCGCGCCGCGCGGCACGATCGGCACGTCGAGACGGTGGCAGATCTGCACGATGCGCTGCACCTGCGATTCCGTCTCCGGCAACGCGACCGCAAGCGGCAGACGCCGGTAGGCGGCGAGCCCGTCGCATTCGTAGGCGACGGTGTCTTCTTCGCGAAACAGCAAACAGTGGGTCGGCAATACGGCCATCAACGCCTGCACGACTTCGCGCTGGCGCTGGGCGAGTACTTCGGCCGTCAGTTCAGCGGGTGCGTTCATGTGACTTGTCTCCTCGTGCCTTTCAAGTCCAGCGCGGCTGGCTCTCACGCAGCCGCGCCTGAATACGCCTCATGCTGCCCAGGTGAAGATTTTTCCCGGGTTCATCAGATTGTGTGGGTCGAGCGCGTGTTTGATAGAACGCATGGTATCGACCGCGACTTCACCGTGCTCTTCGAGCAGGAAGCCCATCTTGTGCAAGCCGACGCCATGCTCGCCCGTGCAGGTGCCGTCCATGCGCAGCGCGCGTTGCACGATGCGATGGTTCAGACGTTCGGCTTCGACGAGTTCTTCCGGCTTGTTGGGATCGATCAGGATCGCGACGTGGAAGTTGCCGTCGCCGACATGGCCGACGATCGGGCAGGGCAGCGGCGACGCTTGCAGATCCTGTTCAGTTTCCTCCACGCATTCCGCGAGCCGCGAGATCGGCACGCAGACGTCGGTCGTGACCGCGCGGCAGCCGGGCTTCAGTTGCAGCATGGCGAAATAGGCGTTGTGCCGCGCGTTCCACAGACGGCTGCGATCCTCCGGACGGGTTGCCCATTCGAAGCCTTCGCCGGCATTCTGCGCGGCGATCTCCTGGACCAGTTCGGCCTGCTCCTTCACGCCGGCCTCGGTGCCGTGGAATTCGAAAAACAGCGTGGGCGCTTCACGCAGCGTCAGATTCGAGTGGCGATTGATCGAGCGGATGGCGAGCGAATCGACGAACTCGACGCGCGCAATCGGTACACCCATCTGGATCGTTTCGATCACCGCGCGAACCGCGGCGCCCATGGACGGGAATGCGCACACCGCCGCGGACACCGCCTCCGGTTGCGGATACAGGCGCACGGTGATTTCCGTGATCACGCCGAGCGTGCCTTCCGAGCCGACGAACATGCGCGTGAGGTCGTACCCCGCGGACGATTTGCGAGCGCGCGTACCGGTTTTGATCACTCGGCCGTCGGCCAGCACCACGGTCAGCCCGAGCACGTTCTCGCGCATCGTGCCGTAGCGTACTGCGTTGGTGCCTGAGGCACGCGTGGCCGACATGCCGCCGATGCTCGCGTCCGCGCCCGGGTCGATCGGGAAGAACAGGCCGGTGTCGCGTAATGCCTCGTTCAACTGTTTGCGTGAGATGCCGGGCTCGACGGTGACCGTCAGGTCTTCGGCGTTGATCGACAACACCCGGTTCATTTCCGACAGATCGATCGAGACGCCGCCTTGCACGGCGAGCAGGTGCCCTTCAAGCGACGAGCCGTTGCCGTAAGGGATGATCGGCACGTTGTACTGGCCGCACAGTTTGACGATGGTTTGCACGTCTTCAGTCGTGCGCGCGAACACGACGGCGTCAGGCAGTTGCGGGTCGAACGGCGACTCGTCGCGGCCATGATGGGTGCGCACGACTTCGGACACGGAGACGCGATCGGCGAAGGCGGCTTTGAGCGCGTTTAGCAACTCGGCGGGAAACGGTCGGCGCAGCGGGGCCGGCGGCACGGGATGATTCACGCATGTCTCCTGGTATTTGGGGCGGTGCTGGTTTGCAGCATGTGTTTCATTTTACGCCGATCGCCCGTGGGCCGGCGCTGCGGCCGGCCAGCGCTTCTATAATGGCGGCGACTTCACGATGCGCGCAATATGGATAAACGCGGTGCTTGATATGCCGCTTCGGATTTATGTTGGGCGGCGGCGCGGCGCATCGTTACTGAATACAAGGGAGACACCATGGGCAACCGCTTGAGCAAGATCGCCACCCGCACGGGCGACGACGGCACCACCGGTCTCGGTGACGGTAGCCGCGTGCGCAAAGACAGCGCGCGCATAGCCGCGATCGGCGACGTGGACGAACTCAACTCGAACCTCGGTGTGCTGCTGTGTGAAACTTTGCCGGACAAGGTGCGGGTAGCGCTTGTAGCGATCCAGCATGATCTGTTCGACCTTGGCGGCGAGCTGTGCATTCCCGGCCACACGATGATTACCGACCGGCAACTCGCCCAACTCGACGACTGGCTTGCCGACTACAACGCGGCTCTGCCGCCGCTGAAGGAGTTCATTCTGCCCGGTGGCTCGCGCGCGGCCTCGCTCGCGCATGTGTGCCGCACCGTGTGCCGCCGTGCCGAACGGGCGATTGTTGCGTTGGGTGAGCACGAGACAATCAACGCCGCGCCCCGCCAGTATGTGAACCGGCTGTCCGATCTGCTGTTCGTGCTCGCGCGCGTGCTCAATCGTGCGGACGGCGGCACCGATGTGCTGTGGCAACACGAGCGCAACGCCGGCTAAGACCTGCCGTGGCGATACGCGCATGACCGCGTGATGATGCATGCAGCGTCACGCGCATTGAAGAGCCGGCACGTTAGCCGACCGCCAGCGTGACCGGCTTGCCGATCCGGCTCATCATTTCCACCAAGGTGTCGATGGTGAACTTGGTTGTTTTCTTGTTGACCACGTCGGACACGCGCGGACGCGACACCATCAGAATCTCGGCGGCCTCGGCCTGCTTCAGATGATGCTGCTCGATCCACGTGGACAGTTCCGTCATGAGCTGCTCCTTGAGCAGCCGCGTGTCGTTGATCTGCTTTTGCGACGCGGCGTGCAGGCGTTTCGCCTCTTCGGCGGAAAAGCCGAGTTCGAGGAACAAATTGGCGCCCGGCCTGGTTACGTGACGAATTTTGGTGTCGGTCGTCATTTGTTAAGTTTTCCTATTGTTAGTGGTGGTGCGGCCGATGGTGCAGCCCGATGGCGCGATACCGCGTTTCGGCAATCTTCCTGTCAAGCGGACCCAGCTTCTGCGTTTTCTTCTGGAAGCAATGCAGTACGTACAACGCCTCCACGAACTTGGTCACGTACATGACGCGAAAAATGCCGTCTGCTTCCTTGAGGCGAATCTCGCGGGTTCCAGGGCCGATCGAGTCGAACGGCTTCCAGTCGTCCGGGTCGAGACCTGCCTGAATTTTGCTGAGTTCAAACCCTGCTCGACGGCGCATCTCTGCGGGGAAAGCGAGTAAATCGTGATAGCTGGAGCCTAGCCAGCGAATTTCTTTTTCCTGCTCCATAATCACCTTTCATGTACAAAATTTTATACGTAACATTCACCCCGGTCAAGTCGTATTCGATCCGGCCATGAGTTGTTACGGTACAGAGGCAATTAGAGGAGCACCATTCGTCCATTCGGCTAACAAAAAACCCGGCTCATCCATCGAGCCGGGTTTACCGTACATCCACCACTGCAAATAGCGTGGTTTTTAGTTGCCGCTTCCACGCGCCACACGGCGTTGCTTGACCGCGTCGGCGAGGCCTTCGAGCACGGCGACGCTTTCATCCCAACCGATGCACGCGTCAGTGATGCTCTGGCCGTACGTCAGCGCGCAGCCTTCCTGCAGATCCTGGCGGCCCGCCACCAGATGCGATTCCACCATCACGCCGACAATCCGTTCGTCACCCGAAGCAATCTGGCGACCGATATCTGCGCACACGGGAATCTGATTCTCGTGCTTCTTCGAGCTGTTCGCGTGGCTCGCGTCGATCATCAGACGCGCGGCGAGACCCGCCTTGCCGATGTCCGCGCACGCCGCATTGACGCTGTCCGCGTCGTAGTTCGGCGTCTTGCCGCCACGCAGAATGATGTGGCAGTCCTCATTGCCCGCGGTCGAGACGATTGCCGAGTGGCCGCCCTTGGTGACCGACAGGAAATGGTGCGGCTGCGAAGCGGCCTTGATTGCGTCGACGGCGATCTTCACATTGCCGTCGGTGCCGTTCTTGAAGCCGACCGGGCACGACAGGCCCGAAGCCAGTTCGCGATGCACTTGCGATTCGGTGGTGCGCGCGCCGATTGCGCCCCACGAGATCAGATCGGCGATGTACTGTGGGCTGATCATGTCGAGGTATTCGGTGCCGGCCGGCAGGCCGAGTTCGTTGATGCGCAACAGCAGCTCGCGCGCGGTGCGCAGGCCGTCGTTGATCTTGAAGCTGTTGTCCATGTGCGGGTCGTTGATGAGACCCTTCCAGCCCACCGTCGTGCGCGGCTTTTCGAAGTACACGCGCATCACGATTTCGAGTTCGCCGGCGAAGCGCTTGCGCTGCTCGATCAGACGCCCCGCGTATTCCATCGCCGCCTTGGTGTCGTGAATCGAGCACGGTCCGATGATCACGATCAACCGGTCTTCCATGCCATGCAGAATGCGATGCATCGCGGTGCGCGAGTTGTAGATCACGTCGGACACCGTTTCGTCGCAAGCGAATTCACGGATCAAGTGAGCGGGCGGCGTGAGTTCTTTCAATTCGCGGATGCGGACATCGTCGGTGTTGTGCGGGGGCATGTTGTTCTCCAATCGGTTCGTAGCGTGTTCGCGCGGGCAATCAGGTTTGCGATGAAGCAGCAATGCCAGAGCGGACGATCATCAAAATTAAAGTTTCAAAGGCATGAGGCGAAAAAAAACCGCCAGGCTAGCTGGCGGTTTTTCGGGAATTCTCGGTGTCTTGCGTGCACTAACACCCCTCTCGATCCGCCAGCGGTCTGAGATGCCAGAAAAAGTAAAAATAAAACTTGGCGGACATGACGAATGAGGTCGCAGGTCAAAAAGGGTGAGTGACTTTATAACCCGCGCAGGCGGCGCTTGCAAGCTGCCGGGTGCAACAATGCGGAAATTCCGCATACTTCGCACGATGTATGCGCGAAGTATGCGTTTGCTGCAAATTCAGGCCGTGCCGCCGACCGTCATCTTCTCGATGCGCAACGTAGGTTGACCCACGCCCACCGGCACGCTTTGGCCTTCCTTGCCGCACACGCCGACGCCCGAATCGAGCTTCATATCGTTGCCGATCATGGTGACGTATTTGAGCGATTCCGGGCCGCTGCCGATCAGCGTCGCGCCCTTCACCGGGTACGTGACCTTGCCGTTTTCGATCATGTACGCCTCGGACGCCGAAAACACGAACTTGCCGTTGGTGATGTCGACCTGGCCGCCACCGAAGTTCACCGCATACAAACCGTTCTTCACGGAGGCGAGGATTTCCTGCGGGTCCTTGTCGCCATTGAGCATGTACGTGTTGGTCATGCGCGGCATCGGCAAGGCCGCGTACGACTCACGGCGCGCGTTGCCCGTGACCGGCATCTTCATCAGACGCGCGTTCAGCGTGTCCTGGATATAGCCCTTCAGAATGCCGTCTTCGATCAGCGTGGTGCACTGGGTCGGATTGCCTTCGTCGTCGATATTGAGCGAGCCGCGGCGATTCGGCAGTGTGCCGTCATCCACCACGGTGACGCCCTTGGCCGCGACCTGCTCGCCGATGCGCCCCGCGAATGCCGACGAACCCTTGCGGTTGAAGTCGCCTTCGAGCCCGTGGCCGATCGCTTCGTGCAGCAGCACGCCGGGCCAGCCCGGTCCGAGCACGACGGTCATCGCGCCGGCCGGTGCCGGGCGGGCGTCGAGGTTGACCAGCGCGGCGTGCACAGCGTCGTCGACGTAGCTGGAGAGAATCTCGTCGGTGAAATAACCGTAGTCGAAGCGGCCGCCGCCGCCGCCGCTGCCGATTTCGCGGCGGCCGTTCTGCTCGGCGATCACGGTGACGGACACACGCACCAGCGGACGAATATCGGCCGCGAAGCCGCCGTCGCTGCGCGCGACCAGCACCACGTCGTATTCACCGGCGAGGCCGGCCATGACTTGCTGGATACGCGGATCGCGGCCGCGCGCCATCTTTTCGATGCGCTCGAGCAGCTTGACCTTCGCGGTTGCGTCGAGCGAATGCAGCGGATCGGCCGGCAGGTAAAGATCGCGTCCCGCAATGCCGGTCAGCGACGACGCCACCTTGATCTTCTGCTTGCCGCCACCAGCCTTGCCGATGGCGCGCGTGGCGATGGCCGCCTGGCGGATCGCTTCGGGCGACAGGTCGTCCGAATAGGCGAAAGCCGTGCGGTCGCCCGACACGGCGCGCACGCCGACGCCCTGGTCGATGCTGAAGCTGCCCGATTTCACGATGCCTTCTTCGAGACTCCACGCTTCGCTGCGCGTGTACTGGAAGTACAGGTCGGCGTAGTCGATCTTATGCGTGAAGATTTCGGCGAGCGTGCGGGTGAGCAGGGCTTCGTCAAGACCGTAGGGCGTCAGCAGGATGTCCTTGGCGGTGGCGAGATTACGGATACCGGGTTCGATGATGTTCATGCGAAGTATGTTCTGCTCGATACGAAGGATTCGGTTAGCGCCTCTGTCACACACTATATGAGTCGGGGGCGCCGCAGTTTCAATGTCACGCGAAGGGGTTGATCAACTGAGCACGCGATGACGCCAGGCGGGCAGACTCTGTCGCACTTCGTCGATGCGGGCACGCTCGAGATTGCCGGCGACCACGCCCGCGCCTTCGTCGCGCACCGCGACGATTTCGCCCCACGGGTCGATCAGCATGCTGTGGCCCCACGTGCGGCGGCCGTTTTCATGTTTGCCGCCTTGCGCCGCGGCCAGCACGTAACACTGGTTTTCGACCGCCCGGGCGCGCAGCAGCATTTCCCAGTGCGCGCGGCCGGTCGTGTAGGTGAACGCCGACGGCACCACGACCAGCGCGCAGTCGCCCATGCGCCGGTACAGCTCCGGAAAGCGCAGATCGTAGCAGACCGACAGACCGACGCGGCCGAACGGCGCCTCGAAGGTGCGAACCTCGCCGCCGGGGCAGATGGTGCGCGCCTCGTCGAACGATTCCTCGCCCTTTTCAAAGTTGAACAGGTGGATCTTGTCGTAACGCGCGACCTCGTTGCCTTGCGGGTCGAACACCAGCGTGGTGTTCAGCACGCGCGCGGCTTCGGGCGACATCAACGGCAGCGTGCCGCCGATCACCCAGACCTGGTGGCGGCGCGCCGCGTCGGCGAGAAAGCGCTGGATCGGACCGTCCTGATAGGGTTCGCGCACGGCCAGCTTGTCCGTGTCCTTGAAGCCCATGAAGCAGAAGTATTCAGGCAACAGGACGAGTTGCGCGCCTTCGGCGGCGGCTTCGGCGATCAGGCGGCCGGCCTCGGCCAGATTGCGCTCGCGATCCGGCGTGCTCACCATTTGCAGCGCGGCGACACGGAAGGCACCTTCCAGAGAGCCGCTGGAGACGGTTGAAGAGACGTGTGTTTCGCTCATGAGCGTTTCGAAAAACTCCCGGCAAGGCGGCGGCGCGAACCGCTGGCGCCGCATACGTCGTTCAAGGCTGGCTGGAGCCGCTGGTGCGCCACGGCGCCTGTCCGGCCAGACAGGGCGCCGGATACAGGCTCAGTTCGCTTCCACGGTCGAAGCCGGAGCGTCCATCTTACCGCGATCGCTCCGCACCCGCTCAACGTGCGGTTTCGACCACGAACCGGTAATCGCATAGTCGCGCGCGAACGCGTGCGAGACCGTCTGGCTGAAGGCGACATCGGCCACCAGCGCGCCCAGTCCGAGCAGCGGATTGATAACCGCCGCGGCGATCACGCCGGCGCCGGCGCTGATGGTCGGCACGACGTGCACGCGCAGATCCTGGCTTTCCTGAGCGAGGTCGACCGAGCCCTTCATCTCGGCGCGCGCCGGCGCGGTCACCAACTCGAAGTTCTCGGTGCGGCCGATGCCGTTGTGAACCTGCGCGGTGCCGGTGACATGTTCGAACGGCAAGCCTTCGCCGATCACGTCGCGGAAGTTCAGCGTCGCGAAGCGCGCGAGGCTTTGCAGGCTGAGCACGCCCAACAGTTTGGCGACGCCCGGATCGACCTTGAGAATCTGGCCATGACGCAGATCGACGGCCAGATTGCCGTTGAAGGTCGGATAGTCGATTTTGGTCGGGCCGCCTTGCCACACCACCTTGCCCGACAGCGAGCCGGCGCCGCCCTTGAGCGTGCGCGGCTGACCGAAGCGCTCGAGCAGCGCGCCGGCGTCCTTGATGTCGAGCTTGAAATCGAACACGGTGCGGCGCGGCGTGGCTTCGTCGGCGCTATTGCCGAGTTCGGTCGAAGTGCGCCAGTTCGCGGTGGCGGTCAGCGTGGCGGCGGAGTTCGTGATGTCGAGCTTGTCGAGTTGCCAGACGGGTACGCCGTTTTCGTCGAAGTTGTGCGCGTCGACTTCGAGCCGGCCGACGTTGCGGTCGCGGAAGATCAGTTCGTTGACCACCAGATCGATAGACGGCATGTTCTGCGCCGGCGCGGACATTGCCTGGCCGATCAGATCCTTGTCGGTGGCGGACGGAATCACCACGCGGGCAAAACGCGCCTGCAGCGTGCCGGGCGATTCTTTCGTCGCGCCCGGCAGCCACGACACGTGACCCGACACCTGGTTCGACGCGATGTTTGCCTGCCAGGTGCGGTCCGTATGGGAAGCGCCGACGATCACACTGTCCCAGTGGCGCTTGAGCAGCGTCAGCGTGCCGACGTGCAGCGCGAAGCGGCTCGGCAGGAATTGTGTGACGGTCGGATTCGGCGTGACCGGCGTCGCCGCGGCGGGGGCGGGCGCTTCTTTACTGCGCATCTGCGTGATCAGCGCGCGCCACGCGTCCGCGTCGAATGTGTCGAGGTCGACGGCGGCGATTACGCCTTCGGACGGCAGGTCGGCCGGCTTGTTCACGCCGACCGCGCCGCGCACGACCGTCGGCGCCGTTTGCGGCTGATAGCGCAGCAGATAGGTGGCGGCGATCGGGCCGAAGGTGAGCTCGGCGCGCTGCAATCCAGCCTCGCCCGGCGCGGCGGCGGGGCTGACGGCGAAACGCAGCGGCATCGGCGTGCCGACCGGCTTGTTGAACGGTGCGGGGAAGTCGAGCGCGAGGCCGGTCAGGTCGGAGTTCGCTTTCACTTCGGGCAACCGTCCCTTGGCGCCGCGCACGTTGAGCGCGTAGGGCGCGCTGCCGCTCATGCGCGTCAGCACCTGGGCGGCCGGGCCATGCAGATTGAGATCGCGCGCCGCGTCGACAGCGATATGGCCGCCGAGGTCGAGCGCATACGTGCCGTCCTGCTTCAAGCCGCCGTTCGCATGCACGTCGCCGCCGAGGAACTGCCCGGAGAGCCGGTCCACCTGCGCCGTGTGCTCGGTGAAATGCACCTTGCCCTTGAGTTGCGACAACGGAGGCACGTTGTCGACGCTCAAGCGGTTGTTCTGGAAGCCGAGCGCGCCTTCCACGGCGATGTGCGGCTTCGGCGTGCGCGGCACCGTGAGTTGCAGCGCGAGCGACGCGGGCCCTTCGGCGCGCACCTTCTCGGTTTCATGCTTGGCCATGATGCCGAGCGAACTGGCGTTCACGTAGTCGAGCATGTCGGCGAGCGGGCCGTGGCCATCGCCCTTGATGACGAGGCTCGACGCCTTGGTGCCGAGATCGTCGATCCGGCCGCTGACGCCCATCAGCGCGACCTGCTTGTAATGCGCGCGGTCGACGTCGAAGCGCAGCACGTTCTGCTTGAGCTCAAACACGCCGTCGATGCCGTCGAGCGCCGGCCACACGTTCGGCGTGCCATTCCTCATGTTGCGTGGCGGGAAGGGCGTCGGATCGAACTTGCCGCCCTTGAACGGCGCAACGATATGGAACTGCCCGGCTGCCGGATCGCGCGAGTAGGGGAACTTGGTCAGATCGCCGTGAATTTCGATAGTGGCGCCGTGCGACATGCCGGCCTGCAAGCCGTGGCCGAGATAGATGCGCAGCTTTTCGCTGATGCTGGTCGGCAGATAACGGACGATGCGCGTCACCTGCGCGCGCTGGAAGTCGGCTTTCAGGTCGAGCGAGCCGCGTCCGTGGCCCGGGTTGCTGTAGTCGGCGGAGGCGGTGGCTGCGACGTCGGCGTTCGAGACGCGGAAATCGGCCAGCTTCACGGTGAAGGCAGGGCGGTTTTCGCCCGGCTTCTTCGGGGTGATGGTCCAGTCGGCGCGGCCATGCAGATAGTCGAGCTTCAGCCGCGGATCGTCGAACACGCCCGGCAGGGTGATGGCGACATTGGAGGTGTCGAGCAGCGCGGTGCCGCGGGTCTCGTCGGCATCTACATTGCCCCACAGATTCTCGATGCCGGGAATGCCCGCACGCGGGTGGTTCAGCGGCGTGAGCCCCGGCGGCGGTTCCTGAGCGGCGACGCTGATGCCCTGCAGATCGCCCTTGAAACGATAATGTTCGATCGGTTCGGCGCCGCTCGGGTAACGGTCGCTGCCTGCTTCGCCGGACGCCGGCTTGCCGCGCTCGACTTCGATCACATAGTTGGCGACCAGGCCGCGCGGATTGAAACGCACGAGATTGTTCAGCAGGCGTCGCGGCAGCGGCAACGCGCGGCTGAATTCGGCGAGGATGCCCAGGTCGACCCGATCGCCGCTCACGCTGAAGAGTTGTCCGTGTTGCTGCGAGGCGGTCCGGTAGCGGCCATCGAGCGTGGTGAGCGCGAGCGTGCGGGTGAGCGGCGTGCCGTCGTCGAGCGGCGGCTGGCCGAGTTCGGCGTGCAGGTTGGTCAGTTGCAGTTTGTAGTCGCCCTCGGCGGCTTCGAGGCGCCATGAAAAATTGGCGACTGGCACGAGCAGCTTCGGCTGGGTCGGACGTACCCGCAGGGCGACATCGGTGCCGGCCAATTGGCCGCCTGCCGACTTCATGCGGCCCTCGGCGAAGTCGATCCAGATGGCGTTGTCGATACGGCCGGCAAACGTCTCGATCGGGAAATTGACGTAGCGCGCGAGCGTCGGCAGATCGACGGGGCCGGTCGAGACGTAGACCTGGCCGGTCCAGTTGATCGGCTTGCCGATCGCGGAGAGCGGCGCGTGTTTGAAGTGCGTGCGGAAATCGAGCGGGCCGTGCAGGACCTGGCCGTCGGCGGGCGCCTGCAGCGCGAGGCGGTGATCGTAGCCGTCGTTGAGGATCGCGATACGAATATCGCGTAGCGCCAGCTCCGGCGCGTCATGCTGCGCATCGCGCCAGCGCAGTGCGCCGCCGCGCACCACGATCGCCTGCTGGCGCAGCAGCCAGGTGGACAACGTGTCGTTGCCGCTGTGACGGGTCGGCACCGGCACGCCCGCCACCGAGAGCACGCCGTCGCTGCTGCGCGACACCAGCACGTCCGGCTGATCGACGATCAAACTGGAGAGCGCGGGACGAAACTGCCAGAGCGAGCGCCACGAGAGCGTGGCGGTGGCGTGCGGGATCGTCAGCGCGGCTTTGCCGTCGTGATCGCGAATTATCAGGTTGGTGACGTCGAGGCCCGGCTGGAAGCTGCTCCAGTGCGGCGCGAGCTTGCCGATGGTGAACTGCGCGTGCAGCTTTTCCGAAATGGCCGCTTCGATGCGCGGCCGGAACGAGTCCACGCGCGGCAGCACCACGTAGCGCAAGCCGAGAAACAGACCCATCGCAATGAAGTACAGGACGAGCGCGAGCGCGAGAACCACGTGCAGGATCCGACGCAGCACGATGTGGTCGCTTCCGCTCACAGGCCGGACCTGCACAGTTTCGCGCGGATCGGCGGATTCGTTTCGCTCGGACATGCTGCGGCGGGTGGGCGTATGGTAGTTTTGCGAATTAACGACGAAATGTAACACACGGGAAAGCGTAGGCGGACCTCCTGCAAACCCTGTCTGCATGCCGCCTCGCGACCTGCGGGAGGTGGCCTTACCCCTGTGCTACTGCGAACTGAACCACGCTGATCAAGCAACGAGCGAGCCAGACCCTTGATGACTGACGCCACTCTCCTGAGTTCCAACTATTCACACTACGCGGCGCGCGCTGCGGCCGCCCGTCCGCAACTCGTGGCGCGGGTGGCGGCGCTCGCGTCCGGGCCGCTGACGCGCGAGCGTATCGACGCCCGTTTCGACGCCTTGTGCGCAGAAGCGGCCGGCGCGACGGACGCGCCATTGAACGAAGATGCACTCAAACGGGCCTTGCGCCAATTGCGCACCGAGGTCTTTTGCGCCGTGATGGAGCGTGATCTGGCGGGCGAGGCGGACGTTGCCGAAGTCACCGGCGCGATGACCGACCTGGCGGAGACGACGATCCAGCGCGCGCTCGCCGTCCTGTCAGCGGAACTCGAAACGCTATACGGCGAGCCGCGCGGGCCGCAAGGCGAACGGCTCTCGCTCGGCGTGGTGGGCATGGGCAAGCTCGGCGGGCGCGAGCTGAACGTGTCGTCCGACATCGACTTGATCTTCATTTATGAAGAGGACGGCGAGACCTCGGGCGGCCAGCGTTCGCCGATCGCCACGCAGGAATTTTTCACGCGCCTCGGCAAGCGCCTGATCGGCGCGCTCGCCGAAGTGACCGGCGACGGCTACGTGTTCCGGGTCGACATGCGGCTGCGGCCGAACGGCGACTCAGGGCCGCTCGTGTGCAGTCTCGGCATGCTGGAAGAATATTTCTACGTGCAAGGCCGCGAATGGGAGCGCTATGCGTGGATCAAGGGGCGCCTCGTGTCCGAAGGTGCGAGCGATGCGGCGCAGCGGCTGCAGAAGCAACTCGATGCGATCGTCACGCCGTTCGTCTATCGCCGCTACCTCGACTTCGGCGTGATCAGTGCGATTCGCGCGCTGCATCTGCAGATTCGCCAGGAGGCGCAACGGCGCGCGTCGATGCGGCCCGACAAGGCCGACGACATCAAGCTCGGGCGGGGCGGCATCCGCGAAATCGAATTTAGCGCGCAGGTGTTCCAGTTGATCCGCGGCGGCCAGGACGCGGGCTTCCGCGTGCGGCCGACACTTGCGGTGCTGCGTCATGCGGCCACGCATGGGCTGCTCGACACGTCGGTTTGCGTGAAGCTCTCGCAGGCTTATCGCTTCCTGCGCGAACTCGAGCATCGGCTGCAATACCGTAACGATGCGCAGACCCATGCGATGCCGGTCGATCCGGAGGACCGTTCGGCGCTTGCCCACGCAATGGGCTGCGACGACTATGCCGCGCTGATGACCAAGCTCGATGCCCATCGCGAATTCGTCGAACAGCAGTTCGACCAGATTTTCGCTGACAAAGTAAACGGCCGCGACGGCTGTGGCGCACCCGAAGACGGCGCCGCCGCATGGGTCTGGAGCAGCGCGCTCGCCGACGACAGCGCCGACGAAGCCTTACAGTCGCGCCTCGTCGAACTCGGCGTGGCCGAGCCGGGCGAACTGGTCGCGCGGCTGCGCGCGATCTGGCAGTCGTCGCGTTATGCGGGGTTGGCCGAGCGCAGCCGGCAACGTTTCGACATCGTCGCGCAACGAGCGCTGGAAGCCGCCCGCACGCTGGAACCTGCGGAGCGCCGCGGCGATACGGTCGCGCGCTTCTTCGACCTGCTCGAAGCGGTGAGCCGGCGCGGTGCCTATCTGGCGCTGCTGACCGAATATCCGCAAGCGCTGCATCGTGTGCTGTCAGTGCTCGGCGGTTCGCGTTGGGCGGCGGGCTATCTGATCCGCCATCCGCAATTGCTTGATGAATTGCTGGACGATGAAGCGATCAATAGTCCGTTCGACTGGCCCGAGTTCAAGCGCACGCTGCGCCTGCGTCTGGCCGCGGCGGACGGCGTCGAGCAGCAAATGGATCTGCTGCGCCACGCCCATCAGGCCGAGGTGTTTCGCATTCTGCTGATCGATCTGGCCGGCAAGCTGAGCGTCGAGCATGTGAGCGACCGGTTGTCAGAACTGGCTGACGCCGTGCTCGACGTCACGCTCCAGGCTGTCTGGAATCAGTTGCCGAAACGCCATCGCGACGTGCCGCGTTTCGCGGTGATTGCGTACGGCAAGCTGGGCGGCAAGGAACTGGGTTACGCATCCGACCTCGACCTGATCTTCCTCTACGACGACCCCGACGATGCCGCAGCCGACGTCTACGCCACTTACACCCGCCGCCTGATCACCTGGCTGACGACCGCAACCGGCGCCGGCACCCTGTTCGACGTCGACTTGCGTCTGCGGCCGAACGGCGAATCGGGCCTGCTCGTCACCGATCTGGACGCGTTCCGCCGTTACCAGCTGCGCGAGGGCGACGCGGCCAATACGGCATGGGTCTGGGAGCACCAGGCATTGAGCCGCGCGCGTTACTGCGCGGGCGACGCCGAGATCGGCGCGAAGTTCGAGGCCATCCGCGAACAGGTGCTGACCACGCCACGCGAAGCGGCGCCGCTCATGAAGGAGATCGTCGAGATGCGCGCGCGCGTCGAAGCCGGGCATCCGAACCATACGGCGCTGTTCGACCTGAAGCACGATAGCGGCGGGATGGTGGATATCGAATTCACCGTGCAGTACTGGGTGTTGTTGCACGCGGCGAGCGATCCCGAACTGATCCGCAATACCGGCAACATCGCGTTACTGCGGGAAGTGTCGCGCTTCGGCTTGATGAGCGAGGCGGAAGCGGAGACGGTGGGCGCGGCGTATCGCACGTACCGTAAGTTGCAGCACCAGTTGCGGCTGGATGGGATGGAGAAGGCGCGAGTCGAGCCGGCGCTGGTGGCTAAGGAGCGGGAAGCGGTGCTGGCGCTGTGGAAGCGGGTGTTTGGGTGAGGGTTGGCCGGGAGTTCGCGGTTTGTGCGAGCGGGATTGTGCAGCTTGGTGCCTTGAAAGGGGGCGTGAGCGAATTCGTGGCGTTCGCTCTCCGAAACGGCATGAAGGGTGGTGAGGCCAAGCGAGGTGAGGTGCGGCGAAGCAAGACGTCAGGTCGGCTCGCCTACGATCTTTCGCCGCCGCGGGCATTGTGCCTGCGAGCCGCACGGGTGCTGGTTTTTCCGCGACCAACCGGGCGGCTAACTTTTCCGCGCCAGACGCAGATGGCGAAGGCGCCCCTAGCCAACAACTACGCCGCCAGCATTTCCTTCGCGTGTTTCCGCGTGGTCGGGGTGATCTCCAACCCGCCGAGCATCCGCGCGACTTCTTCGACGCGGCTCGCCTTGTCGAGTGAAGTCACGCTGCTGACCGTGCCGCCTTTGCCGTTGCCCGCTTTCGCCACCTGGAAGTGATGATCGCCGCGCGCGGCGACTTGCGGCAAATGCGTTACGCACAGCACCTGGCGTTGCTGGCCAAGCTGATGCAAAAGCCGCCCGACCACTTCGGCGACGCCCCCGCCAATGCCCGTGTCCACTTCGTCGAAGATCAGCGTGGGTGTCGGGCTGGCGGCGCTGGCAATGACCGCGAGCGCGAGGCTGATCCGCGCCAGTTCCCCGCCCGAGGCAACCTTCGCGAGCGGCCGCAGCGGCACGCCGGCATGACCGGCGACGCGGAACTCGACCTGTTCGAGCCCATGCGCGCCGCCTTCGGGCAGCGGCACCAGCGCGACTTCGAAGCTGCCGCCTTTCATCGACAGTTCCTGCATGCCGGTGGTGACCGCCGCGCCCAGCGCCTTGCCGGCCTTGGCGCGCGCCTTCGAGAGTTTCTTCGCTTCGGTCAGGAAAGCTTCCTTGGCCTTGGCTTCAGCGGCGTGCAGGCTGTCGAGGTCGGCGGCCGCGTCGAGCGCGGCGAGTTGCGCGCGACGCGCCTCATGTTCCTCAGGCAACGTCTGAGGCTGCAGACGAAACTTGCGTGCGGCTGAATGCAGTGCGTCGAGGCGTTTTTCGACCTGGGCGAGCCGGTCCGGATCGAGTTCGAGCTTTTGCGCGTAGTGGCTCAGCGAATAAGCCGCTTCCTGCAACTGGATTTCGGCGGGCTCCAGCGCGGCCAGCACGTCGTTCAAAGCCGGGTCGATTTCCGCCAGGTCGCGCACCTTCGAGACGATCGAGGACAGATGCGTGATCATGGCCTCGTCCGATTCGGACAGTGCGCCGAGCGCGCCCTGCACGCCGTCGATCAGATTGGCCGAATGCGACAGCCGCCGATGCTCGGCGTTGACCTCTTCCCACTCGCCCGGTTGCGGCGCGAGCTTGTCCAGTTCAGTGAGTTGCCAGGCGAGACGCTCGCGTTCGAGTTGCAGTTCACGGTCACGCGTTTGCGCATGCTCGACCGCCTGAACCTTCTCGCGCCACGCGCGCCACGCCCGCGTGACGCTTGCCGCGGTGTCCGACAGGCCCGCGTGGGTGTCGAACAGTTCGCGTTGCGCGTCGGGACGCATCAGCAATTGGTGCGCGTGCTGGCCATGAATGTCCACCAGCATTTCGCCGACCTCGCGCAACTGCGCGAGCGTCGCCGCGGTGCCGTTGATAAAGGCGCGCGAGCGGCCGTTGGCATCTACCACGCGCCGCAGCATCACCGTGTTGCCGTGATGGCCGTCCTCGCCGGTCGTGCCGAGCGCCTGCTCGTCGAGCCATTGCTCGACCTGCGCATGGGTCTCGAACTCAGCGGTGAGGTCCGCGCGGCTTTCGCCAGTGCGCACGACGTTCGCATCGGCGCGGGCGCCGAGCGCGAGCGCCAGCGCGTCGATCAAAATCGATTTGCCGGCGCCGGTTTCGCCGGAGAAAACAGTAAAGCCGCTGTCGAATTCGAGGTCGAGCGCGGCGACGATGACGAAGTCGCGTATCGAGAGGTGGCGAAGCATGGAGGTCGTCTGGTGAGCTTGATGTTCGGGTTTCGGCAGCGGCGGCGTTCGCGTTCCGGTGTGCTCGCCGCTCAGGGCTTGGAGTCTTCTTCGTGCGACGGGTATTCGTTCCAGTGCAGTTTCTTGCGCAGCGTGGTGAAGAAACTGTAGCCGACCGGATGCAGCATCGGCACCGTATGACGCGAGCGGCGCACTTCGATCGTGTCGCCCAGTTCGAGCGAGGTGAACGACTGCATGTCGAAATTGACGTTCACTTCGCGCCCCGAAACGATCTGGATGCTCACCTTCGAGTCGTCCGGCAGCACGATTGGCCGGTTCGAGAGCGCGTGCGGCGCGATCGGTACCAGCACGATACCCTGCAACTGCGGATGCAGAATCGGCCCCTGCGACGACAGCGCGTAGGCAGTCGAGCCGGTGGGCGTGGCCACGATCAGACCGTCCGAGCGCTGGTTGTACATGAAGCGGCCGTCCACCGAGACATGCAGCTCCGCCATACCCGAGAAGCCGCTGCGGTTGACCACCACGTCGTTGAAGGCCAATGCGTGATAGATCGGATTGCCACCGCGCATGATGCGCGCTTCGAGCAGTACGCGTTCCTCGCGTTCGAAATTGCCGGACAGCATTTGCGGCACGATCTCGCGCATGTCGGAGATCGGAATGTCGGTGATGAAGCCGAGCCGCCCGTGGTTGATGCCGATCAACGGCGTGCGGTACGGCGCGAGCTGACGGCCGATACCGAGCATGGTGCCGTCGCCGCCCAGCACGACCGCAACGTCGGCGCGCGCGCCGATCTCGGCGGGACGCAGCGCCGGGTAGTCGGTGACGCCGATCTCGGCGGCGGTGTCGGCTTCGAATACGACCTCGAAGCCGCGCTTCGCGATGCACGAGGCGAGCGCGGTCAACGGCTCGGCGATGCCCGGCGTATTGTTGCGCCCGACGAGCGCGACGGTCTTGAACTGGCTGGTCACTTGCATGCCGGCATTACACCATAGGTAGGGCCTGAAAAGAACCGCAGACAGACCCGGTAGCGGGCCGGCGCGCGCGGGCCGTCAGCGCATCTCGCGATTATCGTTAGAATGGTGAAGCCTTGATGACATGTGCGCCGTGTAAAGTGCGGCCGGGCGCCGGCAGCCGGGCCGCCCAGAAGGTGGCTCGCAAGGTGGTTTGCACAGCGCCGGGTGGAACGCCGGCTTACGGGCCGGATCGAAGGCAGTGCGCCGCCCTTGCAAACGGCGGCGCGTTCGTCAGGGATGGGTGCCCCTAGCGCTCGCGGTAGTCGTGCCATTGAGCTAAAATTTTCCCTCATGCTAGATCCTCGCGCACAAACCCTCCTCAAAACGCTGATCGAGCGCTACATCGCCGAAGGTCAGCCGGTCGGCTCGCGCACGTTGTCGCGCTATTCGGGCCTCGAACTGAGTCCGGCCACGATCCGCAACGTGATGTCTGACCTCGAGGACCTCGGGCTCGTGATCAGTCCGCATACTTCCGCGGGCCGCATTCCCACACCACGCGGTTACCGCCTTTTCGTGGACACCATGCTCACAGTGGAGTCCGCCGCGGACGAAGAAGCCGTGACGCGTACCGTCAAGACTACGCTGCAGGCAGGCGAACCGCAGAAAATCGTTGCGGCGGCGGCCAGTGTGCTGTCCAACCTGTCGCAATTCGCCGGTGTGGTGCTCACACCGCGGCGCAGCCACGTGTTCAAGCAGATCGAGTTCATGCGTCTGTCGGACAAGCGCATTCTGCTGATTATCGTGACGCCGGAAGGCGACGTGCAGAACCGCATCATGGCGACCCAGCGCGACTTCTCGCCCTCGCAACTGGTCGAGGCGTCCAATTACATCAACGCGCACTTCGCGGGCCTGTCGTTCGACGACGTGCGGCGCCGCCTGCGCGAAGAAATCGACGCACTGCGCGGCGACATGACCACGCTGATGCACGCCGCCGTCACGGCCAGCACGGACGAATCCGACACGGGCGAAACCGTGCTGATTTCCGGCGAGCGCAATCTGCTCGAAGTGGCCGACCTTTCGTCGGACATGGCGCGCTTGCGCAAGCTGTTCGATGTGTTCGATCAAAAGACCAGTCTCCTTCAGTTGCTCGACGTGTCGAGTCACGCGGCGGGCGTGCAGATTTTCATCGGCGGCGAGTCGAATCTCGTACCGATCGAGGAAATGAGCGTGGTGACCGCGCCGTACGAGGTGAACGGCAAGATCGTCGGCACGCTCGGCGTGATCGGGCCGACCCGCATGGCCTACAACCGCGTGATCCCGATTGTGGATATCACCGCGCGCCTGCTTTCGCTGACACTCAGCCAGCAGTAGGCGGCTTCGACTCCCGGCTGCGGTAGCGCTTGGCTCCTGCTCCTGCCGCAAATGATGCGTGACGGCGCGCGGCTTGCCAATTGGCCGAATGGCCAGGGGTGTGCGGCGGACCGGTGCATGAAGCGCGCCGCTATAATGAATCCCACCTCAACCGACTCTCCGCCAACACCGGTACTTTGCTGCCTATGCGCTTCGACCTCGAGCGGCCCTCACAGAACGCCAGTTCACACCGTGTCGCCGTGCTGCTGATCAATCTCGGCACGCCCGACGCGCCGACGCCGCGCGCGGTCCGCCGCTATCTCGCGCAATTTCTATCCGATCCGCGCGTGGTCGAAATTCCGGCGCTGCTCTGGCAGATCATTTTGCGTCTGCTGATTTTGCCGTTTCGGGGCGTCGCCTCCGCCAAGAAGTACGCCGCGGTATGGATGCCCGAAGGCTCACCGCTGCGCGTCAATACGGAGAAGCAGGTGGAAGGCCTGCGCCATCTGTTGCAATTGAACGACTACACGGTGCTGGTCGATTACGCGATGCGTTACGGCACGCCGGGCATCCCGGCCATGCTGAATCAGCTCAAGCTGGCGGGCGCCGAGCGCGTGCTGTTGATGCCCATGTATCCGCAGTACTCGTCGTCGACCACCGCCACCGCGTTCGACGACGCCTTTTCGGCACTCAAGCGCATGCGCAATCAGCCGGAAATCCGCACAGTGCGCCAGTACGCGGACCATCCGGCCTACATTGCGGCGCTTGCGGCGCAGGTGCATAACTATTGGCATCAGCACGGCCGGCCGGATTTCGCCGCGGGCGACAAGCTGGTGCTGAGTTTCCACGGAGTGCCCAAGCGCACGCTGGATCTCGGCGACCCGTACCACGAGCAATGCCAGCAAACCGGCGCGCTGCTGATGCAGGCGCTCGAGCTGACGCAGGTGGAATGCCGCATCACGTTCCAGTCGCGCTTTGGCAAAGCCGAATGGCTGCAGCCGTACACGGCGCCCACGTTGAAGGAACTGGGCGCGGCGGGCGTACGGCGCGCCGACGTGTTCTGTCCGGGCTTTACGGCCGACTGCCTTGAAACCATTGAGGAAATCGGCATGGAAGTGCGCGACGAATTCCTCCATGCGGGCGGCAAGGATTTTCATCGGATTCCCTGCCTGAATGCCTCGCAGGCGTGGATTGCCGCGCTGGGCGAAATCGTTGCGCAGAACCTGCAGGGCTGGCCGGTGCAGGCGTTGCCGGTGCCGCATACGACAGGAGCTTGACCAGGCTCATGAACAACAGGATTGCAACCGACGCGGGCGCGAAGCTGCGCATCGACAAATGGCTCTGGGCGGCGCGCTTCTTCAAGACGCGCTCGCTCGCGGCGGACGCCGTCGAAAAAGGGCATGTGCGGATTGGCGGCGCCAGCGTCAAGCCGGCTAAAGACGTGCGGGTCGGCGACCTGGTCGAGATCGAGATCGAGCGGATCGTATGGCAGGTGCAGGTGCTGGGCGTGTGCGACGTGCGCGGCCCGGCGAGCGTCGCGCAAACGCTTTATGCGGAAACCGAAGAGAGCAGGGTAAAGCGGCAGGTCGAACAGGAGCGGCGCAAGACGTATCGCGAACCGGCGGCCGCATTGCACGGCCGGCCGACCAAACGCGACAGGCGCACTATCGACAAACTTTCAGGTGGGGGTTGAACAGCTGTTCCATGGTCGCGTGCACACCGCCGTATTCGGTAGTGTGGTCGTTGACAGCCCCGGACATGCAGATGGTCGTGGTGCCCGCAATCAGAACCAATGCGACCACCGAGATTGCAAAGGTCAGTTTCACGGTACTCCCCTCGGGAAGGTTCAGAATAAAGACGGGCGAATCGGGTGGGAACTGCAATATATCGGAAAGGTTTACGTCAGATTAGGGTTAACGTGTCTTTTCCGATGCTTAAGTGGAGCATAGGCCACTTGTCAGCGGCACTCAATCTCAATTTGATTGCGCAGCAATAATGGTTGTAACCAGGCATTTCCGCAGCACGTCCGCGGTGCGAAAAGTTCCGGGAGAACCGCTTGAAATGGTTGCTCCCGGCCTCATCTGCCGTTTTGATTCACGGTGACTCGCGAAGTTGTCTGTCGCGATTTTGCAACGCACAAACCGCGCCAGGTTTGATGTGCTGCCAGCACCGTTGGCTTTTACCTCGCTTTCACCTATTTAACGACTTTCAGCGACATGGAAAACACGCAAGAGAACCCGACGAGCCAGAATCCCACGCCCGCCGACGAAACCGCGCGCCAGGCCGCCGAGGCCGCAGCACCTCAGCAGGAAGCGGCAGCCAACGCCGCAACCGACTCGCCGGTCAACGCGGAGCAGTCGGCCCTGGCCGAAGCCGAAGCGAAGATCGCCGAATTGCAGGAGAGCTTCCTGCGCGCCAAGGCTGAGACCGAAAACGTCCGCCGCCGCGCTCAGGAAGATGTCGCCAAGGCGCACAAGTTTGCAATCGAGAGCTTCGCCGAGCATTTGCTGCCGGTGATCGACAGTCTCGAGGCCGCGGTCGCCCACTCGTCCGACGATCTGCAGAAGGTGCGCGAAGGCGTCGAACTCACGCTGCGTCAGCTCACCGGCGCGCTGGAAAAGGGCCGCGTCGTCGCCCTGAATCCGGTTGGCGAGAAGTTCGATCCGCACCGTCATCAGGCCATTTCCATGGTGCCGGCCGAGCAGGAGCCGAACACCGTGGTAGCCGTGCTGCAAAAGGGCTTCGTGATCGCCGATCGCGTGCTGCGTCCGGCACTCGTGACCGTCGCCGCGCCGAAGTAAGTGCAGAAGATTCGGTAAGCCGCTTCGTCCGGCAGGCAATGCGCCACGGCAGACACCTCCCGTCGACGCCACCGCGCTCGCCCCAACGGTTTCACAGCAGCGCTGACTGGCATCGCGAACCGGGTTGGTGCTTCATAGCGCGCGGCGTACCTATATGGTTTTCTTCTACCGGGGCAAGCGACCCGGTTGGCAAGGCCTTGAGCAGTTCGGAGCTGTGGCCGCGGTCAGGGAAAAAGATTCCGGCCGACATGCGGGCAAAATACCCGGCGCCAAAAAAAAAGCGGCGCTCAGGCCGATGGAACAGATTCGGGCAAAAGTTCGCCCGATTGAAAAAAATTAAAGACCGCATCGTAAAAGAGGTCTTGAAAACGATGCGGACGCACTTATGTTGAGTGCAGGTAGGAATTGAGAGCGGATCGCCTTACCGCCGGCAGGGCAAACAAGGCGCTTCCCGCAGCGATCAAAGTTAGGAGAATAGGAAAAATGGGCAAAATCATCGGTATCGACCTGGGCACGACCAACTCGTGCGTGGCGATCATGGAAGGCAATTCGGTCAAGGTGATCGAGAACTCGGAAGGCGCGCGTACCACGCCGTCGATCATCGCTTACATGGAAGACGGCGAGATTCTCGTCGGCGCACCTGCGAAGCGTCAGTCGGTCACGAACCCGAAGAACACGCTGTACGCGGTCAAGCGCCTGATCGGCCGCCGCTTTGAAGAAAAAGAAGTTCAGAAAGACATCGCGCTGATGCCGTACAAGATCATGAAAGCCGATAACGGCGACGCATGGATCGAAGTGCGCGATCAGAAGCTCGCGCCGCCGCAAATCTCGGCGGAAACGCTGCGCAAGATGAAGAAAACCGCTGAAGACTATCTCGGCGAGCCGGTCACCGAAGCCGTGATCACGGTTCCCGCGTACTTCAACGACAGCCAGCGTCAGGCCACCAAAGATGCAGGTCGCATCGCGGGTCTGGAAGTGAAGCGGATCATCAACGAACCGACCGCAGCCGCTCTGGCTTTCGGTCTGGACAAGGCCGAAAAGGGCGACCGCAAGATCGCGGTGTATGACCTGGGCGGCGGTACGTTCGACGTGTCGATCATCGAAATCGCTGACGTCGACGGTGAAATGCAGTTTGAAGTGCTCTCCACGAACGGCGATACGTTCCTGGGCGGTGAAGACTTCGACCAGCGCATCATCGATTACATCATTGCCGAGTTCAAGAAGGAGCAAGGCGTCGATCTGTCGAAAGACGTGCTCGCGCTGCAACGCCTGAAGGAATCGGCTGAAAAGGCGAAGATCGAACTGTCGTCGAGCCAGCAAACCGAAATCAACCTGCCGTACATCACGGCCGACGCGTCGGGTCCGAAGCACTTGGACCTGAAAATTACGCGCGCCAAGCTGGAAGCGCTGGTTGAAGAGCTGATCGAACGCACGATCGAACCGTGCCGCGTGGCGATCAAGGACGCAGGCGTGAAGGTCGGCGAAATCGACGACGTGATTCTGGTCGGCGGTATGACCCGCATGCCGAAGGTGCAGGAAAAGGTCAAGGAGTTCTTCGGCAAGGATCCGCGCCGTGACGTGAACCCGGACGAAGCCGTGGCCGTTGGCGCCGCGATTCAAGGCCAGGTTCTGTCGGGCGACCGTAAAGACGTTCTGCTGCTCGACGTGACCCCGCTGTCGCTCGGCATCGAAACGCTCGGCGGCGTGATGACGAAGATGATCAACAAGAACACCACGATCCCGACCAAGCACGCACAGGTCTACTCGACGGCTGATGACAATCAGGGCGCCGTGACGATCAAGGTGTTCCAGGGCGAACGCGAAATGGCAGCCGGCAACAAGCTGCTGGGCGAGTTCAATCTGGAAGGCATTCCGCCGGCGCCGCGCGGCACGCCGCAGATCGAGGTGAGCTTCGACATCGACGCGAACGGCATTCTGCACGTCGGCGCGAAAGACAAGGCGACCGGCAAGGAAAACCGCATCACGATCAAGGCGAACTCGGGTCTGTCCGAAGCCGAAATCGAGAAGATGGTGAAGGACGCCGAAGCGAACGCTGAAGAAGATCACAAGCTGCGTGAACTGGCCGATGCTCGCAACCAGGGCGACGCGCTGGTCCACAGCACGAAGAAGGCGCTCACCGAATACGGCGACAAGCTGGAAGCTGCCGAGAAGGAAAAGATCGAAGCCGCGCTGAAGGACCTCGAAGAAACGCTGAAGAGCGGTTCGGCGGACAAGGCTGCGATCGAAGCCAAGATCGAAGTGGTGGCCACCGCCTCGCAGAAGATGGGCGAGAAGATGTACGCCGACATGCAGGCTGCGCAAGGTGCTGAAGCTGCGGCAGCTGGCGCGGCGGGCGCGGGTGCAACGGCGGGTGGCGCGAGCCAGCAGCAGGACGACGTGGTCGACGCCGAGTTCAAGGAAGTCAAGAAAGACTAAAGCCAGGTCGCGTTTCGACCGTAAAGCCGCACACAGCTCTGTGTGCGGCCCGGCTGCACCAGAGACTGCGCCCGCATTGCAGGACAAACGGGACAGCAAACGTGCAAGAGCGGTTATCTCGCCTGGCGAGCCTTTTAGGCTCTCCGGGCACATTTGTTTTATGGAGGGCGTTGTTTTGAGCCGCATTCAGGCGGCATGAAACAGCGGCCGGACGAGTCGTGAGACTCCAGCATTCAAGAGGAGCCACCGGGCGCATTGCGCGAGTGGCGTTGAACCGATATGGCGAAACGGGATTACTACGAGGTTCTGGGCGTCGCAAAGAACGCGAGCGACGACGAAATCAAGAAGGCTTATCGCAAGCTGGCGATGAAGCACCACCCCGACCGCAATCCGGGCAACAAGGATGCGGAAGGGCATTTCAAAGAGGTGAAAGAAGCCTATGAAATGCTCTCGGACTCGCAAAAGCGTGCCGCGTACGATCAGTACGGCCACGCGGGCGTCGATCCGAACATGGGCGGGGCCGGGGCACAAGGCTTCGGCGGCTTTGCCGACGCATTCGGCGATATTTTCGGCGACATCTTCGGCCAGGCGGCCGGTGGCGCCGCACGCGGCGGCGGCCGCGCGGGTCCGCAGGTGTATCGCGGCGCCGACTTGCGCTATAGCATGGAAATCACGCTGGAACAGGCCGCGCACGGCTACGACACGCAGATTCGCGTGCCGAGCTGGGTGTCGTGTGAAATCTGCCACGGCTCGGGTGCCAAGCCCGGCACGAAGCCGGAAACCTGCCCCACCTGTAGCGGTTCGGGTTCGGTGCGGATGTCGCAAGGCTTTTTCAGCATTCAGCAGACCTGCCCGAAGTGCCACGGCACCGGCACCTATATTCCTGAACCGTGCGGCCACTGCCACGGCGCGGGCAAGGTGAAGGAAACCAAGACGCTGGAAGTGAAGATCCCGGCAGGTATCGACGACGGCATGCGGATCCGCTCCGCCGGCAACGGCGAGCCGGGTATCAACGGTGGCCCGTCGGGCGATCTGTACGTCGAGATTCACATCAAGCAGCACTCGGTGTTCGAACGCGACGGCGACGATCTGCATTGCCAGATGCCGATTCCGTTCACCACTGCGGCACTCGGCGGCGAAATCGAAGTGCCGACACTCGCGGGCCGCGCCAGCTTCACCGTGCCGGAAGGCACGCAGTCGGGCAAGACGTTCCGTCTGCGTGGCAAGGGCATCAAGGGGCTGCGTTCGAGCATTGCCGGTGATCTGTACGTGCACGTGCAAGTCGAAACGCCGGTCAAACTCACCGAGCCGCAACGCGATCTGCTCAAGCAGTTCGAAAAGGCGTTGGTTGAAGGCGGTTCGCGGCATAGCCCGCAAAGCAAGAGCTGGTTCGACCGGGTGAAGAGCTTCTTCGATTAATGGCGGTTTGAAGTTGGCGGTAGGTATGACGGCAGATGAGCGCGGCGCCGTGTTCGCGTTGCTCGACGATTGCGACGCGACGGCGGCGCGCCGTTCGAGTCGTCTGTACACGGGTTTTGTGCAGGAACGGGTGTGCGCGCACGCCGCGCAGCTCGAAGCCGTGTGCGAAACCGTGGCAGCGCAGATGCAGCGCGGTCTGCATGCCGTCGTGCTCGCCGACTATGAGTTCGGCCGGCATCTTCTCGACGGAGATTTGAACCGGTCTTTGAAAACGCAGCGTGGCGATGCCACGCTGCGTTTTTTATTATTCGAACGTTGCGAGAACCTCAGTCGTGAAGAGGTCGACGCGTGGCTCATGGCGCGCGACGAAGGCGCGGCAGAGCCATCAGTGGCGGGCACGATGAACGTGCGTGCGAGCGTCGACCCGGCTGAGTTCAATGCGGCGATCGATGCGATCCACTCGGCCCTGCGCGCCGGCGATTCCTATCAGGTCAACTACACGTATCGGCTCGGCTTTGATGTATTCGGCTCGCCCACCGCGCTGTATCGACGCTTGAGGGCGCGTCAGCCGGTGCCGTATGGCGCGCTGATCGCATTGCCGGGCCGACAGTGGGTGCTCTCGTGTTCGCCCGAACTCTTCATCGAGAAGCAGGGCGCGACGTTGCGTGCGCGGCCGATGAAAGGCACCGCGCCGCGCTCGGACGACCCGGCGGTGGACCGGCGCGCTGCCGAATTCCTCGGCAACGATCCGAAGAACCGCGCCGAAAACGTGATGATCGTCGACCTGTTGCGCAACGATCTGTCGCGGGTGGCGCAAACGGGTTCGGTCAAGGTGCCGGCGCTGTTCTCGGTCGAGCCGTATGCGTCGGTGTGGCAAATGACCTCGACCGTGGAGGCGGCGCTAAAGCCCGCCACGTCGTTCGCCCAGACGTTGCGCGCGCTGTTCCCTTGCGGCTCGATCACCGGCGCGCCGAAGCATCGCACGATGCAGTTGATCGACGAGCTCGAGAGCACGCCGCGCGGACTCTATACCGGCGCGATTGGTTGGCTGGACGCGCCTTCATCGTCTGCTGACACCGCGGACGCGACCACGTGCGATGCAAACCACACCGCCTGCGGCGACTTCTGCTTATCCGTCGCGATCCGCACACTGACGTTGGGCCCGTCGACGCAAACCGGTCATCTGGAAGGCAAGATGGGCGTCGGCGCGGGCATCGTGCTCGACAGCGTCGCCGCCGACGAATATGCGGAGTGCCAATTGAAGGCCAGCTTTCTGACCGGCGCCGAACCGGGTTTCGAGCTGTTCGAAACGATGTATGCGACGCGCGAAGAGGGCGTACGGCACCTGTCCCGCCATCTCGCGCGACTGTCGTCGAGCGCCGCGACGCTCGGCTTCAAGTTCGACGACGCAAACGCCATTGCGGCAGCGATCGCGGTGAAGTGCGCGTCGCTGCCCGCTCAGACGCCGCATCGCATGCGGCTTGCACTGAGCAAAAACGGCACGATTCAGATCACGGTCGCGGTGTTGACGCCGCTGGCCGAATCGATCGTTGGTGTGCTGCTTGGCCCCGATCACGCATTCCCGGCAACCGACGCCGCCGACCCGCTGCTGCACCACAAAACCACGCGCCGCGCCGAATACGATCGCGGCTGGCGCGAAGCCGAAGCGAAGGGCGCATTCGACACGCTGTTCTTCAACGCGCAAGGCGAGTTGACCGAAGGCGGCCGCTCGAATGTGTTTGTGAAGCTGGCTGGACGCTGGTGGACGCCGCCGCTCGCATCGGGCGTGCTACCCGGCGTGATGCGGAGCGTTTTGCTTGAGGAAGCGTTGGAACTGCAGGCGGGCGAACGTGTGCTGACCCGGACCGATCTGCTAAACGCCGAAGCGCTAATGGTGTGCAACGCGCTGCGAGGCGCAGTGCTGGCGCGGATCGTGGGCTGATAGAGGCGGGAGCGCAAGCCGCTAACGGCAGCAAACAACGCTGCGCGGGGCCGCCGCCCGCGCCTCAACCGTGAAATGCATGCAGCAGCCGAATCATCCAGCCGCTCAAACATGCACGCAAACGTGAGTGCAAACCCGATTCGCGCACGTCATGCGGCACGGTCGCGTGATCGCGGATTCCCGCTAGGTCGATCAGGCAAAATGGGCTCATGGCGGTCTCTCCTCGGCTCGCGGTCAGGCCGCATAAACAGGAAGACGAAGATAGACAGCCAGCTTTGCATGCAATCTCGGATCAATCTCAAAACGGGCAGGAAGTGGCCCGCCTTGCCGCAAACTCGATCGATTTGAAACTCAGAACGTATGCTCCGGCCCAGGAAACGAACCATCCTTCACCGCCGCCACATACGCTTCCACAGCAGCGAGAATACTCGGCTGCCCATGCATGAAATCCTTCACGAAGCGGGGCCGTTTGCCGGGGAAAATGCCCAGCATGTCGTGCAGCACCAGCACCTGACCCGAGCAATCCAGGCCCGCGCCGATGCCGATCGTCGGAATACGCAACTGCTTCGTGACGTCGCTGGCGAGCAGCGTCGGAATCGCTTCCATCACAATCAATTGCGCGCCGGCCTGCTGCACGGCGAGTGAGTCGCGCATCAACTGCGTCGCGCCCGCTTCGGTCTTGCCCTGCACCTTGAAGCCGCCGAACGCATGCACGGATTGTGGCGTCAAACCGACGTGCGCGCATACGGGAATCGAGCGCTCCACCAGGAAGCGCACCGTGTCCGCGAGCCATTCGCCACCCTCGAGCTTCACCATCTGCGCGCCGGCCCGCATCAACTCCACCGAGCTTCTGAATGCGTCTTCCGGCGTGCCGTAGGTGCCGAACGGCAAGTCGGCCACGATCAGCGCCGCGGGCCGCGCACGCGCCACGCTAGCCGTGTGATACGCGATGTCGGCGAGCGACACGGGCAGCGTGGTCGTCTGGCCTTGCAGCACATTGCCGAGCGAATCGCCGATCAACAACACGTCGACGCCCGCGCGGTCCAGTAGCGCGGCGAAGCTCGCGTCGTAGCAGGTGAGCATGGCGATTTTTTCGCCGGCGTCGCGCATTGCCTGCAGTTTCGGCACGGTGATGGCGTTCCGGCTCGCTTCCTGCAAATAGGTCATGGGGTCAATCCGTTGAGAAAAGAGAGGTGGCCGCGCCGCTTACAGCGACGTGCCTTTGACAAAGAATTCCTTGCGGCCGCGCATGGTTTCGATGCGTTCGGCGAGTAGCGCAAGGTCCGCGTCCGAGTCGAGCGGATTCAGATGTTCGGCGTTGACCGTCAGTACGGGCGTGCGGTCGTAGTGATAGAAAAACTCGTTGTACGCGTCGCACAGGGCGTGCAGATACGCGTCGGAAATCTGCAGTTCCATCGGCACCGCGCGCTTCTGGATTCGCGCGAACAACACTTCCGGGCTCGCCTGAAGATAGACCACGAAGTCCGGCGCCGGCGCATTGACGTCGATGCGAGCGGCGAGCGCGCGATACAACTGCCACTCGTCTTCCTGCAGCGTCAGACGCGCGAAGATGTCGTTCTTCTGCGTCATGAAATCGGCGACCAGCGGTGTGCCCGATGCGTGTGCCGCGCTCACGTCCTGAGCCTGCTGCGCGCGCTGCAACGCAAAGTGCAATTGCGTAGGCAGCGCGTAACGCGCCGTGTCGCGATAAAAGCGTTCGAGGAACGGATTGTCCTGCGGCCGTTCGAACAGTTCCTGCATCGACCAGCGTTGCGCGAGGCGCCGTGCGAGCGAGGTCTTGCCGACGCCGATCGGCCCTTCGATCGCGAGATAGCCGAACGGAGGCCGCAGTTGCGGCGCCGTGACGGTAAGCGGCGTTGAATTCATTCGCAACGGCCTTTAGGAGTGGTGCTTTCACCTGCGGCCAATGCATTTAGCATGGGGCACTGGCAAGGCCCCTTCACTTTCTTGATGCGCTGATCGCTCACGCCGCTAAGCAGCGCTTCGGCACGGCCGTGCTGCGGGATCACGAGTGAGGGATCGATTTCGACGAGCGGCACCAGCGCGAATGCGCGTTCGACCAAGCGTGGATGCGGCACGATCAGATCGGCTTCGTCGATCGATTGATCGCCGAACAGCAGGATGTCCAGATCGAGCGTGCGCGGTGCGTTGCGAAACGGCCGCTCGCGGCCGAACTGATGCTCGATTTTGTGGCAGAGCGCAAGCAGATGCCGCACGGGGAGCGTCGTATCGATCTTCACGACGCAGTTGAAATAATCGTCGCCGCCCGCGTCGATCGGGGCAGTGCGATACAGGCTCGACTTGGCGAGCACGGAGATGGTGTGCTGTTGTGCGAGGCACACCACCGCGTCTTTCAGGGTCTGGCGCGCGTCCCCGAGATTCGCGCCGAGGCCGAGATAAGCAACCGTCATGGCATAACTTCCTGCAACTATCGTTCGACGGCAACAGCCAACGCTATGTCAGTCTTCGTGCGGGCCGTCATGGCCTGCGTCTTCGGCTGTGCGTTCGGCTGGCGTGCCGCCCTCCAATCCGTCCCCCGGCTTGCGGTTTCTACCGCCGCTGCTGCGCCGCCGTCGTTTTCTGGGGCTTCGGTCCTTCCCGCCCTGCGTGAGCAATGCCTCACGCGCGGCGATGTCTCCTTCTATGAACTCCGTCCACCACGCGCCGACCGACTCATCGAGTTCGCCCGATTCGCAGCGCAACAGGAGGAAATCATACCCCGCTCTAAATCTTTGGTGTTCCAGCAGCTTCAGCGCGCTTCTTCCGGAGCGTTTTTCGAGGCGCAACTGCAGGCCCCAGATCTCGCGCATATCCGACGAGAAGCGCTTGTGGATTGCGAGTTTTTCCGTTTGCATGTCGAGGACGTCGTCCATCGCGCGATGCAATGCGGGCACCGGATATTCGCCGTTCGCTTCAAACTTTTGCCAGCGCTGCTGCACGTCGTGCCACAACAGCGTAGCGAACAGGAAGCCCGGCGACACCGGCTTGCCCGCGCGCACGCGGGCATCCGTGTTGTTCAGCGCGAGCGTGATGAATTTTTCGCCGATGGGCTGTTCGAGCACCACGTCGAGCAAAGGCAGCAGGCCATGATGCAGGCCTTCCTGGCGCAGGCGTTTCAAACACGCGAGCGCATGGCCCGACAGCATCAGCTTGAGCATCTCGTCGAACAGACGCGCGGCGGGCACGTTGTTGATCAGATCGGCCATGTTGGCGATCGGCTCGCGCGTGCTGTCCTCGATCTCGAAGTCGAGCTTGGCCGCGAAACGGACTACGCGCAGCATGCGCACCGGATCTTCGCGATAACGCGTGGCCGGGTCGCCGATCATGCGCAACAGACGTGCACGCATGTCGGCCATGCCGTTGTGATAGTCCAGCACGGTTTGCGTGGCCGGATCGTAGTACATCGCGTTGATCGTGAAGTCGCGGCGCGTGGCGTCCTCGTGCTGCTCGCCCCACACGTTGTCGCGCAGCACGCGGCCGCTCGCGTCCACCGCGTGGGTGCGGCGGTCGAGTTCGTCGCGCTTCAGGCGGCGAGCCGGAGGCGCGTCGGCCGCGGGCGGATCGACCAGCGCGCGAAAAGTCGAGGTCTCGATGATTTCCTGACCGAACTGCACGTGCACGATCTGAAACCGCCGGCCGATGATGCGCGCGCGACGGAACAGCTTTTGCACCTGTTCGGGCGTGGCATCCGTGGCGACGTCGAAGTCTTTCGGCTTGATGCCGAGCAGCAGATCGCGCACCGCGCCGCCGACGATAAACGCGCGGTGCCCCGCCTGTTGCAGACCTTCGGTGACGCGAATCGCGTTCCTCGAGATCAGCGCCTGGTCGATGCCATGCACGTCGTGCGGAATGATGATCGGCACGTCCGGATCGCGCACGGTCTTGACGGGCGCGCTGGAACGGGCGGGTTTGCGGCGCGCTTTGCTCGCGCCTGACGGAGTGCGCGTGGGTGCGCTGCCGGTTTCGTCTGTCTCGGCTTCGGCGGGCAGGTTGTCGTCAGCCGGCGCCGAGTCCTGGCCGAATAGCTTGCGGATAAGTTTTTTGATCACGAGGGTTGAAAGAGTTCGAGGATGCGCCAGCCTTTGGCCTGCGCATGGGCGCGCAATGTGTCGTCCGGATTGGTCGCGATCGGGTCCGTGACTTTTTCGAGCAGCGGAATGTCGTTGTGCGAATCGCTATAGAAATAGCTGCGCTCGAAGTCGCTCCACGTCTTGCCGAGCGAGGCGAGCCACGCTTCGGTGCGCACGATCTTGCCTTCCTTGTAGCTCGGCGTACCGGTGGGACGGCCGGTGTACGGCGAATGCGGCTCGCCGTCGACGGTTTCGGCTTCGCAGGCGATCAGCGCGTCGACGCCGAATGCCTGAGCAATCGGGCGGGTGATGAATTCGTTGGTGGCGGTGACCACGCAGCACAGGTCGCCGGTTTCGCGGTGCTGCTTCACCAGTTCCAGCGCGACGGGAAATATGGCCGGCTTGATGACTTCGTGCATGTACTGCGCGTGAAAGTCGGCGAGTTGCGCGCGCGTGTATTTCGACAGCGGCGTGAGCATCGCGATCAGATAGGCGTGAATGTCGAGCTTGCCGGCCTTGTAGTCGGCGAAAAAGCGGTCGTTTTCACGGGCGAAATTTTCGGCGTCGACCATGCCGTGTTTCACCATGAAGCGGCCCCATTCGTGGTCGCTGTCGGTGGGGATGAGCGTGTGGTCGAGATCGAAGAGTGCGAGGTTAGCCATGGGGGCCTATTTTACTTGAAGCGGCGGATGACGCGGATGAGGCCGCCGAGGTCGGCCCGCCGCGCCGTTCTTCGGCGTCGGGCGAAGCCAGCATGGTACGCAAGAGCGGCAGCGTGACCGCGCGTTTCTGTTCGAGCGAGAAGCGGTCGAGCGCGTCGAGCAGCGCCATCAGACTGGGCATGTCGCGGCGAAAATGCGTGAGCAGGTAGGCCGGCACGTCGTCGGCGAGCATGATGCCGCGCTCGCGCGCCGCGTGTTTCAGCACCGCGGCCTTGCCCTCGTCCGGCAGCGGCGCGAGATGAAACACGAGACCCCAGCCGAGGCGCGTGCGCAAATCCTCGCGCACCGTCATGCCGATGGGCGGCGCGTTGCCCGCGGCGACCAGCGCGCTGGTGGGATGCGCGCGCACCTCGTTGAACAGGTTGAAGACGGCGATCTGCTGCGCGGCCGACAAGGCGTCGCAATCGTCGATCGCATAGAGCGCGACGCGCGGGTCGAAGCTGAACGCGGCGAGACTGCTTTGCGGGCCGGCGAAACGCGCATGCCCCGGCGATGCTTCGTGCACGAGCGCCTGCAACAGGTGCGTGCGGCCGCTGCCCGACTCGCCCCACAGGTAGAAGGTGCGATCGGCCACCGGCCCGGCGGCGAGCGCGTTCTCGAGCTCGCGTAGGCGCGTGACCAGCTCGGCGTTGGCGCCGGCGAAGAAATTGTCGAATGTCGATGGCGGCGGGGTGCCGAGATCGAGCGTCAGTTGACGAAGCACAGTAGGTGAATGCCGAAAATGAGGCTTGGGCCGCAAGCGGCCGTATGACGGGCCGAAATAGTCAAGGAACAGTCAGTTGTTATAGAGCGTGCTCGTCAGATAGCTTTGCCGCAACTCGCGCACGGCGACCGACAGAATTGCGCTGACCGGCAAGGCCAGCAATACACCGAAAAAGCCGAACAACTGCCCGAACGCGAGCAACGCGAAAATCACCGCGAGCGGGTGCAGCCCGATCCGTTCGCCCACCAGCCGCGGCGTGAGATAAAAGCTTTCCAGGATCTGGCCGACACCGTAAATCACGGCGACCGCGCCGAAGCCATACCAGTCGCCGAATTGCAGCAGCGCCGCGAGCAGCGCCAGCGCGAGGCCGGTTGCGAAACCGATGTACGGAATGAACACCGCCAGTCCCGTAAAAATACCGACCGGCAAGGCGATCTCGAAGCGCGCGATAGTCAGCGCCACCGCGTAAAACACCGCCAGTACGCCCATCACGAGCAACTGGCCGCGCAGGTATTGCGACAGCATCTGGTCCATATCGCGCGCGAGTTGCAGCGTCTTGTCGAGCCAGCGGCGCGGCACGACAACCTGCGCACGCGCGAGCATGCGGTTCCAGTCGTACAGCAGATAGAACAGCACGAGTGGCACCAGCACGACGTTGCCGACCACGGTCACCATCACGTTGCCGCTCGTGCGGATATAGGTCCACGCGTACACCGCAACGGTTTGCGCGCTGCCTTCCAGTTGCCCCATGACGAGATCGCGAATGCTGGCGAAATCGAGTGAATCGGCGAGTCCGAGCATGGCCAGCTTGGGTTGCAGCCAGGCGTTCACGTGTGCAAAAAATACAGGCACCTGCTGCTTGAGTTGCGGCGCTTCTTTCTGGATGACAGCCAGAACCAGCAGCACGAGCAGCGTCATGACGAGCGTGAACAGCAGCATCATCAGCAAGGCGGCCAGACCGCGCGGCACGCGCCGGCGCACCATCCACGCCACGCCCGGCTGCAGAATGTACGCGAGAATCGCGCCGAGCAGAAACGGTGTGAGGACCGGGCTCAGCAGCCAGAGCAGAATGCCGACGCCCAGCGCGATAGCCAGCCAGATGAAGGCGCGGCGCTGAACAGGCGTCAGGATCGTAGAGTTCTCTTGCAAGGTGGTTTTCCAGGTGTCGTCGCGACCGGATCAGGTAAAATCGCATTTTACCGACCTTCGAGCTCTTCCCCATGAATCAACCGAAATCCGCCCCGAATTCAACTGATTCGGCCCAAGGTCTGTCGTATCGCGACGCCGGCGTGGACATCGACGCGGGCGACGCCCTGGTCGACGCCATCAAGCCCTTTGCCAAAAAGACGATGCGCGACGGCGTGCTGGGCGGCATCGGCGGGTTCGGCGCGCTGTTCGAAGTGCCCAAGAAGTACAAGGAGCCGGTGCTGGTGTCCGGCACCGACGGCGTCGGCACCAAGCTGCGTCTCGCGTTTCAGCTGAACAAACACGACACCGTCGGCCAGGATCTGGTGGCGATGAGCGTGAACGACATTCTCGTGCAGGGCGCCGAGCCGCTCTTCTTCCTCGACTATTTCGCCTGCGGCAAGCTGGACGTCGGCACGGCGGCAACGGTCGTGAAGGGCATCGCGCATGGCTGCGAACTGTCGGGCTGCGCGTTGATCGGCGGCGAGACCGCGGAAATGCCGGGCATGTACCCCGACGGCGAGTACGATCTGGCCGGTTTCGCGGTCGGCGCGGTGGAGAAGAGCAAGATTATCGACGGCAGCACCATCGCCCCGGGCGACGTCGTGCTGGGTCTGGCTTCGAGCGGCATCCATTCGAACGGTTTTTCGCTGGTGCGCAAGATCATCGAGCGCGCGCAACCGGATCTGAACGCGGATTTCGACGGCCGCTCGCTCGCCGACGCGCTGATGGCGCCCACGCATATTTATGTGAAGCCGCTGCTGGCGCTGATGCAGCAGATCGCCGTCAAGGGCATGGCGCACATCACCGGTGGTGGCCTGGTCGAGAATATTCCGCGCGTGCTGCGTGAAGGCCTGACGGCCGAACTGGATCATCGTGGCTGGCCGTTGCCGCCGCTGTTCTCGTGGCTGCAAAAGCACGGCGGCGTGGCGGATGCGGAAATGCATCGCGTGTTCAACTGCGGTATCGGTATGGCGGTGGTCGTGTCGGCTGCTGATGCCGATGCGGCAATCGGTCTGCTGTCGGCTGCCGGCGAGCAAGTCTGGAAGATCGGCGTGATTCGCGAAAGCGCGGCCGGTGAAGCTCAAACCGTCGTGGTCTAAAGTCAAAGCTTCTGGTACCCGCGTGGTGTAAGAATCGTCTTCAACTCGGTCTTCACCTCGCGGGTTCAAAACTTTGCAGCAATCTCAAAGCAACGCTTCAATCGCTTCAAGCACCCGCGCCGTCGCGTGCGGATCGCAGCAATCCACCACCACCCGCTCTGGCATGCTTCGCAGCCATGTGAGCTGTCGTTTGCACAACTGCCGCGTCGCAAAGACGCCCTTGTCGCGCATGGTCGAATAATCGACCGCGCCATCCAGATACTCCCAGACTTGCCGGTAGCCCACACAGCGCATGGACGCCATCTCGGGCAATAAGTCGCCGCGCTCGCGCAGCTTCACCACTTCATCGATAAAACCGCCGGCCAGCATCGCATCGAAGCGTTTCTCGATGCGCGCATGGAGCACGCTGCGCTCGGACGGCTCCAGCGCAATCGGCACGAAGCGCCACAGGGCAGCCGAGTCGTCTTGCATGACGGGCGCGGCCAGCAGCGCGGACATGGTCTGTCCGGTCAGCATAAAGACTTCGAGCGCCCGCTGAATCCGCTGCGAGTCGTTTGGCGCCAGCCGCGCAGCCGTTACGGGGTCGAGCGCGGCAAGCCGAGCATGCAGGGCCGGCCAGCCTTCGCGTGCGGCGTCGGCGTCGAGCGTGGCGCGCACTTCCGCGTCGGCGGCGGGCAGATCGTTGAGCCCTTGCGTGAGCGCCTTGTAGTACAGCATGGTCCCGCCGACCAGCAAAGGCAGCCGCCCGCGCGCGTGAATCTCGGCGGTCAGCCGTAAAGTGTCGGCGCGGAATTGCGCGGCGGAATAGGCGTCGGTGGGATCGACGATATCGATCAGATGATGCGGCGCCACCGCGCGTTCCTCAGCGGTTGGCTTGGCCGTGCCGATATCCATCTCGCGATAGACCAGCGCTGAATCGACACTGATGATTTCCACCGGACGCCGCGCGGCGAGCGCCAGCGCGGCAGCGGTTTTGCCGGATGCGGTCGGGCCGAGCAGGCACGGCACGACCGTGGGCATACGCGACGTCATGTGCGCGGTCATGGGCAAGCGGGTGCGCGTCGAAGCAGCGTCACGTCATTGCCCGCGCATGAACAGCCGATCCAGATCGGACAGCGTCAACTGATACCACGTGGGACGCCCGTGATTGCATTGATCGGCGCGCTCGGTGGCTTCCATCTGACGCAGCAGCGCATTCATTTCATCGAGCGTCAGACGACGATTCGCGCGCACCGCGTGATGGCAGGCGAGCGTGCCGAGCATCTCGTGCTGACGTTCGGTCAACACGCGCGAGCCGCCGTACGCATGCAGATCGGAGAGAACCGCGCGCGCCAGCGCCTGCAGATCGGCGTCTTTCAGCAGCGCCGGCACGGCGCGGATCGCGAGCGTGGTGGGCGACAGCACGGCGAGGTCGAAGCCGAGCGCGTCGAGCGTGTCGCGCTCTTCTTCCACGGTGCCGATTTCGATCGGGTCCGCCTGCATGGATTGCGGGATCAGCAGCGGTTGCACGGCAATCGTGCGATCGGCCAGCGCGTTCTTGAACTGCTCGTACAGAATGCGCTCGTGGGCGGCGTGCATGTCGACGATCACCAGACCGTGCGCGTTCTGCGCCAGCACGTAGATGCCATGGATCTGACCGAGGGCGAAGCCGAGCGGTTGATCGTCGGCGGCGTGGAAAGCGGGCGCCGGGTAGGGCGCGGACGCGTTGTACGGCGATGGCGATTCGGCTGCCGAGTCGCGCGCTTCGAACAGCGTGGCGCCTTCTGCCGTACCGGTGTTGGTGTCTTTGCGGCCAAACAGCGCGTCGTAAAACGCGAGCGGTTGTGCGACCGGCAGCGTGCCCTGCGTCATGCGAGCCTGGCGCATCCACGTGTTGCCTGGCTGGCCTGGTTGCGACGAGCCGAAGCCGCCGCCCGATGTGCCACCCGAGCCGCCGCCGAAGCCGCCTGCGCCGTTGCCCGCACCGAAAGCGCCGCCGCCGATGCCCGCGCCATCCAACGGCGTTGCGCCAAACGAGGCCGGTCCGCCGGCCGTGGGCTCCAGATGCGCCGCATGCCCGCCCGCCGTCGTTTCCGGCGATGCGCCCGCATGTCGCGCCAGCGCGCGCTGCACGGCGTGAAAAACGAACTGGTGAATCGAGCGCGAATCGCGGAACCGCACCTCGATCTTCGACGGATGCACGTTCACATCGACCGCTTCAGGCGGCAGATCGAGGAACAGCACATAGGACGGATAGCGCTCGCCGTGCAAGACATCTTCATAAGCGGCGCGCACGGCGTGCGTAAGCAGCTTGTCGCGCACAAAGCGGCCGTTGACGAAAAAATATTGCTGATCGGCCCGCCCGCGGCTCGCGGTCGGCAGACCCGCGCAACCGTAGACGGCCAGCGGTCCGGCGGATTCGTCGAGCGGCAGATGGGCGGTCGCGAACGTCTCGCCGAGAATCTTCGCGACCCGCACGGGCGGCTCGCTGGCGTTCCAGTGTTCGATTGCCTTGCCGTTATGCAGCACCGAAATCGCGACATCCGGCCGCGCCAGCGCCGCGCGGCGAATCTGTTCGAGACAATGGCCGAGTTCGGTCTGCTCGCTCTTCAAAAACTTGCGGCGTGCCGGCGTGTTGAAATACAACTCGCGGACTTCGATCGTGGTGCCCTGAGTGCCCGCCGCCGGGCTCAGCACGCCGGTGTCCGCATCCACCCGCACCGCGTGCGCCGCGTCGGCCGTGCGGCTCGTGATGGTCATCTGCGCGACCGAGGCAATCGAAGCCAGCGCCTCGCCGCGGAACCCGAGCGTAGCGACGGCTTCCAACTCGGCAAGCGAGCGGATTTTGCTGGTCGCATGGCGCATCAGCGCGAGCACGAGTTCGTTTTCGGGGATGCCGCAGCCGTCGTCCGTAATCGAGATCCGTTTGACGCCGCCTTCGTCGAGCAGGATGCGCAGCGACCGCGCGCCCGCGTCGAGTGCATTTTCCAGCAGTTCCTTGACGACCGAGGCCGGCCGCTCGACCACCTCGCCGGCGGCGATCTGGCTGATCAACTGATCGGGAAGGGGCTGGATCGCGCGTAACGGGCGTGGGGCGGGCGCGGCGGCGGAAACCGCAGTCGCGGCGTCGAGGCCGGCAGGCGTTTCGGAGAATTCGGACATGGCGAAATTATAGCGATTCGGCGCGGCAAGCCCGCAGCGCGCGCAAGCACACCTACGCGCGGGAGATTTTTAATTGTGGCCGGGCACTTTCTGTATCATGACGCGGTCAATTTCCGGCGGCGAGTGAGCGCTTGCCGCCATCGCCAACAGGCCTGTTCGCACGGCTGTTCTTGCCATCGTCATATTCGCTTCATAAAGGATTCTCTTTGGACACGTTGCTACATTTCGTCAACCTTGTCTTGCATATCGACAAGTTCCTCGGAGACTTCATTCATGTGTACGGCGCCTGGGTCTACGCGGTGCTGTTTCTGATCGTGTTCTGCGAAACCGGGCTCGTGATCCTGCCGTTCCTGCCGGGCGATTCGCTGCTGTTCATCGGCGGCGCTTTTTGCGCGACTGGCGAAATGAACATTGGGTTGCTGATCGTGTTGCTGCTCGTTGCGGCCATCGCCGGCAATACCGTCAACTATATGATCGGGCGGGCCATCGGGCCGCGAGTGTTCAATTCGCACATTCCGTTTCTCGAACGCTTTCTCGATCGCAGCGCACTGCAGAAGACGCACAACTTCTATGAGAAGCATGGCGGCAAAACCATCGTGCTGGCGCGTTTCATTCCGGTGGTGCGGACCTTCGCGCCGTTCGTCGCGGGCGCATCGGAAATGACGGTGAGCCGGTTCCAGTTGTTCAACTTTGCCGGCGCTTTTTTCTGGGTGTTGCTGCTGACGTTGCTCGGCTACTTCTTCGGCAATATTCCGTTCATCCGTCAGTATCTGAATGTGATCGTGCTGGTGGGTATCGGCGCGGCGGTCGTGCCCGTCGTGCTTGGAGCGTTGTGGAAGATGATGCGCAAGAACACGTCGAATGCGAACAACCGCTGACGTTCTACAAGCAGAGCCAGCCAGATGAAAAAAACGGCGTCGCGAATCTCGCGACGCCGTTTCTTTTGGTCCTTCCGATCTCGATGATCTAACAATTGACGATGCGAGACATCCGCGTCTCACGACCATGCTCAGGTCACCGCACGCGGCGCCAGCGGCGTTTCCGGCGTGGGGTAGCCGGCTTCCTTGAACGTCTGGATGATTGCGCGATTGGTGTCGAAATAGACCTGCCAATAGTGCTCATTGTTCGTGTAAGGCCGCACGCAAAGCAGGGGGCCTTCCGGTGTGAAGGTCAGCACTTCGATGTCCGGCGCGGGACTCTCGGCCACGTTCGGAATCTGCGTGACGGCTGCTTTCAATCGGTTCATGGCGTCCGTCGGATCGACGCCGTTGGCGATCTTGGCCGTCAACTCGACGCGCCGCACCGGCAGGATGCTGTAGTTCGAGATAGTGTCGGAAAAAATCTTGTTATTGCCGACGATGGTGGTCACGTTGTCCGGCGTCACGATGGTCGTGCCGAACAAACCCAACTCCGAAACCGTGCCGGTGACGCCTCCCGCGGTGACGAAATCGCCGACCTTGAACGGCCGCAATACCTGCATAAACACGCCCGCTGCGAAGTGGGCAAGCAGGCCGCCCCAGGCAGTGCCGATCGCGAGACCCAGGCCGGCGAGCAGCGCGGCAAACGACGTCGTCTGGACACCGAACACCTGCAGGATCGCGAGGATCAGCAGCAGGTTCAGCAGTGCGCCGAGAATCGAGCCGAGATAATGCGCCAGCGTGGGATCGACACGGCCATTGCGCGCCAGCACTTTGCGCAGTAGTCCGGTGATCAAGCCGATGAGCCAGCGGCCGACGATCCAAAGGACGATCGCCCCGACGACCTTGGTGCCGAGGTCGATGCCTCGGGTCATGATGAAGACGCGTACTGTTTCGAGATCCAAGATGTTCCTCGCTGGGTGAGTTGCCTTCGACTGATTGGACAGCGGTGGTGCAATACAGCGGCAAATGCCCGGCGGCGGGCGCAATGGTAACGCGGGGTAACACTCGGTCTTCGGAAGTTATAGGCGACGGCGCGGGCATGCGCAAGGACCGTTCCAGTTGCTCATATGCCGCATCTGGCGGGAAAAGCAGGCGGCTCGGCGGACGCTTTCAGCGCGATGGCGCTTGCCGTGGCTTACATCGGCAGATTCGATTTCGAATACGGCGAAGTGTGGATGACGAGCGTTTTGTCGGCGCTGACTTTTGCCCTGCGTGCGACACGACGCCGGCTGAGAGCCGCGATGATCGCGAGCAGGTAGGCGCCGCCGCGCTCGAAGAATGCAGTCGACGTGCTGAACTGACCGTAGCGGCTCTGTGAGTCGGCGAACACTAGGAAGGTCAGCGCGGCATCGAGCAGGAATGCGACTGATGCCAGCGCGGCGAATATATGCGAGCCATTGAGTGACGCGCCGGGGACGAAGCGATTGCACAGGTGACAGGCTGCCAGCACGAAGGCAAGCAGAGCCAGGTTCGAGAACAGGTCGAACAGAAAATTAGTCATATTGATGAAATGAAAGCGCAGGGGGCTGCGGCGTTGCCAAAGCGTCTGCTCACGCAGAGTCGCAGCGCATTTCGCCGGATCGGCCGCGATCATTGCACGTCTTTACGTCTCAATAAATGTCCAGTTCGGAGTCCGTTGTTTCCTGTTTGTACCAATCGTGTTGGCGTGGGAAAACGCGGTTGTGTTGAGGAAATGGCGTTGAGTGTGGCGGGAAATTTCCTCAACGTGATTGGTATTTATATGTGGCTGCGATATAAATTTCGCGAGCGCTTTTGCGTGACTTTCCGGGTGTATCTGCGCGAAAGGAGGGCGTGCCGGAGAGGTCGGCGTGAATGCCACTTTTGCCGGCGATCGGTTAGCAGGTGCAAGCTCAACCGCAGTCAAACGCTTGGCTTGCCGTCTCTCGATTTCCATCAGCACCCGGCTATCGACTCTGCGTACCGAAAACTCCGAATACCGAGGGCACCTCCTCTCGCGCGTGAACAGATATTTATGAGCCCGGAAATCTGTAAAGCTGGTTTGTCCGCAGGGAAAGTTGCGTGACGAGAGTATTGACAAGTTCCCGCGATACCGCGAGCGCGGCGTCGACGTTCCCGCGCGCGAACCGATCCCGCATACGGTCGGCCTCGACCCGGTCGGTCTTTGCAACCCGCGCGTAGTCCTCCTCAAACTGCAATTGCTTGTCGGCAATCGCCAATGCCAATGCGTCGTATCGGCTACGCACGATTGGAGCGAGGTGCGCGAAGTCCTGCATCGCGAGCAACTGGACCTTGCGGAATTGCCAGAATGCGCTGCTGTCGTCCGAATCGCCGGTGACACCCCGATAGGATTCCGGGATCGCCGCGCCTTGATAAAACGGAAGGTAGATTCCGAGCGCAGTCATGCCAAGGTCGAGGTACTCCACGTTGGCGATTCCTTCCGGCAGTCCTTTGCGCGTCTGTAGCACATGCGACTGGTAGGTGCGATAGACTGAAATCGGTCTCGCCGTAGCCGCCGGATTTGCGCTTGTGTAAGGATCGCTCGGCGTCCCGGCGAAGTAATCCTGCAGGGCTCGCTGGACATCCGTCACCGCCACCGGGTGATCCGGTCGCCGGAACGTCGGAAAGCCGTTTGCCGTGACGGACTGATCCGCAGCATTCGCAGTAAACCACTTCTGGAGTTGCGCGACCCGCGGGTAGTTGTACCTGACGTCGATCTCATTGTCACGTCCGAATGCACGGCGAAAGCTGAACGGCCCTTCTGTTTCGCGATCGTACAGGCCATGCGTTTGTGCGAAACCAACCAGATTCGGGGACGAAAGAAAGTTGTGGTCGTCAGGATCGAATTCGCCAAGTCGCGACTGGTTAGCCGACACAAAATAGCTGTCGTCCGGGATCCTCATGGCAAGCCATTGATGGCCGCCCGCGTTTTCCAGATACCACGCTTCGTTACTGTCGACGAACGCGACGCCAAAGCCCTCCGCCGATCCGTGTGATTCAACAAGCGCACCAAGCAGTTCGACTCCTTCGCGCGCCGACTTCGCCTGCGAAAGAATAATGGTGGGAATCACTTCTTCGACGATGCCCGTTTCCTTTACGTAGGGATCGACGGACAGAGTCCGCGCGTTACTTACGATGGTTTCGGTAGCCGATACGCCGACGCCGGCATCGTTAAACCCCGACTCGTCGTAGGCGCTGCCGCTTCCTCTTGGAGAACCTGTGTAGCCCATCAGATGCGAGGGCATCTCATATGAAAACTTGTTCTTCATGACGCTGCGCAGTGTGTAGCCGTCGCGCCTCGGGGGATGATAGAGGAAGTTGACGGCAGTTATTCCCGGACCGTCGTCATTGCGCGCCACAAGGATTGAGCCGTCCACCGTCGCTTTCTTGCCGACGATAATCGTGGTGCAGGCCAGCGATAGCTGAGCTGACGCAACGAAAGCGAAGATCGTCGCAAATATTCGTTTCATGTTCATATCCTGAATGTGAGGGAACCCTTGGGCGAGGAGCCCGGCGGCGACCGTTGGACACAGCTCCAAAGCGTGTGACGAACCCGTCGATCGACGCCGCGACGCACACACCCGGATACGGAGAAACCCTGCCGGGTGGGATCGCAAGTGGAAGTGGCGCTGATCGTCCCATCCCGCGAAACCGGGAGGACGACATGGCCGCGACGTGGTCGGGTCGCGGCCTGTTCCGGCAACGGCGACTAGAAGCGGGTGATCATGCCGACGCCGATACCAACCTGGCTGCGCGAGGACGACGGCGTGCTGTTTTGGCCATCACCGATCGACGCGGTGGCGTTGACGATGCTGGTGCTCGTGGCGCTCGCCAGGAGCGTCTGGCCCCCGGCGCGCTGATAGGCCTCCGCGGCATACAGGCCTGTCCGCTTGGACAGGCTGTAGTACTGCACGAGATTGAACTGCGAATAGCTTGCAGGACTGGAGATGCGGTTCGCCTTCGTCGCACGCGTGTAGCTATAGCCTGCGGCCAGGTCCAGTGCCGTAAGTGGCCTCCAGTGCACCACCGCGCCACCTGTATTGAAGATCGCCGTGTCGCGGAATGCGGAACCTGTGCCGGGAACATACTGCACGTTGGAGTACGAGGCAGTAATGTCCCATTGCGGGTTGATGTTATATCCCGCCGTCACCGCAAAGCGCTGCTGTGCTCTCGCCGTCTGGTAGCCGGTATTGATTGCCGAGACGGCGGGTTGGGAGCCGTTATTCGACAGGGTCGAGTTGGAGCCCCAGGGACCACCGTTCGTTGTCGCGTTATTGACCCGCATGAAGCCTGTAGCAATGCCGATTGGTCCATTGGTGTACTGGGCCGCCACGCTCCATGTCGAGCCGCTGTACAGCGATCCCGGAGTACCACTCAGCGCGTAGGAGCCGCCCAGCGTCAGGCCATTGAAGACCGGCGACGTATACTTGAGTTCGTTGCTGACACGATAGCTCGTATCGAGCGAGTCGATATCACCGGGGTGGGCACCGTATGCGCCGGTCAGCCATTTGGTCGGACTGTAGGGTGACAGAAGCTGATAATAAGACGTGTACTGGCGCCCCCCTGTGAACGTGCCGTAGCTTTTATTTTCCACGCCCACAAATGCCTGGCGATTGAACGCCAACCCGGACACAGACTGGGCGCCGGTTGCGCTGCTGAAGCCTTCTTCCAGTACGAAGATGGCCCTCGTGCCATCGCCCAGATCTTCGCTGCCTTTCAGCCCGAACCGGCTGCCCGACCACATGCCGCTGTTCATAGTAATTGACGATTTTCCGCCGGTCGCGCCTTTTGGCGTCGAACTGCTCAAGTATCCGATACCTGCATCAACGATTCCGTACAACGTAACGCTGCTTTGCGCGAAAGCAGGAGCGGCTGCCAGCACTGCGGTGCTGGTCAGGGTAATTTTCACGTGTTTTATTCGCTTCATCGTTCGCTTCCTTGGTGGTGTTGGGTTTGGCTCGAAGGATCTTTTTGTGTGGTGATCGGATCTGTTTTCCTGACTGCCAGAGAGTTGATTTAAATTGGCAGTACAAAGTTTTATGTGTGGATATTTTCGTTTTTGATTGCCTTCATAAGTGAATTAGATCTGAGGTGTTGGCACTGGGTTTAGAGATGAAAGTCGGCTGTGGCCGCTACTGCGCTTTAGACGTCTGCGCTCGGCCGGCGAGCGAATGTTCCGCAATATTGGCTAGCCACGTTGCTATGGTGATTGGTAGTCCGAATAATATTGAAAAATCGGAATCGACAATTTGACGCTACTGCCATTATTTTTGAGCGACATAAAAGTCGACGTATTTCTAGCAGTCTCTCTTTTACGTTACCGTTTATGAACGTTTTAGAAACTTCTAAACATTTCAAAAATAGGCTATCTGCGCTCTCGCATGTTTGCGTAGATAACTACTTTCGGCGTTTATCGATGATCCCTGCCCATTCCAGTCAGCTTGAAGTGGATCAATAGCTGCTCCACGTGCGATCTCATGCATGACTGCCGCCCGACGCGGCGAGGAATATTCCTTTTGGGAACGTCTCTCGCGGGCTCCTCTACTGAATGTGTCTCTTCTGCCTGCTATGCAAACCGTTGCCGTCCATGCCGCACGGGCGTCGTATGCCACCGTGCATATGACCGGCTCGCCGAACCTTCGCTATCGAACCACCGCTTAGCGCAAGCACAGATCGAAGCATATCGCCGCGAATCTACCCGAGGAAATTCTATTTCTTCGGTCGAGTATTCGACTTTGCTATACATAGTGTTTACGCGGACCAAAGATTCACTCTCGATCGCGCCGACTGAAAATCGAGCCGGGCAGTCAGCCTATCCCGCCAGTTTTTCTGGCAGGGTGTTTGGGGACGATCCCGATGACGATGATCGGCAACGTGCGGCGGATGTTCGATCGCCAGAATAGGTCGGCACGCGAGATAGCGCGTTTCGCGAGCCTGTCGCGCAACACGATTGGTAAATATCTGAACATGGATGTTCAGGAGGAGCTGAGGTATCGGCAGCGCTTCCAGCCTTGATTTCGACGCGGAGCGCGTGACCCAGAACAATTTGCGGGCGATGTGCCAAAGGCGCAGATCGCATTTTTGCGGAGCAAAGAAAAAGGGCTCAGCTTGCGCTGAGCCCTTCGTATCTTTGGTAGGCCGTACGGGATTCGAACCTGTGACCAACGGATTAAAAGTCCGCTGCTCTACCAGCTGAGCTAACGACCCAAAAGAGAAGCGAAATTATAGCGATAGCCTCGGCGCGCTGTCAACCCATCGCGGCCATCCGAGCGATCGGCGCTTCAGATAGTGAAGAGCCCGGGCATCACTGCCCGGGCTTTTCAGCGAGAGGCGCGCGTGGCTATGACGTCGGTCACTGCGCGTTACTGCCAACTACTTGAGCAATACCACAACTACTTGATCTGCGAAAGCTTGCTCTGCGCCGACTGTGCGACGTCCGAGCCGCCGTATTGCGCGACGATCTGCTCCAGCGTCTTCTTAGCCGCAGCCTTCTGACCTTGCTCGAGCTGATTGTTGGCAATTGCCAGCAGCGCTTCCGGCGCCCGCGGATGCTGCGGATATTTCTGCACCACGCCCTGCCAGGTCGCCGTCGAACCCTTGTAGTCGCGCAGTGCATACAGCGCGTTGCCGAGCCAGTACTGCGCGGTCGGCTGGTAAGGGCTGTTCGGGAACTTGGCGATGAAGGTGCGGAACGACGCCGCCGCATTCTTGAAGTCGCCGTTGCGGAATTGCTGTGAAGCCGCGTTGAACGAATCGGTCTCACCCGGCTGCACCTCGCCCTGGACGCCGTCCACCGTCTGCTGCTGCGGCTCGAATTTCTTCAGGCGCGTGTCCAGATCGGTGTAGTAGTCCTTTTGCTGCTTTTGCACCGTGGCGAGCTGGTTGGCCATGTCCTCGTTCTGTCCACGCAGCGTGGCGACCTGCTGATTCAGCTGGTCGAGACGGTTGGACTGATCGAGGATGGTGCGCTGCGCGGCCGACAACTGACTCGACAGGCTATCTGTCTTCGAACGCAGGTCGAGAATAGCCTGACGGGCCTGGTCGTCGTCGAAGATGCCCGCATGCGCGGGCACGGCCGCGAAGGCCGTGCCCGCGACGCAGGCCGCTGCGGCAAACCGCAGCCAGGAGAAACGATGCGTCATTCGGCTCATCACCCGTTACTTACTGTTGGTACACGAGGTCGGCGCGGCGGTTTTGTGCCCACGACGATTCGTCATGACCCGTAGCTTGCGGCTTTTCCTTGCCGAGGCTCACGGCTTCCATTTGCGAGTCCGTCACGCCCATCAGCGACAGCGAACGGCGCACAGCTTCAGCACGCTTCTGGCCGAGTGCCAGGTTGTACTCGCTGGTGCCGCGTTCGTCGGTGTTGCCCTGGATCAGGACGTGGCGTTGCGGGTGGCTCTTCAGGTATTGCGCGTGTTGTTGCAGCAGCGATTGGTAGTCGTCCTTGACCGAGTAGCTGTCGAAGTCGAAGTAAATGCTGCGCTTGGCCAGCGGGCTGTTCGGATCGTTCAGCGGGTCGACGTTGACCGTCGCGACATCGTTCGGATTCGGCTGTGCCGAAACCGTACCACCCTTGTTAGCGTTTTCGTCGAGCTTGACGCCCGAGTGGCACGCGGCCAGTGCACCGACCATCAATACGGCAAAAGCGAAGCGAAGTTTGGACATCATTTTGATAACTCTCCTTGTGTTATTGCATCAACGTTATTGCATAAACGGGCCCCAGGATGGCTCGCGTACGCTGCCACCCTGAACGGACAGGACCTGCCGAGTGCGACCGTCGGTCGATACTGCGGCCAACACGCCACGGCCGTTCACCTGTGTGGCGTAAAGAATGTACTGACCGTTCGCCGCGAAACTCGGCGATTCGTCATGTGTCGTGTCCGTCAGGCCTGTGGCGGTGTTGCCTTGCAGGTCCTGGATGTAGAGCTTGAACCCGCCGCCGACGCGCGAGATATAAGCGAGCTGTTTGCCGTCCGGGCTCACGCGCGGGCTGGTGTTGTAGCTGCCCGTGAACGTGACGCGTTGCGCGGCGCCGGCGTTTTCACCTTGCGCCGACATCTTGTAGATTTGCGGCTGGCCGCCACGGTCGCTGGTGAAATAGATCGACTGGCCGTCGGGCGAGAAGCACGGTTCGGTGTCGATCGAGCTGCCTTGCGTGAGACGGCGCAGGCCGCTGCCGTCCGCATTGACGGCGAAAATCTGCGTGTTGCCGGTGCGCGAGAGCGCGACGGCCAGCGTGCGTCCGTCCGGCGACCACGCCGGCGCACTATTGTTGCCCTTCTGGTCCGAAACGACCACGCGGCGGCCCGTAGGCAGGTCGTGGATGTAGACGATCGGCTTCTTCTTTTCGAACGAAACGTAAGCGACCTTGGTGCCGTCAGGCGACCATGCCGGCGAGATGATCGGCTCGGGGCTCGACAGCGCGATGTGCGCGTCCTGGCCGTCCGAATCGGAGATCTGCAGTTGATAACGGCCGCCCGTCTTGATGACGTACGACAGGCGCGTGGCGAACACGCCGCGGCCGCCCATCAGCTTCGCGTAGATGTAGTCCGCGACCTTGTGCGCGCTCATGCGCAGGCCGCTTTCCGGGCTCACCAGCACGAGGCCGCCGAGGCTTTCGCCCTTGACGGTGTCGTACAGCTTGAAGCGCACTTCGTACTGGCCGTTCGGCAAGCGGTTCACGCTACCCGACACGAACGCGTTGGCGCCCTTGGCCTTCCAGCTGCCGAGGTCGACGGAATCCGTTTCGGCAACCGGCGTGGAGCCCGCGTCGATATTCGTGAATTTGCCGCTGCGTTGCAGATCCTGACGCACGATCGTGCTGACTTGCTGCGGCGAGTTCGCTTCGTTGGCGAAATTCGCCGTTGCGATCGGAAACTGGGTGGACCCGACGCCTGTCACGAGGACGTTGAGTTGTGCGTGGGCGGCGCCGCCGACGGCGATCAGGCACGACGCTACAAGTGTCCGCAGGCCTAGCTTGGTCATCAAACTCATGCTGTATGGATTCCCCAAAAACGGTTTTACTAACACTTCAAGACAGCAGACAGACCCGAAAAGAACTAATTCGTTCCCGAGCGCGCCCCGGTGGGCAGGGAGCAGAGTCTGCTGTCAACTGATTGTCAAACTACAGTGAATCAACCGGCCGGGCGCAACGTAATCAGGAAGCTGGTCGGTGTCTTGCCATTGATGTCCAGAGGCATCGGATCGGTACGCTGGACGGCGCGCAGTGCGGCATCGTCCCACGCAGCGTTGCCGCTGCTGCGCGAAATCGTGGCGCCCAGCAAGGTACCCGTCGGTGAGCAGCGTACGGAGACCACTGTCTCCAGGCCACTCGTTTCGCCGCCCCACGAAATATTCGGGCGCACGGCGCGACGCACCTTGTCCGCGTAGCCCGGCGATGCCGCCGTGCCACCCGAACCGCTGCCCGTGCCGCTCTTGCCAAGCCCGTCGCTGTTCGAACTGGTGCCCCCGGCCGAACCCTGCATCATCTGAGCGACGCGCGCGCGATGCTCGGCATCCGCCTTCTTTGCTTGCGCCGCGGCTTCGGCCTGAGCCTTGGCCTTCGCTGCCTTCTGCGCGTCGGCCTTCTTCTGCGCTTCAGCCTCGGCTTGCTTCTGCTGTTCCAGCTTCTGTTCCTGCTGCTGTTCCTTCAGTTGCTGCTGCTTCTGCTGCTCGGCCAATTGCTGTTGTTTCAGCTTGTCGGCCTGTTGTTGCTGTTGCTGCTGTTTCAGCTTGGCCGCCGCAGCTTTCTGCGCGGCGAGTTGTGCCGCCTGCTCGGCAGCCAGTTGCTGCTGACGCTTCGCCTCGGCTTCCTGTTGCGCCTGCAGCTTCTGCTGACGTTGCTGTTCAGCCAATTGCGCCTCGCGAGCCGCTTGCTGCTGTTGACGCTTCTTTTCCTGCAGCGCGATGTCTGCCTGGTCGTCGCGCACCGGCGGAGGAGGGGCCACAACCGGAGCGGGCGGCGGCGGAACGGGACGCGGGATCGCCGTATCCGGCACCTCGGTCCACAACTCCGCTTCCGCGCCTTCCGGGGTGCTGTTTTGCCACTGAATGCCGTGGTACAGGAAGAACCCGAGCAGCGCGTGCATCACCAGCGCGAACGCAAAGGCTCGCCCGGTGCCGCGTTCACGCGGTGGCTGGAGCGGGTATTCGGAATTCTTGCGGATCATTGCGATTTGACGAGCAATCCAACGCGCTTGACGCCGCGAGCTTTCAACTCGGACATCACGTTCATGACGACTTCGTACTTGACGGTCTTGTCGGCGGCGATCACGACCGGCTGATCAGGATGCGATTGCGCGCGATCGGCGATGAAGCCGTTCAGATCGGCTTTCGTCATGTTCTCCTGCTGTTGTGCGCCCGAGTCGTCCTTGTACTTGACGCTCATGTTACCGTCTGCGCGAATGTTCACGATCACGGGCGGCGTTTGCTGTTGCGGCGCGGCGCCGCCGACGGTCGGCAGATTGACGATCGACGGGGCCACGAGCGGCGCAGTCACCATGAAGATCACGAGCAGCACGAGCATCACGTCGATGTAAGGCACGACGTTGATGTCGGCCATCGCGCGGCGCGAGCGGCTGCCGCGCATGCTGGAGGAGCGAGAGCCTGCCATCGTGGACTCCTTACTGTGCCTGACGCTGCAGGATGTTCGAGAATTCTTCGATGAAAGTCTCGAAGCGGATGGCCAGGCGGTCGATGTCGTGCGCGTAGCGGTTGTAGGCAACCACGGCCGGAATCGCGGCGAACAGACCGATGGCGGTGGCGGTCAGCGCTTCGGCAATACCCGGCGCGACGTTGGCCAGCGTGGCCTGCTGCACGTTGGCGAGGCCGCGGAACGCATTCATGATCCCCCACACCGTGCCGAACAGACCGATATATGGACTGACGGAGCCGACAGACGCGAGAAACGCCAGGTTGGCTTCGAGCACGTCCATTTCACGCTGGAACGCGGCACGCATGGCGCGCCGTGCGCCGTCGAGAATCGCGCCCGAATCGTTCAGACGCTTTTCCTTGCCTTTCAGGAATTCGCGCATGCCGGACTCGAAAATCCGTTCCAGTGCGCCGATCGTGTGACGGTTGTTCGCGGCGCTCTGATACAGCGCCTGCAGGTCGCCACCCGACCAGAAATCGCGTTCGAAACGCTCAGTTTGCGCGCGCGCCCGGCGGATCGCAAACCACTTGCGGAAAATGAAAGTCCACGACAGCAGCGACAACAGCAGCAGCAGGGCCATGACAGCCTGCGCCAGCAGGCTTGCGTTGAGTACGAGTGAAACGATCGACAGATCTTGTGTAGTGTTCATAAAGGTTCGTTTTAACGTCCCGAAAGGGGGCGTCCGGCTGCAAGGCCGCTCGAAGCTTGCCGTGAGCAAAACGGAAGCATCGGCGATATTGCAAGCCGAACCATGCTTTGTGTTGCTTGATCGTTACGAGTTCACTGACCCCGTAACAACGGCGTTCATTCGTTGTCCGTTGACACGCGGGGCTCGTTCACGTTCGGGCCGCGCCGCAAGGCGTCGAGAACCGGCGGAGGAATCGCGGCCGGCCGCAGCGCAATGCGGTCCACGCAGCCGACCCGGATGGAACCGGTAGCAAGCAGCGTGCCGTCCCGCCACGCCTCTTGTGCGAAATCGACCGAGGCTCTACCGAGCCGTTCGATCCGGCTGACCACGTTCACTACATCGTCGAGCCGGGCCGGCGCCCGATAATCGACCGCGGTGCTGCGGACGATGAAAATCGCGCCTGCTTCGTCCGCCAGCCGATTCTGGTCGACGCCGCACGCGCGCAGCCATTCGGTGCGCGCACGTTCGAAAAACTTCAGGTAGTTCGCGTAAAACACGATGCCGCCGGCGTCGGTATCTTCGTAGTACACGCGGATTGGCCACGTGTAGCCGATTTCCGCGCCGGGCTGGCTGGTCGACATATTCATGCGGCGCATTTTACCGGAACGCACACCCCCAGGTCTGTTTCAAGATGTGCGCCCCGTCCGGCGGACTTCAGCCGGGATTTCAGCCGCGATGCACGGACAAGGCGGAGAACGATTGAGCCACCGGCATCAGTTCGATCGTGTTGATGTTGACGTGCGCGGGGCGCGTGGCGATCCAGTAGATCGAGTCGGCGATGTCGTCGGGCGTCAGCGGCTGCACGTTTTCGTACATTTTGCCGGCCTTCACGTCGTCGCCGCGAAATCGCACGTTCGAAAACTCGGTGCCGCCGCACAGGCCGGGCTCGACGTTCGTCACCCGCAGCGCGGTGCCGGCCACATCGGCGCGCAGATTCAGGCTGAACTGATGCACGAACGCTTTGGTGGCCCCGTAGACGTTGCCGCCCGCGTAAGGCCAGCTGCCGGCGGCCGAGCCGAGATTGAAAATGTGGCCGCGATTGCGTTCCACCATGCCGGGCAGGAGCGCGTGCGTTACCTGAACGAGCCCCGTGCAGTTGGTCTCGATCATGGTGTTCCATTCGTCGAGACTCGCTTTCTGCGCCGGTTCGATGCCGAGCGCGAGGCCGGCATTGTTGACCAGCACGTCGATGGCGGCGAAGTCGGCCGGCAGCGAGGCCGGCACGGCTTCGACGGCGGCGCGGTCGCGCACGTCGAGCTCGTACGGCAGAAGCGCGTCGCCGAGTTCGTCGGCGAGCTCTTGCAGGCGGTCCTTGCGGCGAGCGGTGGCGACGACGCGATGGCCGCCTTTGACGAAGGCGCGAGCGATGGCGGCGCCGAATCCGGCGGACGCTCCGGTGACGAACACGATCATTGCAGTGGTTCCCAGGCTGGTAAGAGAGAAAGGCCCCAAGCCTACTTCCATTGCGGCGCTGCGGCAAGGATGAACCAACCGCACGAGAGGCCGTGGCAGGGAGGCGACGCGAGTTTCCGTGGGATTTTCCTCAGACGGTTGTGCGCCGCATAAGAACGCTCTGCGGGCCGCCAGGCGGGCACCCGCGGGGGCGGCCGGAAGCCGGTTGCCTATTCGATCCGCTTCCAATAAACTAACGCGCTCATCCCTGCGTGACTGGCGATAGAACCGGTTCAAACAACCGGATTCAAGGTGGAGCAACCCACCGTGAAGCGCAGGGTGCCGTTTTGCCGTTCGCCTGGGCAGCCGTGATCCGCGCGCATCGATCTGCGCTGACGGTGGCTGTCCTGCCTCGCGTGTGCGGCGACTCTCCATCCGCCACGTCAGGGCTGGCCCAGCCGCCAGCAGCGCTGCGTACCCTCTACGCAAGATTCGGCGCACGATCCGGTCAACCTGAACACATTCAACGGAATCCGTATGTTTGACAGAGCCCAAAGCACCATCGCCAACGTCGATCCTGAACTCTGGAAGGTCATCGAGCAGGAAAACCGCCGTCAGGAAGAGCATATCGAACTGATCGCGTCGGAAAACTACACGAGCCCGGCTGTTATGGCTGCGCAAGGCTCGCAACTCACGAACAAGTACGCTGAAGGGTATCCGGGCAAGCGCTATTACGGCGGCTGCGAATACGTCGACGTCGCCGAGCAGCTGGCGATCGACCGCGTCAAGCAACTGTTCGGCGCCGAAGCCGCGAACGTGCAGCCGAACTCCGGCTCGCAGGCCAACCAGGGCGTGTTCTTCGCCATGCTCAAGCCGGGCGACACGATCATGGGCATGAGCCTCGCGCACGGTGGCCACCTCACGCACGGTTCGCCGGTCAACATGTCGGGCAAGTGGTTCAACGTGGTCAGCTACGGTCTGAACGAAGCCGAAGACATCGACTACGACGCTGCGGAGAAGCTCGCTCAGGAACACAAGCCGAAGCTGATCGTGGCGGGCGCCTCCGCGTTCTCGCTGCGTATCGACTTCGAACGCATGTCGAAAATCGCGAAGTCGGTCGGCGCGTACTTCATGGTCGACATGGCGCATTACGCCGGTCTGATCGCCGCGGGCGTCTATCCGAACCCGGTGCCGCACGCCGATTTCGTCACCACCACCACGCACAAAAGCCTGCGTGGCCCGCGCGGCGGCGTGATCCTGATGAAGGCCGAGTTCGAAAAACAGATCAACTCGGCAATCTTCCCGGGCATTCAAGGTGGTCCGCTCATGCACGTGATCGCCGGCAAGGCCGTCGCGTTCAAGGAAGCCCTGTCGCCGGAATTCAAGGCCTATCAGCAGCAAGTCGTCGAAAACGCGCGCGTGCTGGCTGAGACGCTCGTCAAGCGCGGTTTGCGTATCGTGTCGGGCCGTACCGAAAGTCATGTGATGCTCGTCGACCTGCGCGCGAAGAAGATCACCGGCAAGGCTGCGGAAGCCGCGCTGGGCGCCGCGCACATCACCGTCAACAAGAACGCGATCCCGAACGATCCGGAAAAGCCGTTCGTGACGAGCGGCGTGCGCCTCGGCTCGCCGGCCATGACCACGCGCGGCTTCGGCGTCAAGGAAGCCGAGCAGGTGGGCAACCTGATCGCCGACGTGCTGGACAACCCGGAAGACGCCGCCACGATCGAACGTGTGCGCGGCCAGGTCGCTGAGCTGACCCAGCGCTTCCCGGTTTACCGCTAAGCCGCCATGCATTGCCCCTTCTGCCGTCACGCCGATACGCAAGTGGTCGACTCGCGCGTATCCGAAGACGGCGCGACGATTCGCCGGCGCCGCCGCTGCCCGGCCTGCGACAAACGTTTCACGACGTATGAGCGGGTCGAGCTGGCGTTGCCGTCGGTCGTCAAGAAGGACGGTAGCCGCACTGAGTTCGACCGCCGCAAGATCGTCGCGAGCATGCAACTGGCGCTGCGCAAACGCCCAGTGGCAGCGGACGCGATCGACGCCGCGGTTGCCCGCATCGAGTATCTGTTGCTCGGCAGCGGCGAGCGCGAAGTGCGCAGCGAGCGCCTCGGCGAACTCGTGATGAACGAATTGCGCGCGCTCGATACCATTGCCTACGTTCGTTTTGCTTCCGTCTACCGGCGCTTCGAAGACGTCTCCGAATTCGAAGACGTGATTGAAGAATTTCGCCGCGCCTCTTCTCCTCCCAAGCCTTCCCGCAAACGCTGAACGCAGTCGCATCGCGCGTTGCGTTTGAAGCGCCGATCTGTTTCGCGTTGTTTCGCGCATCCGTATCTCCCGCTGCCGTTATGGATTGTCGCGTGCATTTTTGCGCGGGATAGCGTCTGAGTGCCATCTGGCCGTTCGGCCGATTGTTGGTCGATTTGCAAGTCGCTAGATTGACTGCATTCTTCGAATCGATCAGGGATGCAGATGAATCAGAATGCAGTCCGTCCGCCGCGATACCGCGGCTTCACGCTTGTCGAAACGCTGGCCGTTATTGCGTTGCTGGCCGTGGTCGCTGTAATGGCCACGCCGTCGTTCGTAGCGTGGCACGTGCGAGACCAGGTCGACGCCCGCGCGAAGGCGCTTGCCTCGACGCTCGCTTATGCGCGCAGTGAAGCGTTACGCCGAGGCGCGCGCGTCACCGTGTGCCGGACCGATGCCGCGCGCCATTGTCTCGCGGCGGGGCAGCCGTGCGGCAATGGCGTCGCTGACTGGTCGTGCGGCTGGGCCGTTCTGGCCGACCGTGGCGGCACGCTATCGCTCTTGCGCGCGCAACCTCTGCTTGCGGCCGTGCGTATCACCGGCACGCAGACGAATCTCACGTTCACGCCGCCGGCCGGACAATTGATCGGTACGTTTCGCAGTTTCGATATCGCGCCGCGTACACCGTCGAGGGTGACGCAAGGGGACAAGTGGCGACGCTGCATTCACATTGCTGCGGGCGGCCGCGCGCGGGTCGTCGAGGGCGCATGCGGAGCAGCGTCATGATCAGATATTCGCAGAGTCTGTACTTGCGCTGCTGCGATTCCAGATGTGGCGGCAGCTCATTGATCGAAGTCATGCTGGCTGTCGCCTTAATGGCGGTCACCGCGCTGGGCTTGATCGCCGGTCAGTTATGGACCGCGCGCGAAGCCCGCGCGATGTCCCAGCGCGAACATGCTGCCTGGATAGCCGATTCCGTCGCGGAGGCGATGTGCGCTCCCACTTCGGGCGACTCGGCGGTCAGGCAATGGAGCGCGCGGGCAGCGACACTTTTGCCGCATGGCGAAGCCTCGGTGGGTGACATAGGCGGTGTGTCCGCGGCGCGTGTGACCTGGACCGCACTACGCGACTTGCCACCTTCTGACGACGTCATCGACAAGCCCGCGCCCTGCGGCGGAGCGGATCTGCCCGCGGGCTCGTCATGCGTAGTGCTAGCGTTTGCAAAATGACGCGGCGTTCGAATTCTGCTCGCGGCCACACCCTGGTCGAATTCGTGATTGCGATGGCGCTGGGACTGCTAGTGACTGCGGGTGCCGTCTCGCTCTACACGACGCAGCGGATCGCATTCGAACGCGCGGGCGATGCGATGCGGATTCGCGAAGCCGGTCTGACTGCGCTGACGCTGATTGGCCAGCAATTGCAAATGGCGGGCTTCGTACCCGCGGACATCGTGCGGTACAACAGTCCGCCGCCGCTGTTCGGATGCTCGGGAGGCCGCCCGACCGGCGCGGACGATAGCCCTGCCTGCGAGACCTTGCCCAGTCACTCGGACGGCGTCGCGGTCCGTTATGTTGGCGACAACGTCTCCACGTGGCCGTCGGCCAGCGGGCAAACAACCGATTGCCTCGGACAGGCCGTGTCAGGCAGCAGCGCCGCGCTCGGCGACCAGGGCGTTGCGGTCGTCAACCGGTACTTCGCGAGGGTCAGCGGTTCGACCGGTGAGCCGGAGCTGTACTGCGAAGGCAACGGCAGGACGGGATCCGCGCAACCGCTGGTCGAAGGCATCGAGCGCCTGCGGATCAAGTACTGGTTAGCCGGTGGGCTGGCCGCGATCGACGCCTCTGCCGTGACGGCCGATCAATGGGCGAAGATCGTCGCCGTCGATCTTTGCGTGCTTGTACGCGGCGCGCCATTGGGGCAACAGCGTTCGCGCTATGTCGATTGCGATGGCGTAAACGCTCTCGGTGCGGATTCGCGAACGCGTCAGGTGTTCTCGCGGCGTGTGGCGATACGCAATCATGTGGAGGGTTCGCTATGACGAGATCGCGAATGGAAAAGCAGCCGTACCGCACAGAGGGCAAGTGCATGAGACTTCACGATCAATCGGCAAACCTGACAAACCTGGCAGGCCTCAATCGAATGAGGTGCAACGTACGACGCACCAGGCAACACGGCATGGTCCTGCCGATCGTCCTGTTGATTTCAACAATGATGCTGGTCACATCCGCGGCCTGGTTCGAAACCTCACTGGCGGCAGCGCGTGGCACCACCAATGTTCGCGATTATTTGCAGGCCTTTCACGCCGCGGATTCGGCGCTGACCTTGTGCGCCCGCAGTGTCATCGCGGCTGCAAGTACGCAGTCCGCAGCACCGCTGCCGGTCGCGTCCGGCACACCGGCGCAATGGAAACTCGCAGCCGCATTCGAAGCAGGGGCCGTGACGCCCGTGGCGCAATGGCCCGGATCGGCGCGCGCGCCGCAATGTCTGATCGAGGCGTGGCGTCTCGCCACTCGTGCCGACGCGCGGGCCTATCTATTGACGTCGCGAGGTTTCGGCCATACCAGCGAGTCGCAGGTATGGCTGCAAATGGAACTGGTGGTCGATGGAGAGAAGATCGAACGTCATTGGCGGCGCGTTGCCGCCAGGCCGTTTTGACGGAGGCGACATGAAGTCGCATGCATCCGGATTCACGCTGCTCGAGTTGATGATCACGCTAGCGATTGCCGCCACGCTGGCCGTCTTTGCCGTGCCTTCGTATCGCAGCCATGTTGCGCGAACTCATCGAATCGACGCGGCGTCCGCGCTCTATCGCGCGGCGCAATTCATCGAAGGAGGGACAAACGACAGCGCGCCGACATTGCCGCCGGGCCTCGATCAGGCGCCGCAATTCGGCACGGCTGTCTATCGCCTGCATGTACTGCCCGCGGACGATGCAAACGGTGGCTATGCGATCGAAGCAACGCCGAGCGAATCCGGCCCGATGCGCGACGACACATGCGGCATTTTCACGCTCGATGCGACAGGATTACGCGGCAACAAAAACGCGGCAACCGGTTCGACCGCCGCTAGCGGCGACTGCTGGAATACGAGCTAGCGAACCAAACCGAGGCGTAGGGGCATGCAGGGTTGCCCTCAGTACCCACCATCCGTCGACTCAACCTTGCCACCCGATGACGCCGCCGAATCCCTCTTCATCTGCTGCCAGATCCGATAGGCTTCCCACCCGGCAAGACCGAGGCTGCCCCATTTGAGCACGGGTTTCGCGCCGGCTACGACGGTTGTGCGTAGCGGCTTGGCAAGCACGATCGAGGCGATCGAACTGATGAGCGGATATTGTTTGAGCAGGGCGCCGAAGCTGCCGGCGTTGACAAAACTCGCCTTCGAGCCTTTGCCCATGCGCATGCCGCCGAAACCCGGCAAAATAAATTTGAGCCAACTGAAGTGCGTGACCGCTTGTCGCAACTCGATGGTCGCCTGAGCGAGTTCCATGCGCTCGACATCCGCGCGCACCAGCAGCAGCTCCTTGCGCAGTGCGCGCAAATGCGGCGCGCTCAGATCTTTGGCCTGATGGCGCTTGTTACGGAACGCGGTATCGGAATGGTTCTGGCTCATGGCGTGTCGGCGGCAGTGAAAGTGGAGCAGAGGAACGGCGCTGCAAATCGCGCAAGCTTGTTAAGCGAGACGCAGAACCAAAGAGACGCAGGACGCGAGTGCCACGCGGTTGCGTCTCCCGGCTCACGGTTTGCGGAACACGTCGCGGTCTTTTTCAAACTCGGCGAGGGTCGCTTCGAACACCATCGGCGCATTGCGCAAACCGCTGCGCGCTTTCAGCGCGCAGGTCAGCCCGGCAATCGCGTAGACCGCGGTGATGCCGGCCAGCGCTTGCCAGCGGTAAGTGTCCCAGAAGGCGATGGCGATCAACGCGGTCAGCGCGATCAAGGCCATGGTGGCGAGCATCATGGCGGCAAGGCCGAGGAACAGCACGGCGAGCAAACGGTCCTTCTCTTCTGCGAGTTCGATGCCGACCAGTTCCAGCCGCGTTTGCAGAATGGCAAACACGGAACCGATTATGCGGCGCAACGGACTATGTTCTCCGCGCTGCGATTGTGTTTCGATCGTCATGGCTGTGGGCGTTGCGCGTGAAGGCCTAACCGGCGCGCGCGCGCGCCAGAAGAAGCGGACCGGCCAGGCATGCGCCGGTCAACTCGATTCGCTGGTGCGCCGGACGAGAAATGCCCGGCGACATTGCCAGTGTTTTACTTGCGGTTGATCAACAGCCCAAGCAGCACACCGGCGCCAGCGGCAATGCCGATGGACGCCCACGGATGCTCGTGCACGTAGTCGTCGGTGGCGCGGGCTGCCTTCTTGCCTTTTTCGACCACCACGACCTGAACGTCGGCCGCCTTTTCCCTGGCTTGCTTCAGGCGCGTCAGCGCCGTTTCACGCAGTTCCGAAGCGCGCTCGCCGGTGGCGCTCGCGGCCTGTTTCAGCAGATCTTCAGCGTCCGCGAGGACGGTTTTGATATCCGACATCAATCTCTCCTTGTTGATTTCCGACATTGACAGCTCCCCTTCGTCTCACGCCACGCGTGAATCGTAACCAAAGAAACGGCCGCTGGCGAGCGCAGGGCTCGGTTGGTTCACAACTCCGCACGAACCGTTCCCGCTTGAAGCATAGCCACAAACAACGCCACCACCGCACAACGTGCAGACAAAGTTTGCTTAAGATGGAGTTGATCTGTCCCGCAAAGTTTCCACTAAATCGGTGAAAATTACAAAAACGCATAAAGTAGTGACGCGATGTTGGTTCGTCATACACCGTCACCCCCGTATGCTTTATCGTTGCGGGGCGCCGCGTGTGAATGCTCGTGCGGCAATGTCCAAACCCATAGGAGATGCACAATGAGTCTACGTCTTGGCGATATCGCGCCGGATTTCGAACAGCAGTCGAGTGTCGGCCCGATCAAATTCCACGAATGGCTGGGCGATAGTTGGGGCGTGTTGTTCTCGCATCCCGCCGACTTCACGCCGGTCTGCACGACCGAACTCGGTTTGACCGCCAAGCTGGCCGACGAATTCGACAAGCGCAATGTGAAGACCATCGCGTTGTCGGTGGACAGCGCCGAGTCGCACAAAGAGTGGATCAAAGACATTAACGAGACTCAAGCCGCCAATGTCGGCTTCCCGATTCTCGCGGACGGCGATCGCAAGGTCGCCGAGTTGTACGACATGATTCACCCGAACGCCAACGAGACGCTCACGGTGCGCTCGCTGTTCGTGATCGATCCGAAGAAGAAGGTGCGCCTGATCATCACCTATCCGGCCAGCACCGGTCGCAACTTCGACGAAGTGCTGCGCGTGATCGATTCGCTGCAACTCACCGATAGCCACTCGGTCGCCACGCCGGGCAACTGGAAGCAGGGCGATGACGTGGTGATCGTCCCGTCGCTGAAGGACGAGGAAGTCATCAAACAGAAATTCCCGAAAGGCTATAAGGCGCTGCGTCCGTATCTGCGCATGACGCCGCAGCCGAAAAAGTAAAAGGTTGTATCGCCGCGAAGCGCACCGTTAGCCACGGTGCTCTCGATCGGATGAAAAAAAGCCAGTTCACGAATGAACTGGCTTTTTTATCGCGCTGCGCAAACCTGCCGCAATCGGAGCAATCCGCGCGATCCGTTCTTCAGAAAACCTTCAGAAAAAAGCCTGAATGCCGGTTTGCGCGCGCCCGAGAATCAGCGCGTGGATGTCGTGCGTACCTTCGTAGGTGTTCACCACTTCCAGATTCACCAGATGCCGCGCGATGCCGAACTCGTCCGAGATGCCGTTGCCGCCGAGCATGTCGCGCGCGAGCCGTGCAATGTCCAACGCCTTGCCGCATGAATTGCGCTTCATGATCGAGGTGATCTCAACGGCCGCGGTGCCTTCGTCCTTCATGCGGCCGAGGCGCAGCACGCCTTGCAGGCCGAGCGTGATTTCGGTTTGCATGTCGGCAAGCTTCTTCTGGATCAACTGGTTCGCGGCGAGCGGCCGGCCGAACTGCTTGCGATCGAGCACGTACTGACGCGCGGTGTGCCAGCACGACTCCGCCGCGCCGAGCGCGCCCCAGGCAATGCCATAGCGTGCCGAGTTCAGACAGGTGAACGGACCGCGCAAACCGCTGACTTCCGGAAAGCGGTTCTCTTCCGGCACGAACACTTCGTCGAGCACGATCTCGCCGGTGATCGACGCGCGCAGACCCACCTTGCTGTGGATGGTCGGCGCCGACAGTCCTTTCCAGCCCTTCTCGAGAATGAAGCCGCGGATCGCGTCCTTGCCATCTTCTTCGAGCTTCGCCCACACGACGAACACGTCGGCGATCGGTGAATTGGTGATCCACATCTTCGAGCCCGACAGCGAATAGCCACCGTCGACTTTCTTGGCCCGCGTGACCATGCTGCCTGGATCGGAACCGTGATTCGGCTCGGTCAGACCAAAGCAACCGATCCATTCACCGGTGGCAAGCTTCGGCAAGTACTTCTGCTTCTGCGCCTCCGAGCCGAATTCGTAGATCGGCACCATGACCAGCGACGACTGCACCGACATCATTGAGCGGTAGCCGGAATCGACGCGCTCCACTTCGCGCGCGATCAAGCCGTACGCCACGTAGTTCAGACCGGGGCCGCCGTATTGCTCAGGAATGGTCGGGCCGAGCAGGCCGAGTTCGCCCATCTCGCGAAAGATCTCGATGTCGGTCTTTTCATGACGGAACGCTTCGAGCACGCGCGGCTGCAGCTTGTCTTGCGAGTAAGCCGCGGCGGCGTCGCGCACCATGCGTTCGTCTTCGGTGAGCTGCTGATCCAGCAGCAACGGGTCTTCCCAGTGAAACTGCGCGGCCTCGGCCATGGCTTATCTCCTGATTCCTTGCTTGACGGAAACGTGTTTGCGCTTGACTTGAGTTCCGCTATGCGAAACAATGTTTTGCAAACCACGTCCGAGTGTATCACCCCATGACGCCAACATCCACTCCCTCCGAACCGCTCGACGAGCGCAAATTTGTCGTCGCTCTGGCACGCGGGCTGGATTTGCTGCGCGCGTTCAAGCCGGGCGAAACGATGCTCGGCAATCGCGATTTCGTCGAACGCACGGGTTTGCCGAAGGCGACCGTCAACCGTCTTGCTTATACGCTGACTGTGCTCGGTTATCTGCGGCTCGACGAAACGCTGGGGAAATATGCGCTCGACGCCGGCGTGTTGTCGCTCGGTTTCGCGTTGCTTTCGGGTACGGACACGCTCGAACTCGCGCGCCCGCACATGCGCGTATTCGCACGCGACGTGGGCGCCGCAGTGTCGCTCGGTTGCCGCGACGGGCTCGACATGATCTATCTGGAGACGATCCGCAGCGAGACCGCATTGACGCTTGGGTTGGCGTCCGGTTCGAAACTGTCGATGCTGACGAGTTCGATGGGCCGCGCGTATCTGGCCGTGCAACCGTTCGACGTGCGCGCCGCGTTATTGGCGGAATTGAAAAAAGCGGCGGGCAAGGCAGGCGCCGAACTGGTCGCCGACGCCGAGCAGGAAATCGCCGCCTTCGCCGAGCAGCGCTGCTGCTATTCGTTCCGCGCGTGGCACGACGACGTGAACGCGGTCGCCGTGCCGTTTCGCGAGCCGCGCGACGGGCGCTGGCTGGTGCTGAGTTGCAGCGGGCCGGCGTCGTCGATGGGAGAGGATGTGTTTCGTGACAACGTCGCGCCGCGGCTGAAGGCGGTTGCGCGGCGTTTAGGCGATACCGGTTGACGCGAGCGGCGCGCGTTTGTCAATGCACCAGGTCAACGCGCTCCTCAAACCGCCCGGTCGTGATAATGCGCATTGAACAGCGGCCCTTGCACGAAGCGCACATCGTACTGCTGCAAAGCCTCGAACTGCGTTTCATCCACCACGCGGTTGAAGATCAGCGGGATTCGCAGCCGGCCCGCATAACCCACTAGCGGTTTAACCGTGGCATCGCGCAAAGCGGTCCCTGCATCCATCTTGAGAAAGTCGAGCCGCGCGGTCTCCGACACCGACAGAATCTGCCCTGCATTGGACAGATTGCCCGCCACCTTGAAGCCGTAGTGCTGGTAGCTCTTGGTCAGATAACCGAGAAAAGTCTTGTGCGCGACCGCCGCTGCGGGCAGCTCGATCACCACCCGCGAAGGGTTCAATCCGAACGACACCAGCACGCTCGAAAAATGCCGCCCGTGGTCGTACTTCACGCTCTTGAGCAGCCGCTCGTGCACGCGCAGAAATAGCAGACCATGCCGCTGGGCGCCAAAGAAATTGATGGCATGCAGCGCACGCGACATGCGGTCGAGCGCGACCAGTTCCTGATCGTCGGCGATGCGGTCGAACGGATCGAATACGTCGAACGGCGCCGCGTCGACCTGGTGCGTGACGGCCTGGAAGCCGAGTTCATCGCCGAAACGGTCCACCCCTTCGACCCCCGACGAAAGCGACTGCGCCAACGCATGCACGCTGATATCGAAGATCGGCTCATAGGCACTGGCGAGTTCGAAGCCGTCGAATTGCGCCAACGCGACGTCGTGATGCAAGCCTTGCCCCATCACCAGATGCTCGCAAAGAAACGGATGATCGGCGGAGCGGGCGATGAGGTTGGGGATGGTCGGCGGAATCATGTAGGCGTATGGATGGCGGTAGTGAGGCGCATCCATTGATGGTAGCAGTCTGAACCGCGCTCACATGAACAAATTGCTCATAACGTTATCCGGCCAACGCTTGTGCCGACGGGCCGTCCGGGGCTTTCAGGCGACGTTTCAGGGTTTACGTTGATTTCACTATACGTAATTCGTTTTACTATACGTAAATTGCGATGCGGCTTCCATCGCGTGATAGCTTGTGCCTTGCATGCAGCTTAGGTGCCGATCACAGGCGCTTTCCAGCAGTGTTCGGCCCCATCGCAACCACCGAACAAACCATCCAGTCAGCATCAGGAGACGACCCAATGAGCGCGAAACCGGCCGCGGCCGCTGCCAATGTGATCGAAGTCGAGCAGGTGCTCGGCGAAACGCATCACCCGGCATTCCAGTTGCTGCTGCTTGTGCTGTGCGGGCTGTGCCTCGTGATCGACGGCTTCGACGCGCAGGCAATGGGCTACGTTGCGCCGAGCGTGATCGGCGAATGGCATGTGTCGAAGGCGGCACTCGGTCCGGTGTTCAGCGCCAGCCTGTTCGGCATGCTGCTCGGCGCGCTCGGACTGTCGGTGCTGGCGGACCGCATTGGGCGCCGTCCGGTGCTGATCGGGTCGACGTTTTTCTTCGCGCTGTCGATGCTGGCCACGCCCTTCGTCACCACCATCCCCGCGTTGATCGCGCTGCGCTTCATCACCGGTCTCGGGCTCGGCTGCATCATGCCGAACGCGATGGCGCTGGTCGGCGAATTCTCGACCCCCGCGCATCGCGTCAAGCGCATGATGCTGGTGTCGTGCGGCTTTACGCTGGGCGCGGCGCTCGGCGGCTTTATCAGCGCGGCGCTGATTCCGGCTTATGGCTGGCGCGCGGTGTTCTGGGTTGGCGGCGCGGTGCCGCTGCTGCTCGCTTTGGCGATGCTTGTTGCGTTGCCGGAGTCGCTGCAATTCCTCGTTCTCAAAGGCCGCAGCGAGCGCGCGTTGCGCTGGCTCGCGAAGTTCAACCCGGCGCTGCCGATCGACGCGAACACACGGCTCGTCGTGCGTGAGAAGGGCAACGGCGGCGCGCCGGTCGCCGAGTTGTTCCGCGCCGGGCGCGGTCCGGTAACCTTGATTTTGTGGGCGATCAGTTTCATGAACCTGATCGATCTGTACTTCCTGTCGAACTGGCTGCCCACGGTGATGCGCGACGCCGGCTATTCGCCGAGCACGGCGGTGATCGTCGGCACGGTGTTGCAGACGGGCGGCGTGGTCGGCACCTTGCTGCTCGGCTGGTTCATCGAACGTTTTGGTTTTGTGCGCGTGCTGTTCGTGTGTTTCGCGGGCGCGGCGCTGGCGGTCGGCACGATCGGCACGGTGGCGCATGCGTTGCCCTGGCTGCTGCTCGTGGTGTTCGCGGGCGGCTTCTGCGTGGTCGGCGGACAGCCGGCGGTCAACGCGCTGGCCGGCCATTTTTATCCGACCACGCTGCGCTCGACGGGCATTGGCTGGAGCCTCGGCATCGGCCGGATCGGCTCGGTGATCGGGCCGCTGATCGGCGGCCAGTTGATCGCGCTGAACTGGTCGAACGCCGCGCTGTTTCATGCGGCCGCCCTGCCGGTGCTGTGCTCCGCGCTGCTGGTGATCGCGCTGGCCGCCGCGACGCGCCAACGCGGCCAGTCGCCGGAGCCGCGGACCGCATGAAATGACGAAATCGAGTATCAACGGAGAACCTAGCATGGATACCCCAACCCGTACGCCGCACAACGGCCGCTCGCGGCTCGAAATCGAGCCCGGCTATCAGTCGGGCTTCGCGAACGAATTCGCCACCGAGGCCTTGCCGGGCGCGTTGCCACAAGGCCGCAACTCGCCGCAGCGCGCGGCTTATGGTCTGTACGCCGAACAACTGTCGGGCACGGCGTTCACTGCGCCGCGCGGCCATAATCGCCGCTCGTGGCTGTACCGGATTCGGCCGGCGGCAGTGCATATGCCGTTCACGCCACTGCCCTCGGAGCGGCTCGTCGCCAACTTCGCCGAGGTGCCGCCGACGCCGCCCAACCAGTTGCGCTGGGACGCATTGCCGATGCCGGCCGAGCCAACCGACTTCATCGACGGCTGGGTGACGATGGCGGGCAACGGCGCGGCCGAGTCGATGACCGGCTGCGCGATTCACGTGTACGCGGCGAACCGCTCGATGCAGGACCGCTTCTTCTACACCGCCGACGGCGAATTGCTGATCGTGCCGCAGGAAGGACGCCTGCACATCGCCACCGAGTTCGGCAAGCTCGACGTCGGGCCCTTCGAAATCGCGGTGATTCCGCGCGGCGTGCGTTTCGCGGTGAGTCTGCCGGACGGCGTGGCGCGCGGCTACATCTGCGAGAACTTCGGGGCGTTGCTGCGTTTACCGGATCTTGGTCCGATCGGCTCAAACGGCCTCGCCAATCCGCGTGATTTCCTCACGCCGCACGCGGCCTACGAAGACCGTGAAGGCGATTTCGAACTCGTCGCCAAGATGAACGGCAACCTGTGGCGCGCGGACATCGGCCATTCGCCGCTCGACGTGGTCGCGTGGCACGGCAATTACGCGCCCTACAAGTACGATCTGCGCCGCTTCAACACGATCGGCTCGATCAGCTTCGACCATCCGGATCCGTCGATCTTTCTCGTGCTGCAATCGCAAACCGACACGCCGGGTGTCGATAGCATCGACTTCGTGATCTTCCCGCCGCGCTGGCTCGCCGCCGAAGATACGTTCCGTCCGCCCTGGTTCCATCGCAATGTGGCAAGCGAGTTCATGGGCCTCGTGCACGGCGTCTACGACGCCAAGGCCGAAGGTTTCGTGCCGGGCGGCGCGTCGTTGCATAACTGCATGTCGGGTCATGGTCCCGATGCGGAGACGTTCGAGAAAGCCTCGCACAGCGATACGTCGACGCCGAAGAAAGTCGGCGACACGATGGCCTTCATGTTCGAAACCCGCACGCTGATCAAGCCGACCCGCTTCGCGCTCGAAACGGCGCAATTGCAGGCGCATTACTACGAGTGCTGGCAAGGTCTCACGAAACACTTCAACCCGGAGCAACGATGAACGCATTGAGCGATCTTCAGGCGACGCTCGATCCGTCGCGCAAGAGTTGGGTCGAGTCTGCCAACGATTCGACCAACGATTTTTCGATTCAGAATCTGCCGTTCGGCGTGTTTAGCGACCACCTGAATGCGACTCGCCGCGTGGGCGTCGCGATCGGCGACGGCATCGTAGATCTGGCCGCGCTTGAAAGCGCGGGTCTGCTGAGCGTGCCTTCGTCGGCTGCGGGCAACAGCGTGTTCGTGCGCGACGCGTTGAACGATTTCATCGCACTCGGTCGTGACGCCTGGCGCGGCGTGCGCATTCAGTTGAGCAAGCTGCTGTCACGCGATAACGCGACGTTGCGCGACGACGCCGAACTCCGCGGCCGCGCGCTGATCCGCCAGGCCGATGCGCAATTGCATCTGCCGGTGCAGATTCCTGGCTACACCGATTTCTATTCGTCGAAGGAGCACGCGACGAACGTCGGCTCCATGTTCCGCGATCCAAAGAATGCGCTGCTGCCGAACTGGTCGGAGATGCCGATCGGGTACAACGGGCGGGCGTCGTCGGTAGTGGTGAGCGGCACGCCGGTGCGTCGTCCTAATGGGCAGTTGAAACTGCCGGATCAGGATCGTCCGGTGTTCGGCGCGTGCCGCAAGCTGGATATCGAACTGGAAACGGGCTTCGTGATCGGCGCGGGCAATGCCTTGGGCGAGCCGGTTGCGTGCGCGGATGCGGAAGCGCATATCTTCGGCATGGTGCTGCTGAACGACTGGAGCGCGCGCGATATTCAGCAATGGGAATACGTGCCACTCGGTCCGTTCAATTCCAAAGGTTTCGCCACGACGATCTCGCCGTGGATCGTGACGCTCGACGCACTCGAACCGTTCCGCGTCGCGCAACCGGCGCAGGAATTGCAGCCGCTCGCGTACCTGCGTCATGAGGGCGAGCATGCGTTCGATATCACGCTGGAAGTGAGGCTGCGCCCGCAGCAGGCGAAAGAGGCGAGCACGATTTCGCGGACCAACTTCAAGCATATGTACTGGACGATGGCCCAGCAACTCGCGCATCACACGGTATCGGGCTGCAATACGCGCGTGGGCGATCTGATGGGCTCGGGCACGATCAGCGGACCGACGGAAGATTCGTTCGGCAGCCTGCTGGAAATGACGTGGAACGGCAAGAAGCCGTTGAATTTGCAGGAAGGCGGCACGCGCAGTTTCATTGAGGACGGAGATGAACTGACGCTCGCCGGATGGTGCCAGGGTGACGGTTATCGTGTGGGTTTTGGCGCGTGTGTCGGAGAGATTTTGCCGGCGTTGAAGTGACGCCTTCATAGCGGGCGAGGCGCGGACCTATCCGTAATTTTGTGGGCGAGGGATATCATGAGAGGTAAAAGTCATGGATATGCCGATGAAGAAGAAACGCACCGTCGCTTCTCAGGCAGCGGCCCGAGGGCCGCTGCCTGCCCTGCCGGAAGGTCTGCTTGATGACCTGGTCAAAGGCCCGATGACGCCCAACGAGGTTCAGGACCTGATGCTGGCATTCAACAAGGCACTCATCGAGCGCGCGATGGGCGCCGAGATGAAGATGCATCTGGGCTACCCGGCGGGTCAGCCCAAACCCGACGGCCAGGGCAACGAACGTAACGGTGCCAGCGGCAAGACGCTCCTCACCGATTATGGCCCGCTGCGGGTCGATCTGCCGCGCGATCGTGACGGCAGTTTCGAGCCCATCCTGATCCCCAGACACGAGCGCCGTTTCACCGGTTTCGATGAGCGCATCATCGCCATGTACGCGCGCGGCATGAGTGTGCGCGAGATCCAGGCGTTTCTGGCCGAAACCTATGGCACCGAGGTTTCGCCCGATTTCATCAGCTCGGTTACCGACGAGGTGATGGCCGAAACGCTCGCCTGGCAGAACCGTCCGCTCGAGCCGATGTACCCGGTCGTGTTCTTCGATGCGCTGCGCGTGAAGATCCGTGACGAGGGCGTGGTCAGCAACAAGGCCGTCTATCTGGCGCTGGGTATCCAGGCTGACGGCCAGCGCGACGTGCTCGGCCTGTGGATCGAACAGACCGAGGGCGCAAAGTTCTGGCTCAAGGTGTTCAACGAGCTCAAAACGCGCGGCTGCCAGGACATCCTGATCGCCGTGGTCGACGGCCTGAAGGGACTGGCCGAAGCGATCGGCACGGCGTACCCGCGTACGGCCGTGCAGACCTGCATCGTGCACCTGATGCGCAATAGCCTGGAGTACGCGAGCTACAAGGATCGCAAGGCCGTCGCTGCCGCGCTCAGGCCCATCTATACCGCTGTGAACGAGCTGGCCGCGCGGCAGGCGCTGGAGGCCTTTGCCGAAGGACAATGGGGAACGAAGTATCCGACTATCGTGCAATCCTGGCGGCGGGCGTGGGAAAACGTCACGCCATTTTTTGTGTTTCCGCCGGAGATACGCCGGGTCATTTACACCACAAATGCCATTGAGAGTCTGAACATGCAACTGCGCAAGATCATCAAGACCCGTGGTCACTTCCCGAATGACGAGGCGGCCATCAAGCTGCTGTGGCTGGCGCTTCGCAACGTGCTGGCAAAGTCCGTACGCACCACCTTCGACTGGAAATCAGCCATGAACCAGTTTGCCATCCTGTTTGGCGAGCGCTTCACCAACGCACGCGGCTAAATCCGCTAACCGCCTCGCACACAAAAATGCGGACAGGTTCCGAGGCGCTCGCAGCGTGCATGACAAAAAACGGGGAAGCCGCGATCAGTGGCTTCCCCGTTTTGTTGTTCGCGCATCATCTTGCGCTGCGCCAGAGACTGTTGATCGATCGGCGATCGGCGATCAGCGAACCGCCGACTGCGTGCCGCAAACTGTGACCCGCGATCCCACCTCGCGATCCGCACCCGCCGCCTCTCTCAAAGCCGCCGCGAAAAACGCCAAAGCAGCGGAGAGCGGCAGATCGGCGATCGCATCGCTGCCGACGCCGCAGTGCTGCATGAAGATCAGCCGATCAACCCGCGACTCGCACGGGCGCGCGCCGTCTTTCCCACCAAACCGCCGCCAGAAACGCCAACGCAGCTACGAGCAGCACGCCGACCATCGCGTCGTTCCCGACGCCCTTCATCAACGCCCCAGCCACCAGCGGGCCGCCGAAACTCGCCGCGCTCCACGAGGCGCCCACCAGCGAACTCGCGGACACCAGTGCGACACCGCGAAAGCGTTCGCCGCAGGCAACCAGCGACAGCGTATAAATCGCACCGGCTGCCGCGCCAAGCACGTATAGCAGCGGCCAGCACAGCCACGGCGAGGCGATCGCCCACGGCAGCAAGGGCAACAGCGCCACGACGACCACACCGCAACCGATATGCACGCGCTCCCGTCCAAGCCGGTCGGCGAGCCAGCCAATCGGAAATTGCATCGTCGTATCGCCGAGCAACAACGCCGACGCGAACAGCACGGCCACCTCGCTCGTCATGCCGTGCGACATGGCGAAGAGCGGCAGCAGCGAAAGCGCGATCGTGTCGAACAACGCGAAGAAGCCGGTGCCGATCACGAGCGCGGGCATCTGCGGTAAAACACGACGCCAACTGCCGTGCGCCGAGTGCTCATCCTCGGATGCTTGCGGGGTCTTGCGGATCGTGGCGAGCATCGGCAGGGCCAGCAGGAAGATCGCGCCGCAAATCAGGAAGCGCCATTGCGCGAAGCCGGCAATCTGACTCACCAGCACCGGACCGGCCATCTGGAACAGCGTGAAGTTGGTCGCGTAAATAGCGATGACGCGGCCGCGCGTGGCGTCGTCGGCCAACTGGTTGACCCAGGCTTCGCCGATCGTGAAGAGGAGCATCAGCGCGGCGCCGCACAGCACGCGCAGCACGGCCCACAGCCACAGGTTCGAGGTGAGCTGCATCAGCGCGGTGGCGAACGCCACTACCAGCACCGCGCCGACGATCACCTGGCGGCCGCCGAAACGCGCGGTAATCCATCCCGCGAGCGGCACGATGACGAGCCCGCCACCCGCTTGCGCGGCGGTCAGCAGGCCGACGACGTCGGTGCCGTAACCGGCTTGCGTGAGCGCGAGGGCGGTGAGGGGAAGTGTCGCGCCGCTGCCGAGTCCGACGACGGCGACGCTCAGGATCAAAGCGAGGAAATCGCGAGTGAAGATGACTTTCATCGGCCGAGATGCTACTACGGCCGTGAGTCGACCGCACCTGCGTGCGGTTTGAGAGGACCGCGAAAAGGAGCGCTTAACCCACCATCGCCATGCGTTGCGCACGCCGGTCGATCGACACCGACCACAGCGTCAGCACCAGCGCGCCGATCGACGTCGCCACGCCCACCCACGGCAGCGTCGTGAGCGGTGCGCCCGCGCCGATCGCCATGCCGCCGAGCCAGGCGCCCGTCGCATTGCCGAGGTTGAAGGCGCCCTGATTCAAGGTCGAGGCCAGATTCGGCGCATGGCTCGCGCGGTCGACGATCAGCATTTGCAGCGGCGGCACGATCGCGAAGGCCAGAATGCCCCACACGAAAATCGTGATCATCGCCGGGATCTCAGCATGCATGGTGCCGGCAAAAATAGTCAGGATCACGACGATCGCCAGCAGGAACGCCACCAGCGAGGGCATCAGCCGCCAGTCCGCGAGCTTGCCGCCGAGCGTGCTGCCCACCGTCAGGCCGAGGCCGAACAGCAGCAACACGAGCGTGACGGCGTGCGGCGTGAAGCCGGTCACGTCTTCAAGAATCGGCGTGATGTAGGTGAAGGTGGAAAAGAGGCTAGCCGACGCCAGCACGCTGATGCCGAGCACCATCAGCACTTGCGGGTTCTTCAACACGCTGAATTCGCGCACGAGGCTCGCTTTCTGCATTTCGATCTTCGCCGGCAGGCACACGGCGAGCGCGGCCGCCGCGACGACGCCGATGCCCGTCACCGCCCAGAACGTGGCGCGCCAGCCGACCGCCTGGCCGAGCGCGGTGCCGAGCGGCACGCCGAGCACGTTGGCGAGCGTGAGGCCCGTAAACATCAACGCGATGGCTTGCGCGCGGCGGTTCGGCGCGACGAGGCCCGCAGCCACCACCGAGCCGATGCCGAAGAACGCGCCATGGCAGAACGCCGTCACGATGCGCGCGGCCATCAGCACCGCGTAGCCCGGCGCAACCGCGCACAGCAGATTGCCGACGATGAACACGCCGATCAGGCTCATCAGCGCCTTTTTACGCGGCATGTTGGCGACGGCGATCGCGACGATCGGCGCGCCGATGGTGACGCCGAGCGCATACGCCGACACCAGCATGCCGGCCGCCGGGATCGACACGGACAGGTCGCGCGCGACATCGGGCAGCAGCCCCATGATCACGAATTCGGTGGTACCGATTCCAAACGCGGCGACGGCAAGAGCAAGCAGGGGTAAAGGCATGGCGAAGGAGCGTGAATCGGCGCGACGGGAGGCGTCGCGCGGCCGGCGCGCGCTTTCGGGGCGAAAACGCGTGCGCCGTGCAGGGGGTAAAGCAGTAGGGGATTCTACCTAAGTCAAAACGGGCTTGCTGACCGTCGACACGGATGTTGTTTTTTGCTGAAAACCGCTGTCGACCGCGAGCCGCGCTGCGTATTTAGCGGCCGCCGTCATTGGGACCGAGCGAACTGCCGTGCCGGCCGGCGCCACGCGCGAAGTGTGCCGCGCCCGCCACGCCCTCGTCGAAAACCGCTTGATAGCCGCCGGCGCCTTCACGGCGCAACGCTTCGGCGAGATCGTCGAGCATGCTGTTTTCCAGCACCGAACGACGATCGGCGAGCAGTGCGGCCTGCGGAAAGGCGGCCAGTTCGGCGGCCAATTGCTCGGCCGCCGCGCGTGCCGTGCCTTTCGGTACGACACGATTGGCAAGACCGAAGCTGAGCGCTTCCTCCGCACTCACCGCACGGCCGGTCAGGATCAGGTCCAGCGCGCGAGACAGTCCGATCAGGCGCGGCAAGCGGATCGTGCCGCCGTCGATCAGCGGAATGCCGACGCGTCGACAGAACACGCCCAGCACCGCGTCCTCTTCGACGACTCGAAGATCGCACAGCGCCGCCAGTTCCAGCCCGCCCGCCACCGCATAGCCCGCAATCCCGGCAATCACCGGTTTGCTGAAGCTCATGCGTGTCGGTCCCATCGGACCGGGGCCACTGCCGTCCGCGTGCAGTTCGTTGCGGCGGGTGTCGTCGGCGAGAGCAGTCAGGTCCGCGCCGGCGCAAAAGGTGCCGCCCGCGCCGAACAGCACCGCCGCGCGCCAGGCCGGCTCCGCCTCGAAGCGGGCGAACGCGGCGCTGAGCGCCTCGGCGACAGGACGATCCACCGCATTTCGACGCGCGGGACGCTCAAGGACGATCGTGGCCACGCCGATATCCTGGTTAGCTTCGATGCGCACGTGGTCGTTGAAATTTTGCGTGGTTATCATCGTTGTCACCGTAGAAGTCATCAGCGTCTGCCCGCTTATTGCGGGGTTGTGAGCAGTGTGCTCATGCAGAGTAATTAATACCGTGGTCTGTCATGCTTCTTACACAATCGGCTCGTAGCGTAAGCGCTCTCCTAACACGCTGGCGTCTTTTCGCCAGCTTATCGAGCCTGCCTTTGCCCTTGTCCAATTCATCGTCAGCCGCCGCGCCGGCTTGTGCCGAAACGGTCTGGACCGTGCCTCTGCAAGAGCATCCATGGTACGACCATGTGCGCCTGAAACGCGTCTTCGTCACGGACGGCACGCGCCATCAGGTCGTGCTCGTCGACGTACGCAAGCTGCTCGCGTGCGCCGATCGCGACAACACCGATTACGTGCTCAAGCCGGTCGCCGAATGGCATTCGGGCAAGGCGCGCGGCATTCGCGAGTTTCTCGATCCGGAGAATCCGCGTATTCCGCAGATGCCGTACGTGACCATCTCGACGCGTCGTGCGCCGGGTCTGCTGGGTTGGTTCGGACTGGAGCGCGAAGGCGTGGTGGCGTTTCGCAACGGCCAGCATCGTGCGCGCTATCTGGCCGATGCGGGCGCGCGCTGGTTTCCGGTGGAAGTACACGAACGTGAGGCGACCTTGCTGCGCGAACTCTGCGGCGCCGCGGACGACGCGCGCACCGTGATCCGCGCGACGCCGCTGAACACCGGCGGCGTCTAGGCGGGCGCGCGCACCACATTGCGCGGCGTGCCGGCTTGCCAGGCCGCGACGTTATCGAGCGTGGTCTGGGCGATCTCGTTCATCGCCTCGCGCGTGAAGAACGCCTGATGCGCGGTGACGATCACGTTCGGGAACATCAACAGACGCGCGAGCACATCGTCCTGCAAAGGCAAGTTCGAGTGATCCTCGAAGAACAGGCCACTTTCTTCCTCGTACACGTCTAGCCCAAGATGGCCGAGCTGGCCGTCCTTCAGGGCGCCGATCAGCGCATTGCTTTCGACTAGGCCGCCACGGCCCGTATTGATCAGCATCGCGCCGCGCTTCATCTTGGCGAGCGCGGGGCCGTTGATGAGATGGTACGTGTCGGGCACCAGCGGACAATGCAGGCTGACCACGTCGGACTCGGCGAGCAGCGCGTCGAGCGGCACGTAGCGGGCGCCGAGCGCGAGCAGATCGGCGGCGGGCTTGCCCGGATCGTACGCGAGCACCTGCATGCCAAAGCCCGCCATGATGCGCCCGAATACGCGGCCGATCATGCCGGTGCCGATCACGCCCACGGTCTTGCCATGCAGATCGAAACCGAGCAGACCGTGCAGCGAAAAGTCGCCTTCGCGCGTACGTGCGACAGCGCGCGGCAACCGCCGATTCAGCGCCAGAATCAAGCCGACCGCATGTTCGGCCACCGCGTGCGGCGAATAGGCCGGCACCCGCGCGACCGTGATGCCGAGGCGCTCAGCCGCGGCGAGGTCGACGTGATTGAAACCCGCCGAGCGCAGCGCGATCATGCGCGTGCCGCCGGCATGAAGCCGCGCAAGGACCGCCGCGTCGACGTTGTCGTTGACGAACGGACACACCACGTCGTAGCCCTGCGCGAGAATGGCCGTCTCGCTGTCGAGGTGCGACTCCTGGCAGTGCAACTCATAGCGATGCGTGGCATTGGCTTCGGTGAATGTGTCACGGTCGTATTGGCGGCTGCTGAACAGGATCATGCGCATGTCGGGCTCCGAAGAATGCATGCCGGCGCTAAAGAAACGGACTCATGACGCGGCAGTGAGCGATCCAGTATAGGTTAGCCTCGCGCACGCACTGCATTGCCAATCCATTCGCCTTTGCTAAAAATCATTGTTTTGCGAAGTCAAGCGAAACGCGAGTTAAAAATAATATTGACAGCCACACAAAATTACAATATTCATTAAAAAACGCAGTTCCAAAAAAGCATGTTCGCTCATGCTGTTTTAAATTGACCATCAGCAGACGATGTCTTTTTCAAGGCGCAAGGCGACTTCGCGAGGAAAGAGTGACTGTCGAGCTATCGGAAGACTGTTTCAATGCGTGCCGCTGCAGTGCGGCAAATCAGCTCGGGCGCATTTCGCGTCATTTCATTGCCATAAATTAAATTTCACTCATTCGTGATGCGGGTTGAGTAAAGCGTGCGTCATACTGCGACGAATTAATCTATTCGAATTTTTCGAATGGTTATTCAGTCTCCTGCTAATAAACCCGTCAATCGGCGAGCCAACATGATCGGTGAATTGCTGACGTCTCAACCGGAGATCGCGCTGTTCGCAAGCCTTGCAATTGGATATTTCATTGGTTCGTTCCGCATCGGTCCGATTCAGCTCGGCGGCGTGTGCGGCACGTTGATCGTCGCGTTATTGCTGGGCCAGACGGGTGCGCGCATCGCCCCCGATCTGAAGAACATCGCTTTCGCGCTGTTCATCTTCGCGTTGGGTTTTACCGGCGGGCCGCAGTTCTTCGCCAACATCGGCCGCGGCTGGCGTTATGGGCTGCTGTCGGTGGTCGAGATCGTGTCGGTGCTGGCGCTGATCATGATCGCGGTGACCGTCATGCGGCTCGATGCCGGCACCGCGGCCGGTTTGCTGGCCGGCGCCGCAACGGAATCGGCCGTGATCGGCACGGCGTCCGAGGCGATTGCCAAGCTCGGCTTCGGCGACGCGGAAACGGTCCGGCTGCAGGCCAATATCGTGACCGCGTATAGCGTGAGCTACCTGTTCGGCCTGATCACCATCGTGCTCTTTACGAGCCAGTTCGCGCCGCTGCTGTTGCGCGTCAATCTGCGCGAGGAAGCCGAGCGCGTGTGGCGCAAGCTCGGCGGCGAAGGCTCGTTCGGCGAGGGCCAGCGCGCGGCTGCGCCGGCGCTGGTGGGGCGGGCGTTTTTTGTCGGCGCGGCGGCCGGCGCGACGATCCAGGCGTTCGAACAGCAGTACGGCTTCAACCTGACGGTCGAGCGCGTGCGGCGCAACGGCGCGAACGTGCCGGCCGAACCGCAACTGACGCTCGCGCCCAACGACGTCGTTCTGCTGGCGGGGCGGCGTGAAGCGATCGTGGCGGCCGCGTCCAGTCTCGGCGACGAAGTGAGCGGCGCGGACTTCGGCCTCGTGATCGCCGAAAAGGTCGATGCCGTGCTGACGCGCCGCGATCTGCACGGCCGGACCATCGCGCAGGTGCGCGAACAGGCGACGCCGGAAAACGGCCGCGGCGTCTACATCGCGGCGGTTACGCGGCTCGAAACCACGGTGCCGGCGCTGCCCGGCACCGAACTGAATCGTGGCGACGTATTGACGCTAGTGGGCGCAAAGGCCGATGTCGAACGCGGCGCGAAGCGTTTGGGCTACATACTCGTCGCGACGCAGAAAACCGACTTCGTCTATCTGGCTCTGGGCGTGCTGGTCGGTATGGCGATCGGCCATCTCGGCGGACGGGTGGGCGGCGTGTCGGTCGCGCTCGGTACCGGCGGCGGTTGTTTGCTGTCGGGACTGATGTTCGGCTGGATCCGCTCGCGGTATCCGCTGATCGGTTCGCTGCCTTCGGCGGCCGCGCAAATCCTCAAGGACTTCGGTCTTGCCACATTTATCGCGGCAGTGGGGCTGTCGGCGGGACCGGACGCCATCAAGCTGGTGCGTGAATACGGTCTCGCGTTGCCGGTGGCCGGAATTCTGATGGTGCTCGTGCCCGGACTGCTGTCGTTATGGATCGGCCGCATGTTCCTCAAGCTCGAGGCGCCCATGCTGCTCGGCGCGATTGCCGGCCAGCAATGCAGCACGCCGGCGATCAGCGCACTCGTCGGCGTGACGGGAAATTCCACACCGGTGATCGGCTACACGATCACGTATGCACTCTCGAACATTCTGTTGCCGCTGATGGGGCCGGTAGTGGTCGGCCTCGCCGGGAAATTCCACTAGGCGGGCAGATGTGCCGGACGTGCGCGACACGATGGCGCTCCGTGTGCACAGCGCGCAGTCAGTAAAGTACTCAGCATCGCCAACTATTCAGCGAGGGCACGATGGACTGGCTACATCACATCTTTCAGAAATCACCCGAGATTGCGCTGTTTCTGTCGCTCGCAGTCGGCTACTTCATCGGGCAGATCAACTTCGGCAAGTTCCAGTTGGGCGGCGTGGGCGGGTCGCTGCTGGCCGCGGTCGTGATCAGTCAGGCGGGCGTGACGATCGATAACGGCGTGAAGTCGGTCATGTTTGCCGTCTTCATCTACGCGGTCGGCTACGACTCCGGGCCGGGGTTCTTCAATTCGCTGAACCGCAAGACGCTGCGCGAGATCGCGATGGCCTTGTTTCTGGCGGTCAGCGCGCTGGTTACGGTGGTCATCTGCGCGAAGCTGTTCCATCTGAACAAGGGACTCGCCGCCGGGCTCGCGGGCGGCGCGCTCACGCAGTCGGCGATTATCGGCACGGCGGGCGACGCGATCGCGCGCCTCGGCTTGCCCGCCGATCAGGTCAAGTCGCTGCAATCGGATGTGGCGATCGCCTACGCGGTGACCTACGTGTTCGGCTCGCTGGGCGCGATCATCGTGTGCGTGAATATTCTGCCCAAATTCATGGGCCAAAGTTTGCGCGACGCCGCGATCCAGGCGGAACGCGAGTTGACATCAGGCGCGCCGTCCGTCGCGCCGGGGCAGCTTTCCGCGTTACCCGAAATGGTCGGCCGCGCGTACAAGATCGACGTCAGCGCGGGGAAAACGGTGAAGGCCGTCGAAACGCAGCATCAGGACCTGTTGACGATCGAGCGGATCAAGCGCGATGGCCAGCAACTCGACCCGGCGCCCGACCTCGTATTGAAGCCCGATGACGTGGTGCTGGTGGTGGGCCGCCGTGAAGCCGTGGTCGCATTCGGCGCGAGCGGCGGCGAGGTGGCCACCGTCGAGGACGTCGGTGTGGTCATGCAGACGCGCCAGGGCGTGTTCACGCGCAAAGGCATGAATCACACCACGATCGCCGCCGCGCGAGAAGTGGTGGACCGCGATATGCGCCACGGTGTCTACATCCAGGGTATTTCGCGCGCCGGTCAGCCGTTGCCGATTCTGCCGGAAACCGAACTCGAGCACGGCGACGTCATCACCTTCTATGGTTCGCCGAAAGACACCAAGCGCGCCGTCGAAGCCGCCGGCTACGAGTTGCCGTACAGCATCAAAACCGACTTCATCTACATGGGCGTCGGCCTCGTGCTCGGTTTGCTGATCGGGCTGATCGTGATCAACGTCGGCGGTATTCCGCTCACGCTCGGCTCGGGCGGCGGCTGTCTGCTGGCCGGCCTGCTGTTCGGCTGGATGCGCGGCAAGCATCCCATGTACGGCGTGATGCCTTCGGCGGCTTCGCGGCTGCTGCAGGATTTCGGTCTGGCGGCATTCGTGGTGGTAGTGGGGCTCAACTCCGGCTTGCAGGCCGTGGTGACGGTCAAGCAACTCGGCATCACGATTTTCCTGCTCGGTGTATTCGTCACGCTGTTTCCGTTGCTGCTCACCATGCTGTTCGGCCGCTACGTGCTGAAGTACAACAACGCGGCCATTCTGGCCGGTGCGCTGTCCGGCTCGCGCAGCGCGAATCCGGCATTCGGCGGCGTCCTCGACAAGGCGGAAAGCGCTGTGCCGACTGTGCCGTTCGCGATCACGTATGCCATCGCGAACGTCGCGTTGACGCTGCTCGGGCCGCTCGTGGTCGGGCTCGTCTAGCGCGGGCGCAATCGATCTCTCGCGCCGGCGCTCATCGAGCGATCATCGCCGCGCCGGCGTCTTTCACTTGACTCATTGGAGAACGCATCATGGCAAAAGAGAAGGGCGACAAGAAGCATGCAGATATGGCGCAAGCAGGCATGGCCGCGCTCAGCCCGTTCGAGTTGAAGGACGAGCTGATCAAGGCGGCCGGGGGCGCCGCCGTGGAGCGGCCCGCCAATGCATCGATGCTCAACGCCGGCCGCGGCAACCCCAATTTTCTGGCGACGATTCCGCGCCACGGCTTCTGGCAACTCGGCCTCTTTGCGATGCGCGAATCGGAGCGCTCGTTTGCCTACATGCCGGAAGGCGTGGGCGGCTTTCCGCGACGCGAGGGTCTCGAAGAGCGCTTCGATCTGTTCCTGCGCGAGAACAAGGGCGTGGCGGGCATCGACTTCCTGCGCGGCGCGGTGTCGTATGTGCGCGACCAGTTGGGATACTCGGCGGGCGACTTCCTGTATGAAATGTGCGAGGGCATTCTCGCTTCGAACTATCCGGTGCCGGACCGCATGCTCAAGCTGTCCGAATTGATCGTCGGGCAGTATCTGCGTAAGGAGATGATCGGCGACCATCCTTTTGTCGGCGAGTTCGACGTGTTCGCGGTGGAAGGCGGCACGGCGGCGATGACGTACATCTTCAACACGATGCGCGAGAACCACCTGATCAAGGCCGGCGACACGATCGCGCTCGGCATGCCGATCTTCACGCCGTACATCGAAATTCCGCGTTTGAACGACTACAGGCTCAACGTGGTGAATCTCGAAGCCGACGTGGCGAACGGCTGGCAGTATTCGAAGAAGGAACTCGACAAGCTGCGCGATCCGAAGGTGAAGGCGTTCTTTCTCGTGAATCCGAGCAATCCGCCTTCGGTGAAAATGGACGACGAAAGCCTTCGGTACATTGCCGACATCGTCAAGGAACGGCCCGATCTGATCCTGCTGACCGACGACGTGTACGGCACTTTTGCCGACGACTTCGTCTCGCTATTCGCGCTTGCGCCGAAGAACACCATTCTCGTGTACTCGTACTCGAAGTACTTCGGCGCGACCGGCTGGCGTCTGGGCACGATCGCGACGCATCGCGACAACGTGCTCGACAAGCTGATCGCCGATTTGCCGAAAGACGCGAAGAAGCAGTTGCACGAACGTTACGAGTCGATCACGACGGAGCCGGACAAGCTCAAGTTCATCGACCGCCTCGTGGCCGACAGCCGCACCGTCGCGCTGAATCACACGGCTGGTTTGTCGACGCCGCAGCAGGTGCAGATGGTGCTGTTTTCGCTGTTCTCGCTGATGGACACGCCGGACGCCTACAAGAACGCGTTGAAGCGGCTGATTCGCAAGCGCAAGCAGGCGCTCTACGAAGAGGTCGGCATTTCGTTCAAGGACGACGATCCCAACCAGGTCGACTACTACACGATACTCGACGTCGAATTCCTCGGCGAGCGGATGTTCGGACGCGAGTTCGTCGATTGGCTGCTGAAGAACACGGAGCCTTCCGAACTGCTGTTCCGTCTCGCCCGCGAAGCACGCGTTGTGCTGCTGCCGGGCCTTGGCTTCGGCACGCAACATCCTTCGGGACGGGTGTCGCTCGCGAACCTCAACGAGTCGGACTACCGGCAGATTGGCCGCGCCATGCGCAAGCTGATCGAGGAACTGGTGGAGCGCTTCAATGCCGCGACCGGCAAGAATCTCGACAAGACCAAGGTTAAATAACTGTCATTTGCGCGGATGCTGCACGAAATTTCGCGCACATAAGCACAGTCAAAAAACTTGCGCAATCGCGCGGATCAGTGAATGATCGGACACGCGGCCTCGCCGGCGTTACTGCCGGCGAGGCCGTTTGCTCCCTGGCGTTCCGTTATTCACGTACCGATCATCATGCCGACTTCCTCATTCACTTCCGCTGCTTCCATCGTGCCCTGCCCGGTTGTCGAATCGCTCGACGCCATTCTTCCCGAAGAGCCGCTTCTGATGATGGGCGCCGGCCCCGTGCCGATTCCCGCGGCCGTCGCCAAGGCCAACACCATCGTCATCAATCACCTGGGCGCCACGATGGTGAAGGTGATCGGCCAGGTCAAGACGATGGCGCGCTACGTGTTCCAGACCAAGTCGAAATGGGTGCTGGGCGTGGCGGGTCCGGGCTCGGCCGCGATGGAAATGGCGATCTCCAACCTCGCTTGGGAGGGCACGCGCGTGCTGTCCATCAAGAACGGTTTTTTCAGCGAACGGATGGCTGAAATGGGGCGGCGCGTCGGCGCGCACGTGAGCGTGCTCGACGTCGCGGACGGGGCGGTAGCGAGTCTCGACGAAGTGGCCGAGGCGATTCGCCGCGAGCGCCCTGAAGTCGTGACCGTGGTGCAGGGCGAGACGTCGAATACAGTGTGGAATTACCACCTGAAGGACATCGCCGCGCTTGCCAAGGCGGCGGGCGCGCTGGTCGTCGTCGACGCGGTGTGCACGTTGAGCACCATGCCGCTCGAAATGGATGCATGGGGCATCGACGCGGTGATCACGGGCGGGCAGAAGGGCTTGTCGTCGATTCCGGGCGTCTCGCTGATCGCGTTTTCCGACGCGGCCTGGACGCGCGTGAAAACGCGCACGGCGCCGAACGCGCATTGGTGTCTGGACGCGTCGCTGGCGGAGAACTTCTGGCACAACGCGGGCTATCACTACACGGCGCCGGTGTCCGGCGTGCTGGCATTGCACGAGGCGCTGCGGCTCGTGTGCGCAGAGACGCTGGAGAAGCGTTTCGCGCGGCATCTGAAATGCTCGCAGGCGCTGCAGGAGGGAATCTCCGCGCTCGGGCTCAAGCTATACGCGCCGCAGGCTTGCCGGCTGAACTCGGTGGTCGGGATCGAAGTGCCGGCCGGTTTGAGCCCTGGCGATATCTGCGGGCATATCTCGCGGCATCATCAGGTGGAGATTTCGGGCTCGTTCGGATTGCCGATCGTGCGCATCGGTCAGATGGGCGAGCAGTGCCGTGAGCACAACCTGTTCAGGACACTGCACGCGCTCGGCCGCACGATGGTCGATCTGGGGTCGGCGGTCGATCTGCCGGCCGGTGTGGCGGCGCTGGAGAAATCGTTGTCGGGCGGTGCGCGCGCGGTAGCGCGCTAACGGCGCGCAGGTTCACGCGAAGAGGTGAATGCGCGTGTGCGCGCATAGCGTGGACTGTGTGAACTGTGCGGGTTGTTTGGTGCGGCGGCATCGAATGACGGCCGCCGCGCATCCCATTGTTCGGCTGCGAATTCAGGTGATGGCAGGCGAGCCCGGCGCCCGCGCATTGCGCAGATAAAGCATGGTCGAGAGGCCGACCGCGGCGGCGGACGCAACCGCCGCGAACAGAAACACCTGCGCGTAGCCGAACTCGCCGGCAATGTAGCCGGCCAGCGGCCCGGTAATCCCCAGCGACAGATCCAGAAACACCGAGTACGCCGACAAGGCTGCGCCGCGGCTTGCCGGCGGCACGAGTCCGACTGCTTCCACGCCGAGCGCCGGGAACACCAGTGCGAAGCCGAAGCCGGTCAGCGCCGCACCGGCCAGCGCGATATGCGGTTCGGGCGCGAGCCACAGCATCAGCAGGCCGGCACATTCGAACGAAAACGAAGCGATCGCGACGCGGAAGCCGCCGTAGGTTTTGATCGTATTGGCGAACAGCAGGCGCGCGCCGATGAACAGCGTGCCGAAGACCGTCAGCGACAACGCCGCGTTCGGCCAATGCTTCGCGGCATAAAACAGCGTGATGAAGGTAGCAATGGAACCGAAGCCGGCTGAGCCGAGCGCAAGACCAAGGCCGTGCGGCAGTACGCGTGTGAAAACGCTGCGGTACGACATGCGCTCGCCGTGCACGATGGGCACCGGCGCGATCGGGCGGGCGAGGTAGAAGCCGAGCGCCGCTAGCATAATCACCAGAATGCCCAGCGCGGCAAAGCCCACCGTATGCGCGATCGCCACGCCGAGCGGCGCGCCGACTGCCAGCGCGCCATACGTCGCGATACCGTTCCACGAGATCACCCGAGCATTGTTGCTGGTGCCCACCCGGCCGATGCCCCAGAGAATCGCACCCGTGCCGCACAGGCTCTCGCCGAAGCCCAGCACAAGACGGCTGCAGACCAAAAGCCCAAGACTCACCACCGGCCAGCGCCCGCACAGCACAGCCAGCAGCAACAAAACCCCGCTCGCACCGCAACCCAACAAGCCGATTGTCACAGTCCGCTTCGGCCCCAACGTATCCGCGGAACGGCCGGCCAGCGGCCGCGACGCCAGCGTCGCCAGGTATTGCACGCTGATTGCCGCACCCGCCAGCACGGCGCTATAACCGAGGTCGTCGTGAACGTAGCCCGGCAGCACGGCCAGCGGAATTCCGATCGTCAGATAGCAAAGAAACGTGAAAAAGACGACCGGAATGATCTGCATGGTCGTCGCGAATTCGGTGCGAGGTGTCGCTGAGTCGGTGGACATGGGGAAAACGAGACTTGAAATCGGCGGGAAGGCGTGATTTTCCCATGGAACCGATTCTCTTGCAGGACTTGCTTAATAATTCGTCGGACGAAAAGCTGCTTCGGGAGCCATATAGTGGTCTGTTTTTGCCCCTTTAGTGCCTAATTTTTGAGCTCAGTCGACCAAACTACCGCAATTTAATATGTCCGTTTTGCTTCATTAAATTTTAAAACACTGCAAAACTTCCTAATCACCATAAGCCAACCGCCTTCCAAACTCATCTCGATATCGTTTGGCGGATATGTCCCGCATGCGGTCCGAGCTATGGGTTGTATTTATTGACGGTGATAGTTTTCGAACCATCACTGCTGCAGGTCCCCACGGACACAGAACATTCGAGAGTAACGAGACATGACTGAGCCGATTCGCTTCTACCACCGCAACGCGATCCGCGAGATCAAGGACGCGCCCGTCACCCGCACCGTCCTGCAATATCTGCGCGAAGACGCGCATTGCACCGGCACCAAGGAAGGCTGCGCCGAAGGCGACTGCGGCGCGTGCACGGTCGTGATCGGCGAGCGCAACGAGGCAGGCGGCGTCGACTTCAAGGCGGTCAACGCCTGCATCCAGTTCGTGCCGACGCTCGACGGCAAAGCGCTTTACACGGTCGAAGACCTGCGTCAACCGGACGGCTCGCTGCATCCGGTGCAGGAAGCGATGGTGGAGTGCCACGGCTCGCAGTGCGGTTTCTGCACGCCGGGTTTCATCATGTCGATGTGGTCGCTGTACGAAAAGCACGGTCACGAACATAGCTGCGCGAACAAGACCGTGCCGTCGCGCGACGCGATCAGCAACGCGCTGACCGGCAACCTGTGCCGCTGCACGGGCTATCGTCCGATCGTCGACGCGGCAGTGCGCATGTTCGAAGCGCCCGCGCCGAAGGCGCCGGTCGACATCGAAGCGCTGTCGAAAACGCTCGCTACGATCGAGCGCAAGGACACCTTCCACTACCAGCACGCCGGCCAGCAATTCGACGCGCCGCGCACAATCGAGGCGCTCGCGAAGATCAAGGAAGCCGCACCGGCCACGCGCATTCTCGCCGGCAGCACGGACATCGGCCTGTGGGTCACCAAGATGATGCGCGACCTTGGCAACATCGTGTATGTCGGACAGATCGCCGAATTGCAGAAGCTCGAAACCAACGACGAATGGATCGAGATCGGCGCGGGCGTGAGCGTCGAAAAGGCCTACACGGAAATCGTCAAGCAGTACCCGGAACTGTTCGAAATGCAGCAGCGTTTCGCATCGTTGCCGATTCGAAACGCCGGCACGCTCGGCGGCAATATCGCCAACGGTTCGCCGATCGGCGATTCGATGCCTGGCCTGATCGCCCTCGGCGCGCGCGTGATCGTGCGGGGCGGCGAGACCGAGCGCGAAATGCCGCTCGAAGATCTGTACCTCGCGTATCAGAAGAAAGACATGGCTGAGCACGAGTTCGTCGTCGGCCTGAAAGTGCCGTCGCGCACTGGCGTTCGCAAGAACCTGCAGTTCCGCTCTTACAAACTCTCGAAGCGTTTCGATTCTGATATCTCGGCGGTGTGCGCCGCGTTCTCGTTCATCGCGGACGGCAACGTGATTCGCGATCCGCGCATCGCGTTCGGCGGCATGGCGGCCACGTCCAAACGCGCGACGCACGCCGAAGCCGTGTTGCGCGATGCCGAATGGCACGAAGCCACGGCACAAGCCGCGATGCTCGCGCTCGGCAACGACTACGCTCCGCTCTCGGACATGCGCGCGACCAGCAACTACCGCCTCGAATCGGCGAAGAACACGCTGTACCGCTTCTGGCTCGAAACGCGGCCGAACAATCCGCTGCCCAAGAGCGCGCTCGATGTGCGCGCGGTCGCAGCGGCGTGCGCGCCTGCAGGCGTCTAAGCAGAAGCCCAACGGATACGGAGAACACACACAATGAATCAGCATGCCGAACCGTTCCTGAAAGACCTCAAGGAGCTCGACGACTTTACGCAGGTCCACGTCTCGCGTCCGCACGAGTCCGCGCATTTGCACGTGAGCGGCCGCGCGACCTACACCGACGACATCCCGACGCTTGCCGGCACGCTGCACGCCGCGCTCGGTTTGTCGTCGAAAGCGCATGCGAAGATCGTCTCGATATCGCTCGACAAGGTGCGCGCCACGCCGGGCGTGGTCGCGATCTTCACCGCCGACGACATCCCGGGCGTCAACGACGTCGGCCCGATCATCCACGGCGACGATCCGATTCTCGCCGACGGCCTCGTGCAATACATCGGCCAGCCGATCTTCATAGTAGTCGCAACATCGCATGACACCGCGCGTCTCGCCGCGCGCCGCGCCGACATCGTCTACGAGGAACTGCCGGCGATCCTGACGGCGCAGCAGGCGCGCGCCGCGAACCAGCACGTCCTGCCGCCGATGAAACTCGCGCGCGGCGAAGCGGACACGAAAATCGCCCGCGCCGCGCATCGCGAAGCAGGCGAAATGCTGCTCGGCGGCCAGGAGCAGTTCTATCTGGAAGGCCAGATTTCGTACGCGGTGCCGAAGGACGACGACGGCATGCACGTCTACTGTTCGACGCAACACCCGACCGAAATGCAGCACATGGTCGCGCATGCGTTGGGCGTGGCGTCGCATAACGTGCTGATCGAGTGCCGCCGCATGGGCGGCGGCTTCGGCGGCAAGGAATCGCAATCGGGTCTGTTCGCGTGCTGCGCCGCGCTTGCCGCATGGAAGCTGCTGTGCCCTGTGAAACTGCGTCCGGACCGCGACGACGACATGATGGTCACGGGCAAACGCCACGACTTCCACTACACGTATGAAGTCGGCTACGACGACAAGGGCGTGATCGACGGCGTGACGGTCGACATGACCTCGCGCTGTGGCTTCTCCGCCGACCTGTCCGGTCCCGTGATGACGCGCGCGCTGTGCCACTTCGACAACGCGTACTGGCTCTCCGACGTGACGATCGACGGCTTCTGCGGCAAGACCAACACGCAGTCGAACACGGCGTTCCGTGGCTTCGGCGGTCCGCAAGGCGCGTTCGCGATCGAATACATCATGGACAACGTCGCGCGCTCGGTGGGCGAGGATTCGCTCGACGTGCGCCGCCGCAATCTGTACGGCAAGACCGAGCGTAACCAGACGCCGTACGGCCAGATCGTCGAAGACAACGTGATTCACGAGTTGATCGACGAACTCGAAGCGACCAGCGAATACCGCGCACGTCGCGCGGCGATCAACGAGTTCAACGCGAACAACGAAATCCTGAAGAAGGGCATGGCGCTGACGCCGGTCAAGTTCGGCATCGCGTTCAACGTGACGCACTTCAACCAGGCCGGCGCGCTCGTGCACATCTATACCGACGGTTCAGTGTTGGTGAATCACGGCGGCACCGAAATGGGCCAAGGCTTGAACACCAAGGTCGCGCAGGTCGTCGCGCATGAACTGGGCATTGGCTTCAACCGCATTCGCGTCACGGCGACCGACACCAGCAAGATCGCCAATACGTCGGCGACGGCGGCTTCGACGGGTTCCGATCTGAACGGCAAGGCCGCGCAGGACGCCGCGCGCCAGTTGCGCGAACGTCTGTCGGCGTTTGCCGCCGAGCGTTTCGGCGCGGGGAACGTGAGCGCGTCGGAAGTGCGTTTCATGCATGACCGCGTCGTGGTCGGCGAAATGATCGTGCCGTTCGAAGAAGTGATCGCGAAGGCTTATGTCGCGCGTATTCAACTCTGGTCGGACGGTTTCTACGCGACGCCCAAGCTCTACTGGGATCAATCGAAACTGCAAGGCCGGCCGTTCTACTACTACTCGTACGGCGCGGCCGTGTCCGAAGTGGTGATCGACACGCTGACCGGCGAAATGCGCGTGCTGCGCGCGGACGCATTGCATGACGTGGGCGCTTCGTTGAATCCCGCGCTCGACGTCGGCCAGGTGGAAGGCGCGTTCATTCAAGGCATGGGCTGGCTCACGACCGAAGAGCTGTGGTGGAACCCGGGCGGCAAGCTGATGACGCATGCGCCGTCCACCTACAAGATTCCGACCGTCAACGATACGCCGCCCGATTTCCGCGTGCGCCTCTTCAAGAACCGCAATGCGGAGGACAGCATCCATCGTTCGAAGGCGACCGGCGAGCCGCCGCTGCTGCTGCCGTTCTCGGTGTTCTTCGCCGTGCGCGATGCGGTGTCGGCAGTCGGCGACCACAAGGTCAATCCGCCGCTCAATGCACCCGCGACCAGCGAGGAAATCCTCAAGGCGGTCGGCGCGGTTCGGGCCGCAACCATAGCGGCGCGTCAATAAGCGTGGTTATAGCGCGGCAATGAGCCGGGAAAGAAGCACGTGAACAACACACTCACTGGAATGATTGCCATGAACGATTTTTCATCCGTTCAGATCGGCCGACACAGCGCCGTGCAGATGCCGCGTCCGGCGCCGATGCATATCGTGCTGTTCGGCGCGGGGCACGTCGGGCACGCGCTCATCAAGCTGCTCGGCAGCTTGCCGTGCGTGGTCCAGTGGGTCGACGAACGCGACGAACTGTTTCCCGACGAAACGCCCGCCAACGTGCAAGTCGAAGCGACCGACACGCCGGACGCGATCGTCGATGCCGCGCCGCCCGGCGCCTACTTTCTCGTGATGACGCATAACCACGCGCTCGATTTTTCGCTCGCCGCGCGCATCATGCGGCGGCGCGATTTCGCCTACTTCGGCATGATCGGCTCAAAGACGAAGCGCGTGAAATTCGAGCGTCGTCTGCTCGATCGTGGCGTGGATCTGGATCGGCTGGTGGAGATGACGTGTCCGATCGGCGTGGCGGGTATCGTCGATAAGGCGCCTTCGGCGATTGCCGTGGCGGTGTGCGCCGAGTTGTTGCAGATTCGCACGCGACAGGTCGTGGCGCAACGCGCAACGCAGCAGTTCTGCGCGAGCGTTTGATGTCTGAGCAATAGACCGAATCAGAACGAGACGCTCGACCGGCGCCGATCGAACGGCAAAACTCAAAACGTCAGCCCGTTGCGGCTGACGTTTCCTTTTTGGGCGCCCGCTTCGCACGCCGCACCTTCTGCGCGACCAGCGTATCCGACACCTGCGACATGAGCGTACGCAGCCAGCCGACATCGCTCGGCCGGTCCGGCTGCGGATGCCACAACTGATAGCACTTGATGCGCGGAAACGGAATCGGCACGTCGATCACCGCGAGCGGCAGCATGCCCGCGTAGTGCATCGCAAAGCGGCGCGTCGTCGTGAAGATCAGATCGGATTGCAGCAGCGTCTGCGGCACCAGCCCGAAGTAGGGCAGCGTGGCGACGATGCGGCGCTCGGCGCGCGCCCGTGCGAAACCGATGTCGATGGCGCCGCTGCTCGCGCCGCTATACGGCGTCGGCGCGAGATGCGGCGCGGCGAGATACGCTTCGCGCGTCAACGGCATGCGCGTCAACGGATGATCGGCGCGCATCATGCACACCACGGTGTCGGAGAACAGATCGCTGCGCTCGAAACGCGGCTCGGGCTTCGGCCAGTTGCCGATCACCAGATCCAGTTCGCCGGCGTCGAGCGCGGCGGAATAATCGAGCAAAGGGCTGAGCGAACCGATCTCGAGCCGCGCATGCGGCGCCGCCTCGCGAAACTGCGCGATGACCGTCGGCATGAAGAAGTCGTTCAGATAATCCGGCGCGGCCACGCGAAACGTGCGGCGCGAGCGGCCGGGATCGAAGTCGCCGTGCGGCGTCGCCACGAAGTCCACGTCGCGCAGCACGCGTTGCGCGGCAGCCAGCAGCGATTCGCCATATTCGGTCGGCACCATGCCCGATTTGCCGCGCACGAGGATTGGGTCGTTCAGCGTTTCGCGCAGTTTGCGCAGCGCGGTGCTGATGGCGGGCTGGGTCTGATTCAGACGCAATGCTGTCTGCGTGACGCTGCGCTCGACCAGCAGCGTGCGCAGCACGCGCACGAGCCAGATATCGAGGGAAGCGGCGGTGTCGTCCATGGTTTAAGCAAGGCGGGGCAAACGAATCGGATCCGATGAGGCGTCTTACGGAGCCGCTCGCGAGATTCTCGCAAGCGCGCAGCGCCAACGCGCATGGCGCGAAGGTCATAACCTTAGGCCCGTTTGCGGTGTAGCGGCATAGCGGGCCCGGTATGGCCGGCATCAGCAAGGCTGTTTTGCCGCGACAAAGCCACGTAAGCGCCGTGCGGCGCGCGCTTTATCCGCGCGACGCTTACGTATCGCCTACGTTTGAATGTTCGCGAGCCCCGACGGCAGCGAACTGATCCGTTTGACTTCTCTCGACTCGAGCCAGTTCGGCGTGCGCGCGCAGTAAAGCACCATGGGCAGCGCGTCTTCGCCCCAGAACAGTTGATCGTTCAGATAGAAGGTCGGCACACCGTAGACGCCGAGGCCGATCGCATCCGCCGTATTGCGCTGCAATTGCTCGAGCACGGCTGCGCTTTTGACGATCTCCGGACCGTCGGGCATGCCGACGCGGTCGCACAACTCGGCAAAGGCCGCTTCTGTGGACGGATCGCGTCCTTCACGCCAGATGAAGCGGAATATCTCGCGCACGAACTGGACGTCGCCGTTCGCCGCGGTGGCTAGCAGCAGCGGCTTCATGGAATCGAACGGATGCGCCGGCGGCATCTTGTACGGAATGCCGAGTTGCTCCGCGCGAAAAAGCGCGTGCCGGTACAGGAAGGTGCGTTTCGAGGGCACCCCGTAAGCCGGCCGCTGTCCCCAGTGACGATAGAGATCGTTCAGTACGACCGGTGTGAACACGAAGTCGAAGCCCGGCCATTTGTCGTGTTGCTCCAGCAACAGATAGGTAAACGGCGAGACAAAGTCGTAAAACCACAGCGGTTGCCTGGCGTCGATGCCAACGGTCATAAATGTCTCCCGAATTGCCTGTTCCGCACGGCGCGTCTGCTGTACCGTCGGAATTGTAATGATCTTACGCGGTGCAGCCGCGGCTTGCACCCGTCAATATGGTTTGGCGTTGCCTTCGTCGCCGCCATCGCGTGTTTCGCCGATTTCGGCCGCTTCGTTCGCGGCGGGCGGTGTGGGCTCCGCACGATGTTCGCCTGAATTGCTCTCCGCGCTTTCCGCTTCGTTGGCGGCGTCGTCGCGCTGGGCGTCGCGGGCCTGCGTGAGCCGCTGGCGCACGAAGCCGATATGCTCGCGCAGCACGTAAAACTGATCCGCGTAGGCGAGCGGCATCTTCAGACCGTTGACGGACTCCTCGATCGCGTCTAGCCGCTCGATCAGTGAGGCGCGTTCGCTCGGCGAATGGTCGCTGAGCGCGCTGCGTTCGATCGCGATCAGCGCGCCGTACCAGCGATAGATGCGCGATTTCACCCGCCATGCATAGAGCGATGGCACCAGACGCAAGGCCGGCACCAGCAACACGATCAGCGGCACGACCACCACCAGCAGCCGGTCGGCGAGACTCGCGAGCCAGAACGGCAGGATGCGGTAGAGGAAGCTTTTGCCTGACTTGTAGTAACGGGCGGCGTCGTCGCTGATCGGGAAATCGTGAGCGAGCGGCGCGGGGAATTCGCCGGCGCGCTGCATGATGTTCGCCTTGCCGTGCACCTCGCGCGCGGCTTCGATCAACAGGTCCGACAGCGCGGGATGCAGCGAGTCGCGCGCCACCAGTTCGGCGGTCGGCGCCACCATGTGAATCGGCGCGGACGGCAGGTTCTTGCCGAGGTCGAACGCGCCCATCGGCATTTCGAGTTGCGTCAGGTAGGGAAAGCGGCGCGTGTAGGCGTCGGCCTGCGAGAAATCGTAGAACTGCACGTTCGGCGTGCGGTACAGCTTGCCCATCACCGCGGGTTGCGCCGAATCGCCAGCGAGGAACGCCGCGTCGACTTTGCCGGAGACGAGTGCCTGGGCGGCGTCGTCGCCGGAGAGCGGCAGGAGTTTGGTCGCGCCGCCCGGCACGATGCCGTTGGCCTTGAGCAGCGCAAGCGCGAGTTCGCGCGTGCCGCTGCCTTCGGCGCCCACCGCGAGCCGCTCGCCCTTGAATTCGGAAAGCCGCGTGACGGTCGGTCCGTGATAGAAGATCGCGAGCGGCACATAGGCCACGCTGCCGAGCGACATCAGCCCTTCAGCCGCCGGGCCGGGCGCGACGCCGTCCTGCACGAAGCCGACATCCACATCCGACTTCGGGTCCGACAGCCGCTTGAGATTCTGCAGCGAACCCTCCGACGGCAGCACCTTCAGCGTGATGCGGTTGCGCGCCAGAATCTCCTTGTACTTTTGCGCGGCATTCCAGAAGGTGCTGCCTTCGGGGCCGGCGCTGATGGTCAGCGTGCTGGGCGGCGCGGGCTGGATCAGCCGCACGGCGACCCAGATCGCGACGGCGACGATCAGCAGGATCGGCCCGAACGAGACCGCGAGATCGCGCCAGGAGATCGCGACGAAACGGGCAACGAGACGGGGAGGGCTTTTGCGGCCGGTGGCTGGCTTCATCGGATGACGTGACGGCTACGGTCGAAAGTGAACAGGGGCGGCGCACCGCGGCGCGCAAGCCGCGCGGCGGTGCGGCAGCGCGCGTCGCGCCGATGGTACCTGAGATTCACCGCCCGGCGAAACGCGTGGCGGCTACCGGCGCCGACAAACCCGTAACAAATCGTGAACGTGGCGAGACAGTCCGCACGCTGACGCGATTTGCATCTTAAGCATCTCGACTATCGCTAAACCCGACTAAACCCTTTGCGATTCTGGCCCGGCTAGATTAAATTGTGCATCGCTGCCGCAAACGGATGTTTTGCGCGGCGCGACCCGGCACGACATACAAGAACCGGGCGCGTCGGCGGACCTCGCGGCTTGCCGGTTTTCGTACCGCACTGCATGCCCGTCATCGCGTGTGGCAACGGCAACCGGCCTCTCTCGCCTCTCGCACATCGTGTTACAGCCATAGTCGGCCGTCGCTCGCGCGCGCCTTGTCGCGTGCGCCTCGCATGGTCGCCGGAAGTCGTAACGAAGCCGCTTGTCTATGCGGTCCAATGTGAAGCAAAGGAGAAGAAAAGCTATGAAATCGGTCGGTTTTCTGAAAACGCTGGGTTCGGTTGTGGCAATGGTGGTGGCGTGCAATGTGTACGCTCAGGCAAGCGACGCAACGGCAACCGGCACGACCGCCGCGCCGGCTGCGAGCGCCAAGGCGACCAAGAAGGCGAATAGCCAGCTGGGCCGCAAGGTGCGTAGCGCGCTGGCCAAGACACAAGGTGTCGACGTGTCGAACATCGCCGTGCGTGCTCGTGGCGGCGCAGTGACGCTGACGGGTTCGGTGCCTGACCAAGGCCAGATCGACGCTGCCGGCCAGGCCGCCAAGGGCGTTGCCGGCGTGACGTCGGTGTCGAACAAGCTGACCGTTGTGCAGCAGTAAGCAGGTTGCGGCACCTGGCGCGGGCGGTTCACGCCGTCACGCGCCATCGTGATGCAGACGTGGCACCAGGGTTCCGGCAAAAAACCGGAGCCTTTTTTTAATTTTTATCTGGCGATTATTGAAGCGGCGATGATGAGGCTTCAGCCGTTCGAACGGGACGGCGGCGCGGCCACGGTCCGTCTGTGCGCTGTGACACACTGCTGACGCGTTGCTAAGCGTACTGTGACGGATAGCAAACCGGAGTCAACGCCATGGAAACCTCGCCTTTGCGCTATACCGATCTGCCTATCGGCGATCGGGCGGCTTTCGAACTGGTGTGCGCGCGGCACGGTTTCGCACCGGCGCATTTCGACATCAGCGCCTGCGCGGATCCAGGCGATGTGGCGCACGAACGTCTCGTCACCGTGCGGCGCGGCGGCTGGGCGCAGTCCTATCATGACCGTCACGGTCAATGGATCAGGCAGTTCGAGTCCGATCTGACCTGCCGGTTCTTCAAATAGCCGCTGGACGTTTGCGTCGGCGCGATTGCGTCGGCGTGCGTCGATATTTTTCAGGCGGTTTCAGGCCAGCACGAGGCGCACGCCAACCAGCGTGAGCGTGGCGGCGAGCAGATTGCGCAGCAGCTTGTCCGGCGCGCGCGACGACAGATAGCTGCCTATCGCGATGCCCGGCAGCGAGCCCACCAGCAACGACAGCAGCATCGACCAGTCGATCGAGCCGAGCAGCCAATGGCCGGCGCCCGCCAGCAGAGTGAGCGGCACCGCATGCGCGATGTCCGAGCCGACAATGCGCGTGGTCGGCAAGAGCGGATAGAGCAGCAGCAACACCGTCACGCCGATCGCGCCCGCCCCGACCGAAGTCAGCGACACCAGCACGCCGAGCACCGCGCCGGTCAGCATGGTGAGCGCGAGCGTGCGTCCCTGACGCGGCGTGCGCTGCTTGCGCGCGCCGAGCGCCGCGAGTTGCGGACGAAATACCAGCGCCACCGCCGTCACCAGCAACGCCGCGCCGAGCACGACCTGGATCAGTCGGCCGGCGCCCGGCGTGTCCATCCCAAAACGATGCAGCAGGATCAGCGTGATGGTGGCCGCCGGCACGCTGCCAGCGGCGAGGCGCAGCGTGACCTGCCAGTCGACCGAGCCCTTCAGGCCGTGCACCAGCGTGCCGGTCGCCTTGGTGGCGGCCGCGTACAGCAGATCGGTGCCGACCGCGGTGGCCGGATGCACGTTGAACAGCAGGACCAGGATCGGCGTCATCAGCGAGCCGCCGCCGACGCCCGTCAGTCCGACCAGAAAGCCGACAAACAGGCCGGAGACGGAGTACAGCAGATCGATGTGGGGAAGTGCCATTGAGCGGACCGCTGACGGTCGGGTGAATTGGACGGGTTATGGGCGGCAAGTCCGGCGCGCCGGCCTTCGACGGTCGACGGAGAGCGGCGCCGAGGCCGCCGGGGCGCGGCGAAAGCCGCTATTGTCGCAAAACTGCCGCGTTTGCGTATGAAGCGGCATGCATACGGTCGATCAATGCCAGTACTTCAGGCCGGGTCTCGCCTTTCGCGTGGACGACCTAGTACGTCAGCGGAGAGGCGATTTCATGGCGGCTCACGCGCATGAAATCGCTACGCTGCAGATAGGCGTCGGCGGGCGCCAGGAGGCTCGCGACGCTATGGGGTGGGTTGATGGCGATTGCCGGCGTGGTGGTCGTGGCGCCGCGCGGGCACTCGTGAAAGCGAGGCTGCACCCGCAACCAAAGCGCTAGCGCAAGGCGATGTGTTCCAACGCCCGCTCAAAGCGCCCGGCGAATTTCCACGACGCCGAACGCCGCCAGCGTGAACCCGACAATCTTGTCGATGGCCACACGCAGTTTGCTGCCGATCGCATGACGCGCGAGCGACACCACGGTCACGAGAAAACACCACCACGCGATCGAACCGCAAAACACGCCGCCGACCGTGGTCAGCGCAATGCTCGATGAGAACGCGCCGCGCGGGGCGAGCGTCGTGAACAGCGCGGCGAACATGATGACCGTTTGCGGATTGGTCAGCGTGAGCAGCAAGGAACTCGCGTACGCGCGCAGCGCGCCGGCGCGGCCCACTTGCGCAAGCTTGCCGTTGCCTTCGCCGGTCGACGCATCGGCGGGCACTTTCTGCAGCAGCGTGCGCACCCCCAGATACAACAGGAACAACCCGGCCAGCAGATGCAAGGGCCGGTCGTACGCGAGCATGAACTGCGAGATGCTGACGAGGCCGAGCGCCGCGATCAAACCATAGGCGGCGTCGCCGGTCGCGATGCCGAAACCGATGGCAAGCCCCGCTCGCGGACCGCCGGTCAGCGTGCGGCGGATACACAGCATGCCCATCGGGCCGACCGGCGCGGCAATCGCGAGGCCGACGCCAGCGGCGGTAAGGAAAAGACTGGTGGTGGACATGGCTATCTCTGGAGAATTGTTCTGTTGTTTCTGCCGTGATGCCGCGCGCCGCAAAGATGCGTGCGCCCGACAAGCCCCTCAGCATAGCCAGACTGGAAAAGCCCGGCAAGTGCGGGCGCGGTTATGAGCTCAGGCGGAGCAAGTGGTTTAAGCGTCTCACGCAGCGGTGAGCGCCTCCGGTGCCCAATCAGTCCACACGACTCGACAGTTCAAGCAACTCCCGCGGTGGATACCCTGAGATGGCCTCAGCCGCCGTCATCGTCGGGCATAATTTTCCCACTTCGAACCTTGGGAGCACGCCCGCTCATGTGGCAGATCGATCAGGTCACCTTGCGCTTGTTCATTGCCGTCTGCGAGGAAGGTACGATCGCGCGCGCGGCCGAACGCGAGTTCATCGCGCCGTCGGCGGTCAGCAAGCGGCTCGCCGATCTCGAGGCGCTGGTCGACGTCGCGTTGCTCTCGCGCAGCCAGCGCGGCGTGCGCGCAACCGCCGCCGGCGAGGCGCTGCTGCGGCATGCGCGGCTCATCATGCGCGGCCACGAACGCTTGCAGGCCGAACTCAGCGAATACGCGGCCGGTGCGCGCGGCCACGTGCGCGTGCTGGCGAACGTGTCGTCGATGGTCGAGTTTCTACCCGAGGCGCTTTCGGCGTTTCTGAAGGCGAACCCGCGAATTCGCGTGGACGTCGAAGAGCGCGTGAGCGCGGAAATCGTGCGAGGCCTGGAAGAGGGCGTCGCCGATCTCGGCATTTGCCGCGACGTCGTGGCGATGGGCAGTCTCGACGTTGTGCCCTATCGCGCCGATCATCTCGCGCTGATCGTGCCGCGCGATCATCCGCTCGCGGGCGAGGCCGCGATCAGCTTCGAGCAGACGCTGGCGTTCGATCACCTCGGGCTTTCGTCGAATGCGTCGGTGAACGCGCTGATGCAGCGCATCGCGGTGGAAAAGGGCCACGAACTCAACTATCGCACCTACGTGTCGACGTTCGACGCCGCCTATCGTTTCATCCAGGCCGGCCTCGCCGTGGCGATCCTGCCGCGCGAAGCGCTGCCCCGCCATGCCGCCGACGAGTACGGCATCATCGCCGTGCCCTTGCGCGAAGCATGGGCCGAACGGCGCTTCGTGATTTGCATGCGCGACCGCCAGGCCCTCACGCTCGCCGCATCGCATCTGCTCGATCATCTGTTGAACGCGGTGTGAGGCGAGGCCTGCGGATCCAACGGCATCCGCGCATCAAGGCCTTCTGAAAAGCCCTTAAGGGTTTCCCCTTTGCGACGGCTCACGCCCGTCCCGCCTGCCTGAGCCGCCATCGCGAGCGGCGATGGAGTGCGTCGCCAACGCAGACTTTCCCGCGCGCCGATGCGCGGGCACGCTGTCACTCAGTTGCTTCATTCCCCGCATTCTCCGCGGCATTCAAGACCGGGATACAAGACCATGAGTGACATTCAGGAGCGCGTCGTCGTGACCGAAGTCGGTATGCGAGACGGTCTGCAAAGCATCGCCCGCACGATGCCCACTGAGTTCAAACGACGCTGGATCGACGCCGCCTATGCCGCCGGTGTGCGCCATATGGAAGTCGCCTCGTTCGTGCCGGCGAAGCTTCTGCCGCAAATGGCCGACGCCGACGAAGTCATCGCCCACGCGCTCACCTACGACGATCTGATGGTGACGGCGTTGGTGCCGAACCTGAAGGGCGCGCAACGCGCGCTCGAAGCCGGCGTGCACCGCATCGTCGCGCCGATCTCGGTGAGCAGCGCACATAGCCTCGCGAACGTGCGCAGGACGCCGGCCGAAATGATCGAGGCGTTCGCGGCGATGCGCGAGTCGATCGACGGTACGTCGAAAGCGGGCGGCCGACGCGTCGAACTGATCGCCGGGTTGTCGACGGTGTTCGGCTGCACGCTGCAAGGGGCGGTGCCGTACGCGGATATCGCCGCGATCGCTCGCGCCGCGGTGCAAGCGGGCGCCGATGTGATCGCGCTCGGCGACACCACCGGCGAAGCGACGCCGCGTCAGGTCGGCGAGATCATCGAACTGGTGCGCGACGTCGTGGGCGGCAAGCTGCACTCGCTGCATTTCCACGACACGCGCGGTCTTGGTCTCGCCAACACACTGGTCGCGTTGCAGCACGGTATCCGCGAGTTCGACGCGTCGCTCGCCGGGCTCGGCGGCTGTCCGCACGCGCCGGGCGCGACCGGCAACGTCAACACCGAAGACCTCGTGTTCATGCTCGACAGCATGGGCTATGAGACCGGCATCGACCTCGACCGTCTGCTCGCGTCGCGCGCCGTGCTTGCCGATGCTTTGCCAGGTGAACCGCTGTACGGCTATCTGGCGCGCGCCGGCTTGCCGAAACAGTTCAGCGCCACCCGTCAACGTTTCGAATCCTCCGACTCGCAGGTACTGCAATGAATCCGCTTTCCTCTACTTCTTCTTCGGCGGCTCAGCCGCAGTCCGGCGCGCTGCCGCTCGCGGGCATTCGCGTGATCGAGTTGTCGCATATGGTGATGGGCCCGACCTGCGGGATGATTCTCGGCGACCTCGGCGCCGAAGTGATCAAGGTCGAACCGCCGCGCGGCGACGGCACGCGTCGTTTGCTCGGCACCGGCGCGGGCTTTTTCCGCACCTTCAATCGCAACAAGAAGAGCGTGGCGCTCGACCTCGATAGCGAAGCGGGATTGGCCGCGTTGCACAAGCTGGTCGATACCGCCGATGTGTTCGTCGAGAACTTCAAGCCGGGCCGCATGGCGAGCCTTGGCCTCGATTACGCCTCGCTGCGCGAGCGCAATCCGAAGCTCGTCTACGTCTCGCACAAAGGCTTCCTGAACGGTCCGTATGAACACCGTCTCGCGCTCGACGAAGTCGTGCAGATGATGGCCGGCCTCGCCTATATGACGGGACCGGTAGGCCGTCCGTTGCGCGCGGGCAGTTCGGTCAACGACATCATGGGCGGCATGTTTGGCGCGATCGGCGTGCTCGCCGCGCTGCATGAACGGAGTACAAGCGGTCGCGGCAAGGAGGTGCAGAGCGCGCTGTTCGAGAACTGCGTGCTGCTCTCCGCGCAGCACATGCAGCAGTTCGCCGCGACCGGCGTGCCCGCCGCGCCAATGCCCGAGCGCATTAGCGCATGGGCGGTGTACGACGTGTTCACGCTCGCCAACGGCGAGCAGATGTTTATCGCCGCGACCGGCGACGGGCAATGGCGCGCGCTGTGCGCGATTCTCGGCCGTGCGGATCTGTTGGCCGACCCGCGCCTCACTACCAACAACGACCGCGTGCAGGCGCGCGACTGGTTGCTGCGGACGCTCGGCGAAACGCTGAGCCAGTTCGAAGGCGCGGCGCTCGCGCCGCAGTTCGAGCGCGACCACATTCCGTTCGCCTCGATCACGAAACCCGAAGCGCTGTTCGACGATCCGCACCTGAACGAGAGCGGCGGTCTTGCGCGCCTCACGCTCGACGACGGCAGCGAAACCGCCATGCCTCTGCTGCCGATTTCACTCGACGGCGCACGTCTGCAACCGCGTCAACCGATCGCGAAGATTGGTGAGCACACCGCGCAAGTGCTGCGCGATCTGGGCTACGACGAAGCGCAGATCGCGGCGCTGGGCGGCGGCTCGACGCAGGTGCCGCGTGAAGCCGCGGCCTGAGCGCTGCGCTCGACGCATCGAACGCAATCAAATCAATTTCATCCGGCGCGAGACCGGATCAAGGAGACAGACGATGAAGTCGTCGAATCAAGCGGTGTATGCAACGGCGGTCGGCGATGCCGGCGCGCTCGGCGGATTACCTTCCGGCGCGGGCGCATCCGCGGACGGCCGAGCGGACGAAATCGCGCTGGACGGCGCGCGCATTTCCGCGCGGCTCGACCGCCTGCCGGCCACACGTTCGATCTGGAAGCTGGTGATGCTGCTGAGCCTCGGGCTCTTCTTCGAACTGTACGACCTGATGTTCTCCGGCTACATCGCACCGGGACTCGTGCGCAGCGGCATTCTCACCGCGACCACGCACGGGCTGTTCGGCACGAGCGGTGTGGCGAGCTTCATTGCGGCGCTGTTCGCGGGACTGTTCATCGGCACGGCCGCGTGTGGGTTTCTCGCCGATCGTTTCGGCCGTCGCGCGATCTTCACGTGGTCGCTGCTCTGGTACACGGCGGCCAATATCATCATGGCGTTTCAGGACACGGCGCTCGGGCTCAATCTCTGGCGTTTCATCGCGGGGATCGGCATTGGTGTGGAGATCGTCACGATCGGCACGTACATCTCCGAACTCGTGCCGAAGCATGTGCGCGGACGCGCGTCGGCGTGTTCGCAAGCGGTCGGGTTTTGCGCGGTGCCGATCGTCGCGTTTATGTCGTATCTGCTGGTGCCGCATCGTTACTTCGGTCTGGATGGCTGGCGTCTGGTCGTGCTGACCGGCGTGGTCGGCGCGATCGTGGTGTGGTGGATCCGTCTGCGTCTGCCGGAGAGCCCGCGCTGGCTCGCGCAGAAAGGCCGCATCGACGAAGCGGACGCGATCATGACGCGGCTCGAAGCACGCGTCGAGCGTGAGTATGGACGGCCGCTGCCGGAGCCGGCCTTGCCCGAACCGGTCCGCGCACGGGCGGCGTTTCGCGATCTGCTGGTGCCGCCGTACCGCAAACGCACGCTGATGCTGATCATCTTCCACGTGTTTCAGACGATGGGGTATTACGGTTTCGCGAACTGGATTCCGACCTTGCTGATCAAACAGGGCATTACGGTGACGACGAGTCTGATGTACGCGAGCATCATCGCGATTGCCGCGCCGCTCGGGCCGTTGCTGGGCTTGCTGATTGCCGACCGCTTCGAGCGCAAGACGGTGATCATCTGCATGGCGGCGGTGAATGTGGTGTGCGGGCTGGCATTCAGCCAGGCGCGCGAGACGGTCTTGCTGGTGAGCCTGGGCGTGTGTCTCGTGCTAGCGGGAAATATTATTTCGTATAGCTATCACGCGTATCAGGCCGAGTTGTTTCCGACCAGCATCCGGGCGCGGGCCGTGGGATTCGTTTATTCGTGGAGCCGGATCTCGGCGATGTTCTCCGCGTTCGTGATCGCAGGATGTTTGAGCCGCTTCGGCGTGGACGGCGTGTTCGTGTTTATCTCCGGAGCGATGGCGGTGGTGATGCTGGCCATTGGGATGCTTGGACCGAAGACACGGGATGTGGCGTTGGAGGATATTTCGAAGTAATTCGTTGAGGAGAATGCCCGCCTGTACGTGGCGGGCCTGCTCGGTTAGTGCTTTTTCTGGGTCGCCGTCACGCTCGGTGCTATGCGGATCGGCGGCGCGCCGGATGGCGAAGTGGCGGGTTGGGGTTTCTTCGCCTGCTTCGGTTTCTTGACTTCGCGGTTACTGCGCATTTGACCTTTTGCCATGATGGACTCCCCAATTGGCGGTTTTTGCTCCGCATACGAGCAATACGCTAGTGTGCGCCTGTTTTAGCGCTTTATGTTGGGGTTTCTGGTTTTTAGGACACTCGCCCGGCTTGGGTCGCAGCGAAACTTACATCAGGCCCAGCAGCCTGCCCGGTGCGCAAGTCACGCAAGAAATCTGACCGGTTTTTTCCAGTGAGATGAAAGCAATCGCCAGCGCCACGAGAATAATCGAGGCGACGGCGAATATCTGTTTCTTGCGCGAGCGTCGCGAAGCGGTCTGCGTCTCGGCTCCGGCAGCTACGGTCCGCACCGCTACTGCGGGCTCCGCATGCAGTGCGTCGACATCCTTGACGAGTTCCGAAAGCACGCCTAGTTTTTTGCCCACGATCTTTCGTTTGAGATGGACGCGCTTGAGTTCGTTTTCGAGTTCGGTGAAGTACGACTCCAGCGAATTCGATTCGGCTTTCAACCGTTCGAGCATCGACGAGACGTCTTCTGCTGCTTCAGGTGTGGGGAGGGGAATGTTGTGGTTCCAGCTTTCAGCGATCGGAGTTCTGTAGTTCATCTGGTAGGGATTGCTCACGTCTTACCTCGCCTGCTGAGAGTGCTGGCCTGTTGACTGTTTAAAGGAGTAGCGGATTCTAGGCAGCGGGAACCTGCTTCGCTATAAGACAAATCTCAAGGTTTGATGCGTTGCTGTAACACAGTGACTCGTTTCGACGCCGGACTTGCGGTGCCTGTTTCCAGTAGCCAAAAAATAACGTCAGCCGGCCCATGAGCCGGCTGACGTTTTTCGTGTCCGCCGAGTACCCGAATCCGGGTCCATCAAACGCGTGTCTTACATGCCGGCGTATCCCACCGGCGTCGTCGCGTTGGCCTTGGCGACCGACGCATTGTTCGACACCACATACACCGGCGATTCAGTCAGGTTGAGCGTCAGCACACCGTTGCTGTACTTCGCATTGGTCGCGTTGCCCATCATGTCGACCACCTTCACGGTGCCGCTCGTGCCCGGCGCGTCGACGTTGAGGCTGTACGCGACGCTATAGGTCGAGCTAAAGCCCGCGCTGGCGCTCCACACGTTGTTGTTGTGCGCCCACAAGGCGGTGACAACCGCGCCGTTGCCTACCTGCTGGAACGCGTACGCGTAGACGCCGTTCGGCGTGCCGTTCACCGGACCGAGCGTGGTGGTGCCGTCGAGCGTGTGCGTCATCGCGCTGATCGCCATGGCGACCGGCTTCGGGCTGATGTTGGTCGCGCCGTACGCGCCTTGCGCATCGCTCAGGTCGAAGAAGGTGCCGTAGCCGACTTCATCCGGATAGTCCGCGCCGTAGAACACGTAGGTCTGGTCCGCGCCTTCGCCGAGCGTGATGATGTGCATGCGCGCCGCGACCGCCGCTTGTGCGTACAACACGTTCGCGCTCGGATAGTTCGGGCCGTACGACGTGCCAAGGTCGTAGCTGATGCCGGCTTCCGTCGAGAACAGATGCATGCCGGTGCGGTAGTCGGTGGCCATTTCCGCGCGCAGGTTGCGCATCTGGCCGCGCAACGAACCGTCGGCGGTGGACGGGTCGCTGTCGTAGCGCTCAGGCGGATGCGACGGCGAGGTGCCCGCGTCGTAGTAACCGTGCGTGGCGACCGCGTCGATGAATTGGCCGAAGCCGAGCGAGGCGAGGCGCTTCAGGTGCGAAGTGGTCAGGCTCGGGAAGGCATCGGCCGGGCCCATCACCATCGCGTGCGGATCGGTTGAATGAATGCCCTGGTAGACCGCCTGATACAACGCGACGAAGTTGGCGTCGGTGTCGGTCCACATCTGGTTCGGTTCCCACGTCACCTGATAGTAGTTCGCCGATTGAGTCGGGAAGTACGCGGCGCGGATCGCGTTCGATTCCGTGCCGACGCGGCTCATATAGCTCTGGTAATACGACATGTCGGTCGGCAGCGTCGTGTCGTCCTGGAAGGCGCCGGTGCTGCTCGCCCACGCAGGAATGCCGTCGAGGCGGATCAGACGCATCACGTTGCCGCTCTTGTAGAACGAATCGAGATTATTCGCCGACGGGTTGAACGTGTTCGGTCCGTTCGGTTCCATGCTGGAGAGCTGGCGGTCGTCGATCGTCGACGAAATGCCGAGCGCGGCGAGCAGCGGACCGTTGTCGTTCGCGCCTTGCATGCCGAAGCGATGCTGCTCCTGACGCGCATAGGTCACGGCCGGAACGACGCCGGACAGGTTCGGCGTTACGCCGAAGCTGGCGATGCCGACCGGACGCGTGCCGGCTTGCGGCAACTGGCCGCCGTTCTTCGCGAGCGTGCCTGTCGCCGCGAAATAGCCGGCCAGCGTCGAGGTGCAATTGAACGTGATGGTTTTCGCGCCGCTCGCCACGGCGGTGCTGCCGCTCGCGGCGACGCGGCCGAGCGTGTCCGTGACGGCCCAGTTCAGCGTGTCCGCGCTCGGCGCGTTGGTGTTGAAGACGAGCTGGAAGGTGCTGCCGGACGCGAAGATGCGCGTGTTGTCGGCGCTTGGCGTATCGGCGGAGATCGTCGCGCTGCCTGAGCCGCCCGACGTGGTGGGCGAGGCGCAGCTCATGGCCGCGGTACCGCCCGCGGCGTTGAGAGCGGCAGTGCCGGTGCTGGCGTTGCCGGCGGCAGACGTGCTGGCCGAACTGCTTGAACCGGTGGCGCCGGCTTGAGCTGCCGCGGTGCTGGCGGCGCCGTTACTGCCGCCGCCACCGCCGCATCCGGCGAGTGCGAGGGAGAGTGTCGAGAGTAGGAATAGTCGTGATTTCATCAATCTGTAAGCAATGCGTGAGCTGATCATGGGGCGACGTCCTCGCGCACAGCGCGTCGGGAGGTCGGGCGAACAGCGGGGTTCATTTGCAAGCCAGCCGATGACCGAGGCTTCGACACTGGCGTCCTGAGTGCGCAGCTTTGTAGCTGCGCGAGGGTGATGCCTTCCCGGGATGCCGGCCCCGGATGCTTCTCTGCTGAGAAGCTTTTGTCATACGAAATCCACCGCTCAGAGGAGCGGATTTTGGCGGAATCGGACGACCGGGGAAGGTACGACGAAAACGGCCAGCGTGTCGAGGAGCAGCGCGATTCAGATCGCAGTACGTGAACTCATGGCGTAGCCATTGAATTTCTTACTGCCCCGCAAGCTGGAGAAACTTAGTTTGGGAAGAATCGACCGCAACGATACGCATTAGTATGCTTAAAAGAAGTAACGAGTCGTTACGTATGAACATTAATGCAGTACTAATTGCTTTGATCGCACAAAAGTATCTGTCAGGCGAAACCAGTGTTTTCCCGCCAGAGCGAATTGGGGCCGCAATAATTTGAAACGGATGCCTAACTATCGGGCGCGGTCAATCGACTGAGAAATGGGCGCTAGCGCTCATTGGTCAGCCGAAAAGCTCTTGGGGTTGGCGTAAAAGTGCTGAACCTTGGGTGTAACGTTTCTTCGCGACATGGACTTCGCAGCGGAACTGTCGCTGTTTTACGAAGACATTGACGCGCTCTGCAAAGCGGAACGCGCCAACCACGATGTTGGATGCCGACGTTACTTTGCGTCTGCCATAACGGGGGCGGCATCCCTCCGCTGCGCAAAAAGGGCGGTTATCCAGAGAGATAAATCGTGAGGATTCTTCAACTGGTTCATGCGCCGCGTTTGTCCGGCGCAGAAGTACTCGTAAAAGGATTGGCCATCCATCATCAGCGCGGTGGCCATGAAGTCTGCATGACATCGCTGCTTCCAGAGCAGGAGGATTTCGCCGCCATTCATGCAGAACTTCAGGCAGCCGGCGTCACGTGTCTGTTTCCCGAGGTTCGCTACGGCAGGGTGGGAAAGCTGCTGCACCTGTATCGCGTGGTGCGGCGATTCCGGCCCGATTTCATCGTCGCTCATGCCACGCTTGCCGCGCTGTATGTGCGCCTTCTGCCGGTCCATACGCCGATTGCGTGGGTCATGCATTCCGGCGTCAACGATTTCGAGAACGGCGCGCTCAAGCGGGCCGAACGCCTGCTCTCACGGCGGGCGAGAGCCATCATCGGCGTGTCGCAGCAGAATATCGACGACTACCTTCGGGAGATTGGCCGGCATCCCGCCATGGTTGTGATTCCGAATGGCGTGGATGCGCAGTTGTTCTCACAAGCCAACGACGCCGTCGCGCCGGACATCGGCGTGCACCCGAAGCAGATCGTCCAGCTCGGCCGCTATATCGAAGGCAAGAGCCAGCTGGACACGATTCGCGCATTCGAGCGCGTGCTGCAATCGGAACCGGAGGCGCGCCTGCTGTTCTGCGGCGTGGTCGAAGATCTCGACTATCACAGGGCGGTGCTGTCGCTGGTTCGTCAACTCGGCCTGGAAAACAGGGTGACGGTGGGCGGGCCGCGTTCCGACGTCGCCGCGATTCTGCGCGCCTCGCGGGTCTTCGCGATGCCGTCGCGTTTCGAAGCACAGAGCATTGGTTTTCTCGAGGCGCTTGCGTCGGGTATTCCAGTCGTGGCGAGCCGGATTCCCTCGTTCGGTTTTGCGAGCGCGTTTGCCGGCGTCAGTCTGGTCGACACGACCGACGCCGAAGCCTACGGTCGCGCGCTGTTGCACGCGCTCGACACGCCGCGCGCGAACCGGCAACTGGCCGGCTACACGCTGCACGACACCGCGGATCGTTACATGACGATCGCGCAGAAGTTCGTTCACCCGCTGCAGGTTTCGGCCTGACGTCGATCGGACCGGCCGGCTTGCTGAACGTTACTGCGGTTACTGCGGTTACTGCGCGAGCCGGTCGATTCGCACGGTTTCCGAGAAGAGCCCCGGTAATTTGCCGAGTTCCTGAGCTTCGCCCAGCGCCAGGCCGTTTCCGGATGGATAGCGCGTGATTGCCGGCGCGCCGCCGGTGAAATAGAAATCGCCGAGGGTCGCGTCGGTCCGACGAAACAGCACGAGTGCCGCCCCCTGTTTGTCGCGCACGAATTCCGGAAACACATCCGACCACGACATGCCATGCAAGGTCGCCGCCTGGGCCGGCGCGCTCGCCGCGCCGCTGAGGTCGAGCGTGGCGACGTCGATCATGGCTTCTTCGCTCGATTCGTCCAGATGCGGCGTCAGCAGAATCAGCGTATTGCTGTCGCGGCCATGCACGGCGCCCATTGTCACTTTCACGAAGTCAGGCGCAAAACTCGCCGGCAAGACGTTGCGTTCGCCGATGCTCATGCGTGTGCCCTCGTTGGCGATCGGCGTGAGCGCGAGGCGTCCGTTAGCGCCGTCCACCGCGATCAGAGAGGCGCGCGAGCCCGCCGTTTCGCGTGCCAGCAGATTGACGTTCTGCGGCAGATTCCTGGCCTGCGCCCAGAGCACCGGCGCCGATCCCGTCGAGGCGCCCGGTCCTTGCGAAGACGCCATCCATAGATCGAGCCCGCTGTCGGCTCGCTTCTGCGCGATCAGCACGCTGGCCCGTCCCGTTCCGGTGAAGTTCGCCGCCACATATTGCTGCGTCAGTTCCGGCCGGAACGCGTTGCTCGTCTGCAGCCAGAGGCGTGGCGCCTCGAACGACTCGCCGGTACTGCGAAGCAACCAGAACGCGGTGCCGCCCTGGCGTGCCGCGATGATCATCAGATCCGCCTCGCCGTCGCCGTCGAAATCGCCGAGGAGGAAGCGCACGCTGTCGAAGCACAGTTTGTCGCCGGCGCAACTCGGTGCGATAGCCTGAGGATCGAACGGAACGGCGCTCGCGTACCACAGCGCGGGTGCCGAAGCTTTGGCGAGGGAAGCGGCATACACGTTGAATCCCGGCCCGTCGTGTTGCCGCTGGACATACACCGCGGATTGCTCGCCCGAGCCGGCAATATCGCCGACCATCGCCGTGGCGAGCCTCAGGTCGTTCGCCTGTGTGTGCTGCGTGGTGGCCCAGCGGTAGCGCGTGGTGAGCGCGGTACAGCCGCGCATGGTCAGCTTGCCGTCGTTTTCGCCGAGGCAATGCCGCAGCGGCGTATAGACGAGGCCGAAGTCCCACGGCGTCCAGCTTTGCGCCACGTCCCATTGATCGCAGGTTTCCGCGACCAGGTATCCGTCGCGCTCGGCGATACATTGCGAGGTCGCGACGCTCACGAGCGCGGCGTTGCGCGTATTGCCGGGATACACGGTCAGCGGATCCCATCGCCATTGCTGCGTGGACGAGTCCGTGCAGGCGGCGAGCGTCGGCGCGCGTCCCGGTCCCGCGGACGTCAGGCAGCGGCTCGCTGCCGCGTTGAACAGCTGAATTGTATGAGACACGAAATCCGGCACGCGGCGATCGGCGCGATCGGCAAACGCGTAGCGTCGCGAAATCCAGTTACCGTCCCATTGAAACTCGCCGAATACATGGGACGACTCGCTGCCGTCGATCGAAAAATAACTGGCGACGATGTCGCGCTTGCGCTGCACTTCGGCTGCGGGAAGATTGCCGGGCCAGCCGCCGGTCGGATAGGTGACGTGGTAGACGATCGGCACGCCTTTGCCGAGCGTCTGCGCGACGTGGCGGGTAATACGCGCCGAATAGATATGATCGGGATGCTCGATAAACGGCACGGTGTCCGGATTGAGCGTGTAGATCAGCGTCGCTGGCGCGAGCATCGCTTTTAACGTGGCCGACAAGGAGTCACGATCGTATTTCACGCGCACGGAGCCGTCCGCGTTCATCGGATACGTGGAAATCGTGGCGTGTTGTTCCCACAGCAGGCCGAGCGGCACGCGGCCGCCGCGCACGGCGCCGCCGGGCAGGCGAAGTTCGAGCAGTCGCACTTGCGGCCTGGCCTTCAGCACCATCTGATGCACGAGCTTGCCGGCAATCGTGACGTTGGATTCAAGCCACTCGTCGGGCACGCCGGCCATGCGCGCGTAAGCGAGCCGCGAGGCCCGCTCGCGGGTTTGCACGTAAGCGAAGTCCGCACCGTTGGCGCCGCCGATCAGATGCACCGTGGTAATGCACCAGCCCGCGTCGAGACGCTCGCTAATGGCCGGATCGACGAAAAGCAGATCGTCGTCGAGATGGGCGACCACCGTGACCAATGTGCCGGGACCGCACTCGGCCGCGCGCGCCGCGCCCGGCAGGAAGGCGAAGAAGAGAACCGCGAAAAAAGCAAAGAATGAATCGCGAACGAGCGGGCTTGCCGATAATCGCATAGTGATTCGAGCTCTGACGGTAAGCTCGAATCATACTGTAGCGGCCTTGGCCGGCACGTTGCCGAACTCACAGTCAGCGGCAAATTGCGATCCGGCGGCGCGGGTTCAGCCTCATGCGGCGGCTTGCTGCTCCGTTAGCGGAAGTAGGCTTTGGTGTTGTCGTGAACATCCTCGCGCGCGAGCAGGTCCGAAGGCGCAAGCCACACATATTCGCTGTGCTGCTCGGGCCGTCCAAGCGGCGCGGTGCCCGTAAGCGTGAGCGAATAAGCGAGCACGATGTAGTGCGTCGACACGTCCGGCTCGCCCGCGAAGTTGTCGCTGTAGTGATGTTCGAACACGCCTTCAAAGCTTGCCGTCGAGCGCGCCAGTTTCGCGATGCCCAGCTCGGCGTCGGCGATGCGGGCAAACGCGGCGTCGAGTGTTTCGTCTTTGTGGATGCGGCCGCCTGGAACGAACCAGGTGCCGCGCGCAGGGCGGTTGCGGCGGCGGCCGACCAGCACGCGCCCTTGCGTGTCGCTGACGATCAGATCGAACGCAACCAGAGGCGTGAGGCGAACCACGTCCAGGAAATCGATCTCGGTCAGCAGCATGTCATCTCCCGCAGTTCTCGCGCTGGTTGCGCGCGCCATCGACTAATAGTCGCGATGGTGATCGTCGTGTCGCGTGAGCCGGCCCGAGACGCTCGTCAGAAAAAGCGCGAGCACAATCGCGCCGATCGTCGCGAAGAAAAACGCGCCGATCATCGCGGCCAGTATCAGCGTCATCCATGCAAGGCCGTTCATGTCTCGGCTCCAGCGTGTTGATAGGCATGCTAACGTGCCCCCGCTTGCATACTATGTGCGCCAGTCGCCGCAGAGGCTGTCCCATCACGCCGAAGTATCGGCACATCGCGCCGCTAATGCGCCACGTAACCCTCGGGCGTGGTGACCGTGTCCTTGAAGACGTCCGCGTTGCCGGAGACGACATAGACCGGCGCGGGCGAGAGTTTCAGGTTAGCCACGCCGTCGCGGTACGGCAAGCTCGTCGCGTTGCCCATCATGTCGAACGCCGTGACTTCGCCGGTCGTTCCCGGCGAGTCGACCCGCAGACGATAGTCCACGCTGCGGCTCGCGTCGAAGCCGCTTTTGGCGTTCCACTTGTCGTTGTCGTGCGTCCATAGCGCTGTCACGATCTTGCCGCCGCCGAGCCGGCGAAACGCGTAGGCGTAGACGCCTTTGGGCAGATCCTTGAGCGGGCCGAGCGTGTCGGTGCCGTCGACGATGCGCGTCATCGCCGCCACCGCAAGCGCTGCGGGTTTCGGGCTGATGCGGGCCGGACCGTAGGCGCCTTTCGGGTTATCGAGCTCGAAGAAAATCCCGTAGCCGGGCGCGGCGTCCGGCATATCCGCGAGATAGAACACGTAGGTCATGTCGGCGCCTTCACCTAGCAGAATCAGATGCGTGCGCGCCGTCACGGCAGCTTGTGCATACAGCACATTCGCGCCCGGATAATTCTTGCCATACGATTGCCCGATGTCGTAGCTGATGCCGGTTTCGGTCACGAAGAGCGGTGCGCCGGGCTTCAGGTACAGACGCATTTCGTGGCGCAGCGCGCGCATTGCGGCGGGCAGCGCGCCCGGCACGGTGCCGTGATTGCCGGTGTCCGCGACACGCTCGGGCGGATGCGAGGGCGTCGTGCCGATGTCGTAATAACCGTGAATCGTCATGCCATCCATATAGCGGCCGATTCCTAGCGGACCGAGCTTGCGCATCCACATGACGTTGCCCTGCACCGACGAATAGGTCAGACCCATGACCACCGCATGCGGATCCGTCTGATGGATGCCTTCCCAGACGGCCTTGTACATGGCGATGAAATTCGCGTCGGTGTCGCGCCATGGCAGACCGCCGTCGGCGTCCGGTTCCCACGTCACCTGATAGTAGTTGTCGCGCTGTTTGGGAAAGTAAGTCGTGCGCACGCGATTCGACTCGGCGCCCACCTTGGCCATGTAGTCCTTCATTTGCGCGAGCGATGTCGGCGCATAGCTGTGCGTCTCGGTCCCGGTTGGGCTCGCCCACTGCGGAATGCCGTCGAGCTGAATCAACCGCAGCAGGTCGCCGCGCCGGAAGAACGGCGTGAGCTGTTTGCTCGCGGGCTCGAACGTGCCAGCTTTTTTCGGCTCCTCCATATACCAGTTGCGATTGTCATTGACCCATGTGAGGCCGAGCGCGGTATAGACCGGCCGATAACCGTCGCCGTCGCAGCAGTGTTGCCTCGGCGCAAGATAAGCCGCGCCCTGTCCGCCGAAGCGGTGCAGATCTTCGTACGGAAAACGCACGGCGGGTAATGCAACGGACACATCCGGCAGCACGCCGAACGTCGCAATGCCGGCGGGGCGCGTGCCGCGCGATTCGAGCTGACCATGTGCACGTTCCAGCGACGCGGACACCGCGAAGTAGCCCGCCACGCTCGACGCGCAGCTCAACGTGGACAGCGTTGCACCTGCCGCGACGGGAAAGCGTCCGCTGGCGCGCACGGCATTCCAGGCGTCGCGTATCTGCCAGTTGAGCGTATCGGCTTGCGTTAGTCGTGTGGCGAAAACCAGCGCGAACGATTTGTTCACGGCGAAGAGACGCGTGCCGTCGCTGGGCGTATCGGCTTCGAGCAGATCGCCATTCGCCGCTGCGGGAACTTGCGATGAGGGCGACGAGCAGCGCAGCCCTTGCCCGGGTGGCGCCTTCAAGTCTATTGGTGTGGCGGATTGCATTGCGGCGCTCGGCGCTGCGTCCTGCTTCGCGACAGGCGCGGGTGCATCGCTCACCGCCGCCATCGCGCAACGTTTCTCCACTCCGGGCGCAGGATCGCCGAAAACACCGTTATTGCACTCGGCGCTATTCGAGAATGTTTTGACGACGTGTTGTTGCGGCGTGCCGTACAGCACGTCGCGCGTGCCGTTGAAACGGCAGGTGCCGTATTCTGCCGCGCACGGTGTCCACTTCCTGCCGTCTGCGCTGAACTCGCCATTGCTCACACCATTCGCTTGCGGCGCAGCATCCGCGGCTGCGCATCGGCCGGCCGTGAGGCCAAGCAGAATGACCGCCGTCGCCGCGAAAGCGATGGCAATTCCGGGGCTTCCCCCACGGCCGGAAAAGGCTCCGTCGCGCTTTCGCGGCGCGCGCTGCTCGCGTACATTCGACATGTGTTCCCCGTGTCGTTCGCAGTCCGTCCAAAGGTTAGAGACGCGTCGCTCAACTACTAGTTCACCAGGTCAGAGCCGCCTCGTGTGACCTCTTCAAGTAATGTGTTGCGGAAACCGCATAGTGTATTTCCGCAAACCGGTGGCGGAAATAGCTCGGTGCTCCTTCGGCACATTCGGCCATTGGCCCGTCTATTGCCGTGCGGCCTAAAGCTGCCTTATTCCGGTGTTTCACGTTTGAAACATTAATCGTCACGTTTATATTCCCGAGATCCAATAACAACCAAGTAAATAATTTTGTCGAACTCTCAAGTGTTTATATTGGTTGTTCGTTTTACTTATTGCCATCCCCGCGCATATATCGTCAGAAGAAACCCAGATGGGCAAGGGGCGCGGCGAATACGCGGATGTAAAGCCGAATGAACTCATTCTGGCACCAGAATGGGGAAAAATAACTTTAAATCGGCATAGCGGCGGATGGAACAAATTGTAACTGCGCCGTTTTCGAGTAGTCGTGGTGTGTGCGGTGGCGTACGAAATGGCGTTTTTATTTGCATTAACATTCGCAGAATGCAAATTCATTCCTATGCGGAATCGGCAATTAATTCGTTGAAAAGACGGCGGTAGCGGGGTTGTTCCGAAAATCCCTGGTTGGTCACCCTGTCCATACGCCAACATGTCTGCGCTTTCGGTCATGGCGGCAAAGTGCTTGAGTGGCGGTGACTATGATGCGCTGCACAGAGGATGGCCTCTCTGTGGCCGTCCAAGGTGAAAAGTAGATCCGTTTTCTGGTGAGAGGATGACTATGACCTGCGCGAGTCTCGAGTCCGCAATGCTGCGCTGGGTGCACGCTCCGAGCAAGGGTATGCGTCGCATCGCGATACTGATGTTCAACGACTGCTCGCTGCAGGGAGCAGGGGTTGTCGCCGAGGTGTTTCAGGCAGCGAACGAAATGGCCTCGTCCGGCTCGGGCGGCTGGTTATACGACGTTTCGTTCCTGTCTGCCGACGGCGGCATGGTGACGTCGTCGTCCGCGCTGCGAGTCTGGACAGACGGACTCGACGCGCGGCATTACGGCGGTTTCGACGCGCTCTATGTAGCGGGCGGCAAAGGCGCGCTGGCCGCGGCTAGCGATGAACGCCTGATTGCGTGGCTGCGCCGTGTGCGCCGCAACACCGGCATGATCCGGCCGATCGCGGAAGGTCGCGCGTTGCTCGAGGCAGCCTACGTGCCCGACAGTCAGGAGGTCGGCGATGCGCATGCGCAGTCCGCACCGGCGCGGCAGCCCGAACAGCCAGCCGATGCGGGCGACCGTCTCGAATCGATGCGAAGCGCGCTCGCCATGATCAAGCGCGATCTCGGCGGCGCCACGGCGCGTACCGTTGCCGAGCGCCTGCTGGCGGACTCGTGCTCGAATCTCGCGCCGCTGCTCGGCGAAGACGGCGGCCTGAGTCCCGGCGACAAGGTGCGCGCGGCAGCTCGCTGGCTGCAAGAGAATTGCCAGCAGGCGATTTCGATTGCCGACGCGGCGCAGTTCGCCGCGATGAGCGAGCGCAACTTTCTGCGCCGCTTCAAGATGGAAATGGGCATTACGCCCTCCAGTTTTCTGTTGCACGAGCGTCTTGCGGTGACTTGCAGCCTGTTGACCGAATCGGAATTGCCGGTCGACAAGATTGCCCGGCGTACCGGCATGGGCAACGGCGATCGACTCGCGAAAGTGTTTCGCAAGCGGATGAGAATTTCGCCGACCGAATTTCGGATTCAAAGTCGCCGACTAGTCGGCGAATAGCGCGACGGGGCCAGCCGGATGCCGTGTGACAACACGGCATCCGGTCCGTACTTCTGTCGAACTTTGGGAATTGTAAGGAATGCGAATATGTTGACTCAGGGAGCTGTAGGCGCCGCATCGGTCGACACGAACGGTGCGGATGCCGCGACGGCGGGCACGCGTTGCACGCGCATCGCCCCAGTCATTCTGGCGGGCGGCTCGGGCACGCGGCTGTGGCCGGTGTCGCGGGAGAACTATCCGAAGCAACTGATCGACGTCGTCGGTTCCGACTCGCTGCTGCAAGCTACCGCGCGGCGCATGGACGGCTTTCCGGCCGGATGGAGCGTGGATGTCTCGCCGATCATCGTATGCGGTGAAGAACATCGCTTCGTGATCGCAGAACAACTTCATGAAAATGGCGTCGACGCTCGTCTTATTGTGGAGCCGGCGCGTCGCGATACGGCGCCCGCGTTGACGCTGGCGGCGTCGCTCGCATGCGCGGACGGTGGCGACGCGATTCTCGTCGTCATGCCCGCGGATCACTCGATCGCCGACGTGCCCGCTTTGCAGGCCGCGCTTGAACTTGCCGCGCGCTATGCCGAGCAGGGTTCGATCGCGACGCTGGGCGTGCCGCCCACGCGGCCCGACACCGGTTTTGGTTATATCCGCGTTGGCACCGAACTGGCGGGAGGCGGCCACGCAATCGACGGTTTCGTCGAAAAGCCCGCGGAAGAACTTGCGGCGAAGTACGTCGCGGCAGGCATGTATTGGTGGAACAGCGGCATCTTCATCGTGCGCGCGAGCGTGTGGCTCGATACGTTGAAGCGTCTGCAACCGGACATGCACTCGGCCTGCGAGCGCGCATTTACCGGCGGCCGCCTGGACGGTGCGTATTTCCGGCCGCTGGTCGATGCGTTCCTCAGCGCGCCCGCGAACTCGATCGACTACGCGGTGATGGAGCGCCTCACCGAGACGGCGGGCTCTGAAACGCCGGATAAGGCGCCGGCGACGCCGGCAGGAGTGGTGGTCGGACTGAATGCCGGCTGGTCGGACCTGGGTTCCTGGGATGCCGTCTGGGCCGCGATGGAGAAGGACGCCAACGGTAACGCAGGACGCGGCCGGGTCACATTCGAAGGCGCGGTGTCGAGCTATGCGCATTCGGAAGGCCGGCTGGTCGCCTGTGTCGGCACCACCAACGTGGTGGTGGTCGAAACCGCCGATGCCGTGCTGGTGGTCGACCGCTCGCATGTGCAGGACGTGAAGGGGCTGGTGTCGCGCATCAAGGCGCAGCACGCGCCGGAGGCCGACGCGCATCGCAAGGTGCGCCGTCCTTGGGGTTTCTACGATTCGATCGACCATGGCGAGCGTTTCCAGGTCAAGCGCATCGTGGTGACGCCGGGCGCGCAACTGTCGTTGCAATTGCATCACCACCGCGCGGAACACTGGGTCGTCGTGCGCGGCACGGCGCTCGTCACACGCGGCGAAGAGCAGTTTCTGCTGAGTGAAAACGAATCGACTTACATCCCGCTCGGCATCAAACACCGGCTCGAAAACCCGGGCAAGGTGCCGCTCGAAATCATTGAAATCCAGTCAGGCGCCTATCTCGGCGAAGACGACATTGTGAGGTTCAACGACAACTACGGCCGCTGCTCCTAAACAGCACGCCGGACTCAACTGCGGACAAGAACGGCAAGAACGAGGTGACCAGAATGCGCAAGTTTCAGGATTTGCTCGCGCGAATTTTTGATGTTGCATTGGTATTGGTGGGTGCGGCGGTGGCGTCGCAGATCCGCTTTGATTACCTCGCTCAGTCCGGATTTTATTGGGCGCTCGTGATGTTCTCCGCGGCCTTCGCACTGGCCATCTTTCCGGCGTTCGGCGTCTACGAATCATGGCGCGGCCGCTCCAAGGCAGTGCTGGCCGGCCAGGTATCGCTCGCCTGGCTGATGGTGCAGGTCAGCGCGCTCGTGCTGATGTATTCGCTGCATCGTATCGACTTCGTGTCGCGTCTGTGGTTCTCGTACTGGACGGCGGTGACCGGCGGCCTGCTGATCTCGTACCGCCTGATGACGCACGCCGTACTGGCGAGGGCACGCAGCGCGGGTTTGAATCTGCATCAGGTCGCGATTGTCGGCAGCGGCTCGCAGTGCGACGCGATTATTCGCCGGATCAACGCCGCGCCGACCACCGGTTTTCGCGCCACCGCCGTGTACAACGCGCGTCCGCAGGTGTCGCCGGTCGCAAGCCCTGGAGTTCAGGTGTTCGACACGGTCGACGCGCTCGCCAACTATATGCGGACCAACGACGTGCACGAGCTGTGGCTGATGCTGTCGCTTTCCGAAGAGCCGCTGATCTGTTCGCTGGTCAGCGAATTCCGCGACGATCTGGTGAACATCCGCTTCATGCCGGACGTGCGCAGCCTCGCGCTCTTCGAGGGCAGCGGCGTGATCGATCTGCTCGGCGTGCCGGCGATCAATCTCGTGGCTTCGCCGCTGTCCGCCAACTCGATGCTGAAGAAGGAAATCTTCGACCGCCTGTTCGCCCTGACCGCCTTGATCGCGCTCGCACCGATCATGCTCGTCATCGCGATCGCGGTGAAACTGTCCTCGCGCGGTCCGGTTCTGTTCAGGCAGAAACGCAAAGGCGCCGACGGTCGCGTCTTCACAATCTATAAGTTCCGTTCTATGCGGTTGCACACGGAGCAAAAGGGCACCGTCAGGCAAGCTACGCGTAACGATCCGCGAGTCACGAGAGTGGGCGCCTTTTTGCGCCGCACGAGCCTCGACGAATTGCCTCAATTCTTTAACGTGTTGCGTGGCGACATGTCGGTCGTAGGACCGCGTCCCCACGCACTCGAGCACGACGACCTCTACCAGAAAGTGGTCGCGGGCTATATCAATCGCTACCGCATAAAACCGGGGATCACGGGGTGGGCACAGATCAACGGTTTTCGTGGCGAAACCGACCGCATCGAGAAGATGGAACGTCGCGTCGAACATGACCTGTATTACCTGGGCCATTGGTCGTTCGCGCTCGACATGCGGATTATCGGCGCGACGATAGTCGCCGGACTGGTGCATCGAAACGCTTATTAGTTGTTAACAAAACGCCGCGCGCTTCGTCCCTTGAGGAAAAACGCCGTGGCACAAGGAGGAACATCATGAGCTCGCTTGGTCTACGCACGGGAAGTCTCCTGGTTTTCGCTACTGCAACACTGCTTTCCGGATGCGGGATCGCACCCGGCCAGCGGATGATCACACCGGCCGCCATTCAGGATACCGGTGGTGATTACAGTACTGAGCCGTCGCAGCAAACGCAGATTCCGATTACGGATATCAATCTTTCGCTGCTGCGCAAGATGAACCAGGCGCAGACGGCTTCGACGCTGCCGCCGGCGACGACCGCACTGTTCGGCAAGCCGACCGCCTACAAGGTTGGCCCTGGCGACGTGCTGCAGATCACCGTGTGGGATCACCCGGAACTCGCGGCCGCGCTTGGTCAGCCGCAGCAGAACACGAAGACGTCGGACGCCGCGCCCGGCTTCCTGATCGACGAAAACGGCGACGTGCAGTTCCCGTATGCCGGCACGGTACATGTGGCCGGCAAGGACGCCACGTCGATCCAGAAGGAGCTCTACAAGCGTTTGAGCAAGGTGTACCAGAAGCCGGAAGTGACGGTGCGGGTGGCCTCGTTCCGCGCGCAGCAGATCTATATCGACGGCGAAGTGCGCACGCCTGGCGCGCTGTCGGTCACCGACATTCCGATGTCGCTGACGAACGCGATCGGCCAGGCCGGCGGCCTCAGCGCCAATGCGGATCGCAGCCGCGTGGTGTTGCTGCGCAACGGCGTGCCGTATCAGCTGAACGTGGACGACCTGATCAAGCGCGGCAAAAATCCTTCGGACATCTACCTGCAACCGGGCGACGTGCTGCGGGTGGCATCGCGTGAAGACAGCGGCGTCTACGTGATGGGCGAAGTCAACAAGCCGGCGACCATCCTGCCGATGCGCAACGGTTCGTTGACGCTTTCGCAGGCGATCTCCGACAGCGGCAGCTTCGACTCGAACACGGCCGCGGCGCGGCAACTGTTCGTGATCCGCAACTCGACGAGCGAAACGCCTGAGGTGTACCACCTCGACGCGACCTCGCCGGTGTCGATGGTGCTCGCGAATCAGTTCGAACTGCAACCGAAAGACGTGGTGTATGTCGGTCAAGGCGGGCTGGTCCGCTTCAACCGTGTGTTGAACCTGCTGCTGCCGGCGATCAATGCGGCTGTAACGGGTGCCGTTCTCGCGAAATAGTAACCGCACAGTGTGAACTCGAACCTCCGGACCTTGTTGGGTGAAGAAAATGGCAATCAACTTTGAAAACCGTTACACCGACGTGTCCGGTCCGGACGAGCTTCACCTGTCGGACTATCTGCGCACGATCGTGCGAGGTTGGCGCACGATCGTCGTGGTGACGCTGATCGCGCTCGCGCTGGGGTGCGCGTACGCTTTCCTCGCGCCGCCGACGTACCGCGCGGATGTTCTGTTTCATGTAGAGGACAAGACGGCGAACGCCAATGCGAACGGCAAGGATTCCTTGCCGCCGCTTACCGGCATGTTCGACACCAAGCCTTCGACGGCGGCGGAGATCGAGTTGCTGAAGTCGCGGCTCGTCACGGAAGAGACCGTCAAGAAGCTGCACCTCGATATCACGGCTACGCCGCGCTATTTTCCGGTTATCGGCGGAATGATCGCGGGGTTGGTGAACGGGCAATGGGGCTTCAAGTTGCCGCAGTTCATCAACCTGTCCGGCTATGCATGGGGCGACGAGAGCATTTCGGTGTCGCAGTTCGATACGTCGAAGGAGATGTACGACGCGACCTTCACGCTGGTTTCCGGAAATGACGGGTCGTACGTGCTGCGGGACAAGAACGGTATTGCGATTCTGTCGGGGAAAGTCGGCGAAACCGTGCAAACGGATACCGCCGACGGCCCGATCACGCTGCGCGTCGATAAGCTGGTCGGCCCCGCCGGCTCGCGTTTCGAATTGCAGCGCGCCTCGACACTGAGCACCGTGGACCGTCTGCAAAAGGCTTTGGTGGTGCAGGAAACCACGCTGCAATCCGGCGTGATCCGCGCGAGTCTGGAAGGCGGCGACGCCGGCCTGACGGCTGCGATCGTCAACAGCATGGCGCGCGAGTTCGTGCGTCAGGACGTGGAGAGCCGTTCGACCGAAGCCGAGCACATGCTGGCCTTCCTCGATCAGCAACTGCCGGGCTTGCGCAAGGAACTAGACGACGCCGAGCAACGCTACAACAAGTTCCGCAACACGCACGGCACGGTCGACCTGGGCGAAGAAAGCCGCCTGCTGCTGCAACAGATCGTCGATAACAAAACCAAGCTGATGGATCTGCAGCAGCAACGCGCGGAGATGTCGCAACGCTTCACGGCGAATCACCCGGCGGTGGCCGCGCTCGACGCGCAGATCGCCGCATTGCAGGGCGCGGCGGCCAACATGAACCGCAGTGTGGCAGTGATGCCGGACACGGAGCAGACCGCTTTGCGTTTACTGCGCGACGTGCACGTCGACACCGAGCTGTACACCAATCTGCTGAACAGCGCGCAGCAACTGCGCGTGGCGAAGGCGGGGCAGGTGGGCAACGTGCGCGTGGTCGACTTCGCCGAAGCGCCTGATGAACCGGTGCGGCCGAAGCGCGTGCTCGCGATCCTGATCGCGCTCGGCGGCGGCCTCGTGCTCGGCATTCTGCTGACCTTCTTCAAGCGCGCGATGTACGGCGGCGTGGAACGCCCGGACGAACTCGAAGGCATGCTCGGCGTGCCGGTATTCGCGGTGGTGCCGCGCAGCCAGACGCAGTTGAAGCTGCAGGAAAACGTCATGCTGCGCCGTCGCGGGCTGCATGTGCTGGCCCAGCAGGCGCCGGAAGACATCGCCGTGGAAGGCGTGCGCAATCTGCGCACCTCGTTGCAGCTCTCGCTCGATCACGCGGAAAACAACGTGGTGATGATCACCGGCTCGCGGCCCGATTCCGGCAAGTCGTTCCTGTCGGTGAATCTGGCGGCGCTGGTGGCGTCGGCGAACAAGCGCGTGCTGATTATCGACGGCGACATGCGGCGCGGCGACGTGCACTCGCATTTCGGTGTCGCGCATCAGCCGGGTCTGTCCGACGTGCTGAGCGGCGGCGATCTGGGCTCGATGATTCAGCGCGACGTGCTGCCGGGTCTCGACGTGCTTGCCAAGGGCACGCTGCCCTCGCATCCGGCCGAACTGCTGATGAGCAAACGCTTCGAAACGATGCTCGAAGAACTGAAGGCGCATTACGACCTGGTGATCATCGATACGCCGCCGGTTCTCGCGGTGACCGACTCGACGGTGATCGGCAAGTACGCGGGCACGACGCTGCTGGTGGTGCGCCACGGCCGCCATCCGCTCAACGAAGTCATGGAAACGGCCAAGCGGCTGCGCAATGGCGGCGTGGGGCTCCGAGGCGTTCTGTTGACCGATGTGCCGCAGGAAGGCGCGTTCCTCGGCTCGGGCTATCAGGGCGGCTACTACGGCTACGACAGCATCGCCGGTTAAGGCCGCGGCCGGCCGCCCGCAAAAACGCGCAGCAAAGCTTCGGGCATTGGTGGGATTGCAAAGGTTAACGAGGAGAAGGCTCCATGAAACGTAAGGTCGCGCTGATCACCGGCATCACTGGACAGGACGGGTCGTATCTGGCGGAACTGCTGCTTTCCAAGGATTACGACGTACACGGCATCAAACGCAGGTCATCCCTGTTCAACACAGACCGGATCGATCACCTCTACCGCGATCCCCACGATCCGGACCAGCGCCTCTTTCTGCACCACGCGGATCTGACCGACTCGACCAGCATTCTGCGCGTGATCCAGCGCGTCGAGCCGGACGAGATTTATAACCTCGCCGCGCAAAGCCATGTCGCGGTGTCGTTCGAAGAACCGGAATACACCGCCAACGCGGACGGCCTCGGCGCCTTGCGGATTCTCGAAGCGATCCGCATTCTCGGCTTGCAGGAGAAAACGCGCTTCTATCAGGCCTCGACCTCGGAACTGTACGGTCTCGTGCAACAGGTGCCGCAATCGGAGACCACGCCGTTCTATCCGCGCAGCCCGTATGCCGTCGCCAAGCTGTTCGCGTACTGGACCACCGTCAACTATCGCGAAGCGTACGGTCTCTACGCGTGCAACGGGATTTTGTTTAATCACGAATCGCCGGTGCGCGGCGAGACGTTCGTGACGCGCAAGATCACGCGTGCCGTCGCGCGCATCGCGGTGGGTATGCAGAAGACCTTGTATCTCGGCAATCTGTCGGCGCTGCGCGACTGGGGCCACGCGCGTGATTACGTGGAGATGCAATGGCGCATGCTCCAACAGGAGCAGCCGGAGGATTACGTCATCGCCACCGGCGTGCAGTACAGCGTGCGTCAGTTCGTGCAGCATGCCGCTGCTGAACTGGGCGTCACCGTGCGTTTCGAAGGCACCGGCGTGGACGAAATCGGCATTGTCGAAAAGGTGGAAGGGCGCGAGATCAGGATGTCGCCGGGCGACGTGATCGTGCGCGTCGATCCGCGCTACTTCCGGCCCGCCGAGGTCGAGACGCTGCTCGGCGATCCGTCGAAGGCGCATGCGAAGCTCGGCTGGCAGCCGACCACCTCGTTCGCCTCGCTCGTCAAGGAAATGGTGCGCTCCGACTATCAGATCGCGCGACGTGACGCGCTCGTCACGCTGGCCGGATTCACGGCGCTGGAACATCACGAGTAACGGCGATGAACAAACAAGCACGCATCTTCGTCGCGGGCCACCGTGGCATGGTCGGCTCCGCGCTGGTCAGGCGTCTCGCCGCCGACGGGTATCAGAACGTGATCACCCGCTCGCGCAAGGAGCTCGATCTCACGGATCAGGCGGCCGTGAATCGCTTCTTCGAAAGCGAAAAGATCGACGTGGTGCTGCTCGCGGCCGCGCGCGTGGGCGGCATTCTCGCGAACGCGACGCAGCCCGGTGAGTTCATCTATGAAAACCTGGTGATCGAAACCAACGTGATCCACGCCGCGTATCGCGCCAAGGTCGAGCGGCTGGTGTTCTTCGGTTCGTCGTGCATCTATCCGAAGCAATGTCCGCAGCCGATCCGCGAGGAGTATCTGCTGACCTCGCCGCTCGAGCCGACCAACGACGCCTATGCGATCGCGAAAATCGCCGGCGTGAAGCTGTGCGAAGCGTACAACCGCGAGTACAACACGCAGTACGTCGCGTTGATGCCGACCAATCTGTACGGCCCGAACGACAACTACGATCTGAAGAGCAGCCACGTGTTGCCGGCGCTGCTGCGCAAGGCGCACGAAGCGAAGCTGAACGGCGACGCCACCTTGACGGTGTGGGGATCAGGCACGCCGCTGCGTGAGTTCCTGCATGTCGACGACCTGGCCGCGGCCACGCTGTTCGTGCTCGAGCACAACGTGACCGAAGGCCTCTTCAACGTCGGCGTGGGTAACGACCTGTCGATTCGCGAGCTGGCCGAATGCATCTGCAAGGTGGTCGGTTTCGAAGGCGAACTCGTGTTCGACGCCTCGAAACCCGACGGCACGCCGCGCAAGCTGCTCGACGTGTCGCGACTCGCGCACATGGGCTGGCAGGCCACGATCGGCCTCACCGACGGCATTGCCTCCACCTATCGTGACTTTGTCGAATCACACGCTGGTTCGACGCCCGCCGCCGCCATCGAAGCGTAGGCGCGTGGACGGCCGCCTCGGCGCGGCTTTGGATTGACGGACCAAAGGGGACGCTGTGCATGCGCAGGACGCGTCATGCACGCAGTACGATATTTCTAGGAGTGGCATAAAAATGACAGCGTCAGTCACGATCTTCCACAACGTCGTGTGGTCGCGCCACAAGGGTGTCGTGTTTTCCGCCTTGCATAACATTTCGGCATCCGGAGCGATTCGCTATTCGATGGTGCAGATCGCCGACACCGAGCACGACCGCGTCGGCTTTTCCGACGTCGATTATTCGTTTCACCGCTATCCGATGCAAAAGCTGTTCGATGGCTGCTACGAAGACGTGCCGACCATGAAGCTGATCGCGCGGCTCACGTGGGAAGTGTTGCGCACCAAGTCTGATCTGATCGTGCTGCCGGGCTATCACCGGCCGGAATACTGGGCGATGCTCGCGGCGTGCATCGTGACCGGTAAACGGCGCGCGGTGTTCTGCGATTCAACCGCGCGCGATCGGCCCAAAAAGTTGCTGACGTCGATTCCGAAGCGCGTGTTTTTCTCCTTGTGCGACGGCTATTTCGGTTTCGGCGAGCGCAGCCGCGAGTATCTGCTATCGCTCGGCGCGAAGCGCGACAAGATTTTCGTGCCGTGTCAGGCCGCGGCGATGCCCGGTTCGTTTTCGCCGGAACGTGCGCTGGTCGAGCGGGTTGCCGGTCGCGCGGGTAATCCGCCGGTGTTTCTGTTCGTGGGACGTTTGTCCGAAGAGAAGGGCATCGGCACGCTGATCGACGCGTTCGCCGGATTGCGGCGGCGTATTCCGGCGGCGAAGCTGCGCATTGTCGGCACCGGCCCGATGTGCGACGCGTTGCATGCGAAGGTGGCCGAGCTCGAACTCGGCGACGCAGTGACATTCGTCGGCAGTCTGCAGGACGAACCGCTGACGCGCGAGTATTACGGCGCCACCTGCATGGTGCTGCCGAGTTACAGCGAACCGTGGGGACTTGTGGTCAACGAGGCGCTCGCGCATGGTTGCCCGGCCGTGGTCAGCGAAAGTTGCGGCTGTGTGCCGGAACTGGTGATCGACGGGGTGAGCGGCTATGCGTTTACGGCGGGCGATGTCGCCGGCCTGCAGCGCACCATGCTCAAGGCCATGGAGGCGTTCGCCGATGCGGGCGGCACCGCGCGCCGCTGCATGGATGTGATTCGCCGTTTCGATCCGCCATCCGCGGCCGCCAATATTGCTCGCGGCTGTGCATTGATGTTGAGCGACTGAGCCGCTTCGCCCGGCCAGGTCGCGCACAACGCCCTTACTCGCTCCGGCAGTCACGATGAAGATACTGATCTACGGCATCAACTATGCGCCTGAGCTGACGGGAGTGGGCAAGTACACGGCGGAAATGGCCGTGCTGCTGGCGAGCCGCGGACATGACGTGCGCGTGGTGTGCGCTCCGCCGTATTACCCGGAGTGGCGTGTCGGCGAGGGCTACGCGTCGTGGCGCTATCAGCACGAGACGCGCGACGGCGTGGCGATCTGGCGCGCGCCGCTGTGGGTGCCCGCGCATCCGAGCGGCCTGAAGCGCATGCTGCATCTGGCGAGCTTCGCGGCGACCTCGCTGCCGCTGCTTGTGCGACACGTGCTGTGGCGCCCGCACGCGGTCATGCTGATCGCGCCGACCTTGATGTGCGCGCCGGGGGCGCTGATGCTTGCACGCGTCACGCGAGCGCGAGCGTGGCTGCATATTCAGGACTACGAGGTCGATGCGGCATTCGATCTGGGGCTGCTAAAAAGCTCGCTTGCGGCCCGCGTGGCGCGCTGGGTGGAAAGCGCTTTGCTGCGGCGCTTCGATGCGGTGTCTTCGATCACGCGGCAGATGAGCGAACGCGCGACGACCAAGGGCGTCGACGCATCAAAGGTCGTTTGCTTGCCCAATTGGGTCGACGTGGCGACGATCTTTCCGCTCACGCGGCCGAGCGAATTCCGTCGCCTGCTGGGCATTCCTGACGACCGGAAAGTGATTCTGTACTCCGGCAACATGGGCGCGAAGCAGGGCATCGAAACGCTCGCCGATGCGGCGGTCGCGCTCGCCGCGCGCACGGACCTCACCTTCGTGTTCTGCGGCAGCGGCGCCGCGAAAGAGGATCTGCGCCAACGCTGCGCGGGATTGACGAATTGCGTGTTCCTGCCGCTGCAACCGTTGGACCGCCTGAACGAATTGCTCAACCTCGCCGATATCCACGTGCTGCCGCAACGCGGCGACGCGGCCGATCTCGTCATGCCGTCCAAGCTCACCGGCATGTTCGCGAGCGGACGCGCGACCGTGGCGATGGCGCGTCGCGGTACGGCGCTCTACGAAGCGGTGGCGCCGCGCGGCGTGGTCGTGCCGCCGGACAACCTGAAAGCGCTGACGGCGGCGATCACCGCGCTGACGAACGATGCGGAACGACGCGCGGCACTTGGCAAAGCGGCGCGCGTTTATGCGGAGCAGACGCTCTCGCCGGAGTCGACGATTCGCACCTTCGAGGAACGGCTCGCCATGCTGTTGCGCGAAGTGGGAGGCAAACGCGACAAACTTTACAAACGCGGCAAAGGCGGCACGCCGTCTTTCGCCGCACGGCCTTCAGGTGCTGCGGCACGGCGCCGGCGAAAACCGGCTACCGCGGAGGAAGCCGCGCCGGATTGATCCGGCACGCGGCTCTGTCATGAAGTCGATATCACCACGGAGAACGGTACACGCCCTGCTTGCTGGCGTAGGGATCGGTATAGGTGTTCCTTATGGCGCCTCCGGGCGCCGCACCGGCGCCCGCATTCGGACGTCCCGGCTGGGCGGCCACTCGCAGTTGGCCGTTGGCCGCAGCCGGCGCTTTGCCCTTGGCTTTGCCTTTGCCAACCGCGGGCTGCGCGGCCTGGTCGCCGCCCAGCACCGTCATGCGTTGCGTGTCGAGCAGCGCCGTGCGTTGGGCATCGTTCGTATCGCCTTGTGCGCCGTCGGCGCTGTAGGGGTTCGGGGAGCCGAGCAACGCCTGCTCGCTACTGCGATGCGCAGCGCGCCGGTTGGCGGGAAGCTGTGCATTGAGACCGTAGCCGTTGGCCGCTGTCGCAGCGGGCGGGAGGGCGGGCGCCGCGTTATTGGGCGCGGCGTTCTGCGCGAACGCCGGCACCGCGCACGATGCGATCGCGAGAAGCGTCCAACTGGCAGTGTGTCGAAGCGAGGTCGTCATCTGATTCCCCAAGGAGATGCTGTCGGGATGAAGCTATCGTGCGCCAACCGGTACGCGTGTAGCCGCCAAAACGCTTGCCTGCACAGCCACTGTGCGAAGCCGGGCCAGGCGCCGCAACATAATGTAAGAGGTTTGCCTGGCATGCCTGCCTATGTTTACCACTGTTCGTGGTTCGGAGAAAGCTGATGGGTAACGTAGCCGACGATCCTCACGTCGGGCGCATGCCGCAGGCCGAGGGCGCGCGCGAGAGCGGCCGCGTGATCGATCTGTCGCAGGCCGGAAAAGGAAACTATCAGGCGAGGCGCGGCGCGCTGATCGAACTCATCTGGTTCGTGCTCGAAGCCTGTGTGATCAACAACAAATTGCTGCCGTTCTCCAGTGTGCGCGTTGCGTTGCTGCGTCTGTTCGGCGCGAAGATCGGTACAGGTTGCCGATTCGTGCATCCGCTGCGCGTGAAGGCGCCATGGAATCTCGAGGTGGGCGAGAACTGCTGGTTCGGTGTCGATGTGTGGATCTACAACCAGACGCTGATTCGCATCGGCTCGAACGTGTGCATTTCTCAGGGCACGTTCCTCACCGCGGGATCGCACGACATGAGCACCACGATGGACCTGCACGTCGCGCCGATCATCATCGAGGACGGCGTCTGGATCACTTCGAAGTGCGTAGTGCAAATGGGCGTGACGATCGGCCGTTCGGCGGTCGTGACACCTTTGTCGGTCGTGCATCGTTCGCTGGAAGCGGAAGGCGTGTACGGCGGCAATCCTTGCCGTTTTATCAGGAAACGGTTCGACTCCGTGACCTGAACCACAGACTTAAAACCGCAGCGTTTGTACGCTGGGGTGGCCGAGGTCGTTTTGCCGGAATGCCGGCCGTCGCAATGGAATTGCCGCGCTGCATGATGCGCGGCATTGGCGATGGCACCCATGCAAGTTACGGCTGCGACGTCTGCGTGGTCTGGTTGCCGGCTCCGCCTGGCGAACCTCGCCATGCTCAGGAAATGCGTGAAGCAGATGGGAGTAGCGGATGTTCATCGATACACGTACTGTTGAACAGAACACCGTCGTCGAGACGACGGTCTGCATCATCGGCGGAGGGGTCGCGGGCATTACGCTCGCGCTCGAAATGTCGAGGGCGGGTATCGACGCCTGCATGCTCGAAAGCGGTGGCTTTGGACCTGACGACGCAACTCGCGACCTCTATCGCGGCGAGAACATCGGCCTTCCCTACACGTTCGCGGACGGCTCGCGCAGCCGCTATTTCGGCGGCAGCAGCAACTGCTGGGGCGGCTGGTGCCGCCCGCTCGATCCCTGGGACTTCGAAAAGCGCGACTGGATTGCGCACAGCGGCTGGCCGTTCGGCCTCGATGAACTGGCGCCTTACTATGCACGCACGCATGAACTGCTGAAGCTCGGTCCGCAGAATTTCGACCCCGCCTACTGGGAGCGCGAGATTGGCCGTCAGGACGTGCGCCGTCTGCCGCTCGCCACCGGCGACATGCGCGATACGGTTGCGCAGTTCAGTCCGCCGGTTCGCTTCGGCAAGGCGTATCGCGAAGAACTGTCGCATTCGACGCGGGTCCGCGTGTTCCTGCATGCAAACGTGCTCAGTATCGACGCCGACGCGCAGGGCACGACGATTTCGAAACTGAAGGTGGGCACCATCAGCGGCCGCGCGATAACGGTGACCGCGAGAATTTTCGTGCTGGCCACGGGCGGTATCGAAAACGCGCGCCTTCTGCTGGCATCGAACAACGTGCAGGCGGCCGGACTCGGCAATGCCAACGATCTGGTCGGCCGTTACTTCATGGATCATCCGCGCATGATGTCGGGCAAGGTGCGCTTCCGTCCGGGCATCGCGCGCAACAAGCTATACGACATCAAGTACCACTACCAGAATGTGGCTGTCTCGGCGCACGGCACGAAGATCTCGTCGCAGTTCGCGCCGAAGCAGGAGTGGATGGAACGCGAGAAGCTGCTCAATTCGCGGGTGTGGCTCTACTCGAAATGGTACGGCGAGGGCAGCGCGGGCTCCGAGGCGCTGATCCGTTTCAAGGAAGCGCTGATGGGCAAGGATCAGCCCGGCCGCAGCGTGAGGCGCGACATCGAGACCATGATCGCGCACCCGCTGGACACTGTCGGTTTCGGTTTGACGCGGCTGTTGCAATGGCCCGCGTTGATCACCGACGTGACGCTGCAGGCCATCGTCGAAGCGGAGCCCAATCCGGATAGCCGGGTGACCTTGTCGGCCGACAAGCGCGACCACTTCGGCATGCCGCGCGTGCGGGTGGAGTGGCGTCTCGGCGACCAGGTGCAGCGCACTTTCGACAAGACGTTCCAGTTGCTCGCGCAGGAATTGCAGATGGCGAACGTCGCGGACGTCACGCTCGATGAGCCGCTCGAAGGCCGGATGTGGCCGGCGAAGCTTGAAGGCACGTGGCACCACATGGGCACCACGCGCATGCACGATTCGCCGCGCGAGGGCGTGGTCGATCGCGACTGCAAGGTGCATGGGATCAGCAATCTTTACATTGGCGGCAGCTCGGTGTTTCCGACCGTCGGCGCCAATTTCCCGACTATCACGATTGCCGCGCTGTCGTTGCGTCTCGCCGGCCATCTGATGCGGCAGCTCAATGTGCCGGACGCCGTCGGCAGTACGCGAGGCGAAGCAGCCAACAGCACCACCATGTCGCTTCAGACACCGCCGCAGGTCGACACGTTGCCGATCGCGGCTTCGACCTTGACGCCGCTGATGAAAGAGCAGTGATGGGTGATCAGGACAAGCGAAATGGCGCGCACGAGGCGCGCCATTTCGCTTTGTTGTCGGCTGAAGAGGTTGCCCGCCTGGCGACAGGCGGCGCGCGTCAGTGGGTTGGCTGGGTCGTTTCGCGCAACGTGGTGAGCGTGTTGTCGCTGTTACGCGCGTCGTCGTGGGCGCCTCTGGTTTCGAGCAGAGCGGTCAGCGCGCTGACCATGGTCTCGACACGGAAGCGCGCGTTGAAAGTCTCGGCCGCCTGCGCGCGCATCGCCGCGCGAGCCGCGTCGTCCAGTTCGAGCCAGCGCAGCAGATTCTTTTCCGTTCCGTCGATGGTGTCGGCAGCCACCATTCCCGCGCCGTCCGCTTCGATTTCGCGCCACACGTTGACCTTATCGGAGATCAGCGCCGGCAATCCGCATCCAAGCGCCTCGGCCACCGCCACGCCGAAATTCTCCTGATGCGACGGCAGAACGAACACGTCGCTCGCATGAAAAGCGCCCCACTTGAGCTCGCCCTGGAGCATGCCCGGCAGACTCACGCGATGCGCGATGCCGGCCGCCTGCGCCTGGCTGCGCAGCGTCGAGGCCCAGCCGGTTTCGTCCGGACCCGCGATCACGAGATGCAGCGTCGGATCGCGGCTGGCAACGCGTGCGAAAGCGTCGATCAGCAGATCGCAGCCTTTCTTCGCGTGGACGCGGCCGAGAAACAGCACGATGCGTTTGCCGCGCAGGCTCGGTATGGCTTGCAGGAACGCCTCGCGCAGTGGCGCCGCCTCGAGTTGCGGCACCGTCGTGCCGAACGGCACGATCCGTTCATGTGCGCGATACAGCCAGAACGACTTGCGTGCGCGCGTGCGTTCTTCTTCGGTTGTGAAGATGACGGCGCGCGCGTCGCGCAACACGCGATATTCGGCCCACGGCCAATACAGCCATTTCTTCAGATGCTTGAGCGGGTACGCCTCCTTGAACCACGGGTCGAGCATGCCGTGCACATACACGTAGTACGGCACCTCGCTCCCGTGCAGCGCTTTCCATGCCGCGAAGCCGTGGTATTGCCACAGGCCGTGCACGATCACCGCGTCGAAGCGCTTCGCGTTGGCGGCGAGCCACGGCGCGAGGCGTTCGCTGAAGCTGTAGCGGCCTTTGGTCGGGCCGAAGACGTGGATCGGAAAAGGGAAGGACGCGAGGTAGGCGTCGCGCGGCGCGTCGCAGGTCGCCACTTCGATCTCGTGGCCGGCTTCGCGCATCGCCAGGCCGCTGCGGCGAACGCCTTCAACGGGACCGCCGGCGCGTGGGTCGACGCTTGCTAGCAGGTGGAGAATTTTCATCGGGCGGTATTCGGTCAGTTGGAGCGATGCCTGGGCGGCGAGTGCGGGACGAGGGCGCCGAACTGGCCGGCTTCGGACGCGGAACTGGCGGTGTGCGACATGCCGAGCGTGGACGAGAGGTCGGCGCGGCCCATGCCCGGCCGGATCCGTCCCGGTAGCTCCGGCATCGCTTCCGGGCGCACGGGTGGCGGGCTACGGAAGCGCCGTACGCGCGCCGGCAGCGCGCGCTGCAAACGTGCGTGCGTGGCGATCATCAAGCCGAGCGCGACGCCGAAGATCAACCCGGAAAAACGTGGCCCGAGCGGATTGCCGCCGATCGACGTGGCCGGCAACGCGGCAAACAGCATGATGGCGCGCCCCAAGACCGGCAGCATGGGCGCGTCGGGCACGACGGAACGCCAGTAGCGATACGAGAAGAAGCAGATTGCCAGCGCGGCGAGCGTGGCCAACGGCATGCCGATGCCGAACAGCAGGCCGCCCGCGAAGAATTGATAGACCCAGAAGTTGTGGCCCGCCGCCCATTCGCTGATCGCGTAAAAGTCCTTCTCGCTGATCTGGCCGGCGAGGTCCGGCAGATAGACCGGCGAGTAGCGGTAGTAGTGGCCGTAGCCTTCGCCGAACAATAAGGTGGTCGGCTCCGCGGTCACCTGATCGTACTGGTCGCGCATTTCCGCGAGACGTGTGATCGTGGTCGGATCCTTGCCGGAGCGCGTTTCCTCGGAGAAGAATATGCGCTGCGTCCAGTGCTCGGCGACGGTCGGGAAAGTCAGGGCGGCGATGCCGGCCGCGCCGGCGAGCACGGCGCCGATGATAATAGTGCGGCTCATCGCGCGCCAGATATGCCGGATCGACGGCGCGCTCAGCCCCATTGCGATCAGGAACAGCAGGACTGTGCCGATCATCACGCTGCGGGTCACGCTCAGCAATTCGATGATCACGCTCAGGGCGAAAATCGATACGGTGAAAAGCGAATAACGCTTTGCCACGATGAATTCGTGCAGCAACACGCCCTGCAAACCCAGCAACGTCACGGAGAGGATACGGAAGCGCACGTCGTCGAGATCGCCGCCGGTCGCCATGCCGTAGACCAGGGTGAACAGAAGGCTGATGACGTTGGCGACAAACAGCGCTTTTTCGAACTGGGCGATGCGAAACTCGCTCCACGGGCGGCACGCCACGAGATAGCCCAGCGTGAAGAGAATGAATGGCAGCAGCACACGCAGATAGTTGCCGGTGTCGTTATCCTGAACCAGTTGCGCGACGATGCTGCCGGCCACGCACAGGATCATGCTCCACGTGACGATGGAGCGCAGCCGCGAGCGCTCGTGAAAGCGCGGCGCGATGAGGAGCAGGGCAATCCCTGCGGCGATCGCCGGCAGAACGAAAATGAATTGCGCGAAGTGACCCGTATTCGCGTCGGTCGCCTTGTAGTCGAACGCGAGCGGCAGCAAAAAAAACCATATCCAGGGCGTTGCATACTGATGGCGCATTAACGATTCCCTCCCCGTCGCCGTAGATTCGCCGCGGTCTATAGCGGACGGTCTCGCATCGGGTTATTTTGAAGGAATGGCTACGCCTGTTAGTGGGCTGGACCGCATTCGTCGAACATTGCCTGGGTTTAGGCGTCAGCGGAAAGCGTAAGCTCTGCAAGAGGCGCGCACACTTGCGCAGGTTGTCGGTCAATGCCTTGAAGTTGGCGCGCACACACGCTTGGCGACACCGAATATGCAAAAAGGGGCCGCGTGCCTGGCGTGAGACAGAGGGGAACAGCATGAAGTTATTCGGCGGGGCGGGACCCGCAAAAGCCGGACGGGCAATCGAGCTCGACTTCGTCCGCGGCATCGCGATCATCATGGTGATGGGCTTTCACTTTCATGCGGTTCATACCGGCAATTACCTCATCCAGATTATTGAGTACCCGCTGAAGAGTTTCGGCCGCGAAGGCGTGAACCTGTTCTTCACATTGAGCGGCTTTCTGGTGGGCGGCCTGCTGCTTCGACAGTACGCCGAGACCGGTCATGTCGATGCCCGCCGCTTCATCATCCGGCGGATTTTCCGCATCTGGCCCGCGTATTACGTGCTGATCGCCTTCCATGTGCTGGCCGGACGCCACCCGTGGAATAGCTTCCTCGTCCAGAACCTGACACACTTGCAGAACTACCTGGGCACGTCGATTACGCAGACGTGGAGCCTCGCAGTCGAAGAACACTTTTATCTCGTGCTGCCGGCGCTTCTGTTGATTTTCTCGCGCTGGCGTCTTGGCGCGTGGACGATTGTCGGCATACTCACCGGTATCTGCGCGGTGGTGCTCACGGCACGCTGTTTCGCGGTGGCGGGGGGCAATCTCGATGGCGCCTTTGCTTATACGCAATACCGCATCGACAGCCTGCTGGTGGGCGTGATTCTTTCCGCGATCTACTGGATGAAGCCTGGCGTTTATCATCAGCTCGCAAAGCGCAAGTGGCTGCTCATCTTCAGCGTCTTGCTGCTGTGCGCGTGGCTTGCATTCGCCACGAAGAACCTCGTGCTGGACGAAAGCATCGGCTATACGATCCAGGCGCTCGGATTCGCCGCGCTGATCGTGCTGGTGCTCGAATATTCGGGATCGTTGCGTACTTCGTGGATCTATCGCGGCGTCGCATGGATCGGACTTTATTCGTACGGGATTTACTTGTGGCATTCGCTCGCGCTCGCGCCCGGCGACATGCTGATCCGCAAAGCGACCGCGCTGGGTCTCGCGCCGAGCCTGATCTGGGTCGTCGCGCTCGCGGCGCAGTTCGCGATCGCGATTGCAATCGGCTATGTGACCACGCGCGCCATCGAGTATCCGTTCCTGCTGATGCGCAATGCGCTGTTCCCCGAAAAGCGCAGCAGCTCGGTGCGCGAGGAAGTGCCCGCCGCTGCCGCCGGTGGGCAGTTATCCTGAACATGCAAGAGCATGCGCGCCGCTTACCTGCATAGGCGGCTATGAACCGACGCCAAATGTGACGAGGCGTCCATCCCACCGATGGACGCCTCGTTTTTTGTAGAACCCGCTGCGGAATCAGGCCATCTGTTGCAGCAAGGTCTGCTTGAATTGCCCAAGCGTATGCCGTGACAGCAGATCTTCACGCGCGGACGGCATGGCCTCAGGCGCATGCGGCCACGAGGTCATGGTCTCGGTGATCGCACGGCCGATCGACGCGGAACTCAGGTCGCTCAAAATCGGCCCCAGTTCGCAACGCCGGCTGAACCAGCCGATCAAACCGTCTTCAGTGGCGATCACGGGCTTGCCGAAACGGTACGCCTGCACCAGCACGCCGCTCATGCCGTAATGCCCCTTATAGCCGAGCCACACCGCGTCGCATGCCGAGAACAGATCGCGCTCCATATCGTTGGAAATGAAGGCGTCGAGCACCAGCGGCGCAGGGTTGAGACTGCGCACATGGTTGCGCATGAAGTGACGCGTGCCCGCATCCTGTTCGCCGGCGACGATGAGCGTGGGCGCATGCTCGAGCCGCGTCAGCGCATGCACCAGCTCGTAGATGCCCTTGCGTTCCGTGATCGCGCCGTACACCAGCAGATAGCGCTGCTCGGGATCGAGCCCCAGACGCTCGCGGGCCAGCACGGGATTTTCCGCATGTTCATCGGGAAACGGGTCGGCCACATAGGCGATCGCCGCGCTGTGCTTCGACGCGCCGCGTGCCGACCATTCCGGCAAGGTCGGATCGATCGTCAGCAGCGTACGCAGGCCGGTGGTGCGGATCGCGCGCTTGAAGAGCAGCGCCTTGATCGCATTGACGACCGGGCGATCGGGGGCCTTGATGCCGACCTTGTGATGATGAAACGTCGAGCGCATCGTGATGCCGATCCATGGCGTCTTGCCGAAAGGCGAGCCGAGAAATGGCAGCGAATAGAAAAAGTAATCGACGTAGGGCACGACCACGAGACGGATCGATTGCATGCGGGTGATGATCGAGTGCACGCGCTTGAAATAGCGGTGGAAGCGCCAGTATTCGTTGGGGTCGGGCAGACGGTTGCGGCTTCGCTCCTCCGGGTCGACGAAAGCGATCTGCTGGTCCGGGCGGTTGGCGGCGGTGATCTGTCTTGCGAGCCGGTGGTCTTCGTTGGCGCACTCGGTCACGAGCATGCACGGATAGCCGGCTTCCGCGCAGGCCTGCATGATCCACTCGGCGTATCGCCAGCGGTGGCCGGTGAGATTCGGTTCCACGATCAGGACGTAGTCTTGTTCCATTGCGTCGGTAACCATTTTCGTTGCGGAAATAAGTACCCGAGCGCCACTTCCCGCATGGCGCTGGCTGAACAACGTTAGCATCGCCGGAATCCGTGTAACTACTAATTTGTCCGGCTTTGTGGTTCAGCGTACTAGGGGGCGCTGGCTTAGGCTGAACCGGCCTAGCTGATGGCGGTTGTAGGCGATTCTCTCGCGGTATGGTCGTGCATGAAGTTCGATGAAAAAACTCGCCAGCTTGCTGGCGCGACCTAACAAAATATGCGCTGGCGGCGTTCGCAGGGCGATCCACGAAATCGTTCTGTGCGCGGCCGATTCAACGGCGCTCCGATTCGACGGAGAAACAGCTTGCGGGCGATCAGGCTTCCGGCGTTCTCGGTGGCGGGCAGCTTCGGCGCGAGTGCGGCGACGTGGGTCCTGCTACAGCAGTTCGCCGTGCGTGGACTTGTAGCGATCAAATTTCTTGCGATTGGCCGGATGCTCGGGCCGGCGGCAATTGGTAGCGTGAGCGTGGCCCTGCTCGCGGTGGCGATTGCCGAAGCGCTGTCCGATACCGGCCTCGCGCAAGCGGTCATTCAAGGCGAACATCCGCCTTCGCGCTCGCAGCTCGGCGCGGTGTGGACCACATTGACGGCGCGAGGCGTGCTCATCTCGCTGCTGCTGGTCGCGCTCGCCCCATTGCTGAGCAGCCAGTTCCATCTCGACGGCTCGCTGATCCTGATCCAGCTCGCCGCGCTGCTGCCGTTGCTGCGCGGTCTGGCGTCGCCGGCTTATTACGTGGTGCAGCGCGAGCGGCGCTTCCAGCACATCGCGGGCGTGGAAGTGGCGGCGTCGTTCGTCGATTGCGCGGTCGGACTCGCACTTGCGTATTTCGGCGCCGGTGCATCCTCGGTACTGATCGGCCTCGTGGCCGGCGAAAGCCTGAAAAGCACGCTCACCTGGGCGACCATGAAACCGCGTCCGCCGATCCGCGCCGTGTGGTCGGGCATCGGCCACTATGTCGGGTTCAGCCGCTGGATCTGGGCCAGCAGCGTCATCAATCTGCTGCTCAATCAGTTCGACAAGGTCGTGGTCGGCAAGCTGCTCGGGCCGGCCCAACTGGGCAGCTATCAGATGTCGTCGCGGCTCGCGCAGATGCTGCTCGCCGACGCCGCGATCGCCATGTCGCAATACCTCTTTCCGACCTTCGCGGCGCATCATCGCCGCAGTCCGCAGTCGGCGGCGCGCATCATCAAGATCTATCTGCTGGCGATCGCGCTCGGGCTCGCGGCTTTCGTCGCGCTGCTGAGGCTGATCGCCGAGCCGCTCTTCTCGCTGATTCTCGGCGCCGCATGGCTGCCGGCGGTGCCGCTCTTCAGGATTCTCGTGATCAACATGGCGATCGGCGCGTTGATCGCCGTGCTGGTGGCCTATCTGCGCGCGGTGGGCGACGCGAAGGCGACCGTGCATGCATCGGCGATTCAGGTGGTGGTGCTGTTGTTGAGCGCGCCACCCGCCGTGCACTATTGGGGCGTGACAGGCATTGCGTGGTCCATGACGCTCGGCCTCGGCTGCGCTGCGGCATGGATGCTATTCCGAACGTTGACGGCAAGGACGCCGTGATGCGCGTCTTTCATCTGGTTCTTGCGCCGCGTCTGTCAGGAGCTGAAGTTCTGGCCAGAGACCTTGCGCTCGATCAGTGCGCCGAGGGCATGGCGGTGTGCGTGGCTTCGCTGTTGCCGGCGCACGCCGATTTCGCGCCTTTGCAAAACGAGTTGGAAAGCCACGGCGTGGAGTGCTTCTTTCCCGAGCGGCGTCATCGTTCGTTCATCAAGCTGTGCCATCTGTTCGGCGCGGTGCGGCGTTTTCATCCGGATGTGATCTTCGCCCACGCGACCATTCCGTCGTTCTATGCGCGCGCGTTGCCGCTGCGCGTGCCGGTGGTCTATGTCATGCATTCGGCGACCAACGACTTCGAGCGTCCGCTGTTCAGGCGCATCGAACATGTCCTGTCGGGACGCGCCCGGATGGTGATCGGCGTGTCGGAGCAGGGCGTGACGGACTACGTGCAGGCTATCGGGGCGCATCCTTCGATGACCGTGGTGCCGAACGGCGTGGATCTCGCACGCTTCGCGTTCACCGACGGCGTGGAACGCGACGGCCGCGCGCCGCAGGTGGTGCAGATCGGCCGTTACGCGGCGGTGAAGAATCAGTTGCTGACGGTGCGGGCTTTCAGCGAAGTGCTCAAGTACGAGAAAGACGCGCGGCTCGTGTTGTACGGCGTGATCGAAGACCCCGACTACTGGCGCGATGTCATCGCGCTGGCGAAGACGCTGGGCATCGCGGAGCGTGTCGCGGTGGCGGGCCCGCGCACGGATGTCGCCACCGTGCTGTCGGAATCGAACGTGTTCGTCATGCCGTCGCAATCCGAAGCGCACAGCGTGGCGTTTCTCGAGGCACTCGCTTCCGGCGTGCCGATCGTCGCGAGCAAGATCCCGGCCTTCGCTTTCGCGAGCGGATTTCCGGGCGTCCAGTTGGTCGATACCGGCAACGTGCAGTGCTACGCCGAGGCGGTGATCGTTGCGCTAGGGCAGGCACGGGCGCAACGCTCGCTGGCCGGCTTGACGCTCAGGGATACCGCTGACCGCTATCGCGCGATCGCGCGGCAGGTGAGTCTCGCCGTGTCGGCCCGCTAGGGCGCGCGTGGCGCGCCTCGTCCTGCTCCTGTTCAAGCATGGCCCGTTGGGCGCTGGGATCAGTGATGATTGCTCACGTCACGTATATCGGGCGCGGGTTCGGGCGCGGGCTCCACGGGCGGCGGAATCTGCAGTTCCGTTTCGCGTTGCGCGAGTGTGACGAGACGCTGCGCCTCCTTGCTGCTCGCATCGATCCGCAGCGCGGTGCCGGCGTTGTGCGAGACGCAGGCCCATCGCGCGATATATCCGCAGCCTCGCGCGAGGCTCAGTAGCGCGTCGCGCTGCTGTTCGCGTGTGTTCAGCGTGGAGCGCATGTTCAACGCGTCGCGATTGTTCGGTTGCACGGCGATGATCGCCGCGAGGCGCGCTCTGGTCGCCGACAGATTGTTCTGCTGCAGATTGGCCCGTGCGGCTTTGAGATGCCGCGACATATCGGCGCGTGGTTGCTCCGGCGCGTTGCCTGATTGTCCGCCCGGATTGCGCTTCGCCTCGGGTCCAACGGATGCGACGCGGCGCGAAAGCGGCGGTGCAGTGTCCGCTGGCGGAATTGGCGGCGAACGCAGGGGCGCGGGCCGCACGGCGGCGATGGTCGTGGTGGTCGTGGCGCGCTGTGCGGAGGCGGTGACCGCAGGCTTTTGTGTGGCCGCGGACGGCGCAATAACGGGCTTCTGGGCGACGACGGTGGCCGGTTTCTGGGTGGCGGCAGCGGCGGGTTTCTGAACGGCGACGGCGGCAGGCTTCTGAACGGCGACAATCGCGGGCTTTTGCGGGGCGGCAGGCGCGGGCCGCTGCGCGACGGTGGCCGCCGGCTTCTGCGGAACGACGAGCGGCGCGACATTTTGCGTCTTCACCTTGCCTGACACCGCGATTGGCGTGCCGACATTCGAGTCGTTGCTATGGATGAAACCCAGGTACACCGCCGAGGTCACCACCAGCGCCGACGCGCCCAGCACGAGGGGTTGGCGCAGTCGCTGATAGGCTGAGACGGCGACCTCGGGCTCCTCGACGAACTCGTAGGGATTGACCAGTGCGCGCGAGGACGGATTCCAGATCCTGCGTGCCGGCAGACGGCTGTCGACGAGCGGCTGCGAGTCGTCCAGTGGACTGCTGAGCGGGACTTTGAGCGAGGCAGGCGGCGCCGGACGCACGCCGAACGAATCGGCCGGACGCCGATGGCACGAAGGACAAGGCGTGAAGCGGCCGGGTAGCGGGACACCGCAGTGCCCGCATCGGAAGGGATCGTGCTGATCGGAAGTCAAGTCGCTAAGCATCGCCGTGTCGCAAAGGGGCGTCGAATGCCGGCGCCACAATCAGAAAAACAAGGCACCGTAACGAGGCATGCAAGCAGGGTTACTGTGCGACTACGTAACCCCGCGCTTGCATGCACGCGCCATACGCGGCCCAGTACTGTGTCATTGGCGGTTCGGGCGCCGGCAGCGGCGGCAGCTTCACGCTGGATGCCGCAGCCGTCTGCGCCGCGCTCGCAGCCGCCATTTCCGAGGCGCTGTTGTCCGCAGTCGTCGCCGATGCCGCCGTGGCGGCCGTAGTCGTGGTGCCCGCGGAAGTCGCGCTCGCCGCCATGGGTGCAGATGCACCCTTCGCCGTGGCCGCCGTGGCCGCCGTGGCCGCCGTGGTTGCTGCAGGCGCACTCGCGCCAGGCTCGGCGGCGGCCGGCATGCTCGCGCCGAACGGCGCGGACGCGAAGGTGCTGGACGGCAACGGCGGCCGCGACGGCGCGCCGGTCGAAGAAGTCTTGGTGGCAGCCGGCTTGCGCGGTGGAATCTGCGATTCGTGAACGATGTTGACCTTGGTCTGTTTGTTCGCGGCCGCGTAGCACAGCGCGGTATCGACGCTGCGCTGATAAGGGCTTTGACTTCGGATTGGATAAGTGAGCGGCTGCCATGCGAAAGCAGCACTGCTAAACACCAGGAGCGTCAATACGGTATATGTTTTGATTTGCATCGCAGTCTCTCCCGCAGCGATGTTTCGCCTCTCGTAGGCAATGGCGCTTCGCGATGTGTTCTATGCCTGCTAATTTTGCCGCTGGACGGCGGCTCACTACCGCGAAGGCTGCTTTACCGAGCGTAACACCGTGTATTGTCAACGCAATACACTGGCATAGCGCGCGAAACCGCCATCCTGCAGTCGAAACAAGACAGATCGACGTGAAATGGCGGAAAACGTAGGGAGTATCCCCAGGCATCGCGGCCGTGCCGGGAGCGATTGGGCAGCCGCGCCGCCATGGATGATGAGGAGTCGGACATGAGGCAATGGAAGTACTGCTATCGAATACTTTTAGCGGTGACATCCACATTGTCGTTATCGGTGGCGTGGCCGCTATCGGTCGTGGCGAACGAGCAAACCGCGAACGACAATGCGCAAACCGCGGGTCAGCGAGCATATTTCGCGCAGACATACTGCGGGATCTCGCCCGGGCGCATCGGCGCGTATAAGGAGCGCTTGCGCAAGGTGCTGCACGACGCCAGCAATTTCGATCTGCGATGGCAGACCGGCTGGCGCCGCGGCGAGAAGGACGGCATTCAGATGAACGCCCTGCGGTTGAACGATCCGCAGGAATTCGCGGCGCGAACGAAGGCTGACTGCGAGCGGCTCAAGTGGATGGCGCAGAACGCCGTGCGGGTTCGTCCGCAGAAGTGAAACGGTTAACTGGCGCTTGCGGAGAAATGCAGAGACGTTGCGCGGCATCGTGAGCTGGACAGTGCACGGACAAGGATAGCGGACAGTCTGCCGTGCCACATAAATCCAGCATCGGTTGGCAAGAACAGATGTGCCCCTGGGAAGGGGCACGGAAGAATCGCTTGCAGATCGGGCGGATTACGGAACCGGCGGGAAGTGCCGCTTGCCGGTGTGCATCCGCAAGCGCCGGAAGCGCTCTTTCTTGTGCTCTTCGTCGAAGTGCGCAAGAGACGGTTTGATCAGATCGCTGCGCGACACGATGCCGATCAGTTGCAACGTGGTGGAATCCGCAACCACGGGCAAACGTTCGAGACCGTGCACCGCAAGCCGCGTGGCGACGAGGCGGCAGGTTTCACCGGGCAGCGCGAAAGTGGGCGAACGGTGCCGCAATATATCGGCGAGTCGCGAGTCGAGCGTATTGTGCGTCTCGTCGTCGCGGATTGCCTCCAGCACCGCGCGATCGACGACGCCCACCAGCGCGCCTTGGCGCACCACCGGATAAGCGCGATGTGTCTGCGTCGCGCCGAAGTACGTTGCCAGCGCTTCTGCCACGGACATGTCGCCATCGATCGTCTTGACCGTGCGCGACATCACCTCGTCGACATGGTGCCGTTCGAGTGGATCGACACCGTATTCCCGGTAGATGTGATACCCGCGCCGGGCGATTTTCTCGGTCATGATGGAACGCTTCATGACGACCGTTGCGAACCCGTGCGCGATCAGTGTCGCGGCCAGCAGCGGCAGCAGGGCGTTGCTGTCGTGCGTCAGACCGAAGGCGAACACGATGGCGGTCAACGGCGCGCCCAACGTGGCGCCGAGCGTGGCCGCCATGCAGACGAGCGGCCACAGTGCGGGTTCGCCGCCGGGCAGCACGTGCCCGAGCAGGACGCCGAGTCCGGCGCCCAACATGAGCAACGGAGCGAGCACGCCACCCGAGGTGCCCGAGCCGAGCGCGACGACCCAGATGACAGCCTTTACGATGAGGATTGCCAGCGCGATCTGGATGGCAATGTGCTGATGCAACAGATCGCCGATCACGTCGTAACCGACGCCCAGCGCACGCGGCTCAAGAAAGCCGCCAATGCCGACGACGAGTCCGCCGAGCGCGGGCCACCACATCCAGTGAATCGGCAGCTTGCCGAACAGGTCCTCGACTTTATAAAGCGCGGCCGACAAGCCCGAGGCAAGCGCGCCGGACAGCAAGCCGGCGACGACGCAGGACAGCAGCGACAGCGCGCCGGGCGGCGCGGTTTCGAGCGGAAACAGCGGGCCCGTGCCGAAGAATGCCGCGCGCGCAAAACCCGCGACGGCGCATGCCAGCGCGACCGGCAGGAAACTGCGCGGACGCCATTCGAACAGCAGCAGTTCGACTGCCAGCAGCACGGCCGCCACGGGCGTGCCGAAGACCGCCGTCATGCCCGCCGCCGCGCCGGCCACCAGCAGCGTCTTGCGTTCCGCGGCGGTGACCTTCACGCACTGAGCGATCAGCGAGCCCAGTGCGCCGCCCGTCATGATGATCGGGCCTTCCGCGCCGAACGGCCCACCGCTGCCGATCACGATGCCGGACGACAACGGTTTGAGAATCGCCACCTTCGGCGACATGCGGCTCTTGCCGAACAGAATGGCTTCAATCGCTTCGGGAATGCCGTGACCGCGAATCTTCTCCGAACCGTAGCGCGCCATCAGACCGACGATCAGGCCGCCGATCACAGGGATGACCACTACCCAGACACCCAACGTATTGACGGCAGGCGAGCGGTCCGCAAACGAAAACTGCTGGAAGAAAAACAGATTGGTGAACAGATGAATCAGGCTCAGCAGCACGAACGCCGCGAGCGTGCTGAGCGCGCCGATTCCGGCGGCGAGTGCGGAAATGCCGGGAAGCCGCGCGTTGACGGAAAAATCGCGCTTATGGGTATCGAAACTCATGGCGACTCAAATATCGATCTGGGGCACGTTAAACGCGCCTTTGAGCGATTTCAGCTCGGCGCGATGCATCTCGGCGAGACGGGCGAGCACCTGCTCACCGGCCTTCAGCAGATGAACCTCGACCTGGCGGCGATCCGTCTCGCTGACTTTCCTGCGGACCAGATCGAGCGCCTCGCAGCGGGACACCAGCGCGACTACGCCGTGATGCTGCGCCTGCAGCCGTTCCGCAAGCTCGCCGACGGTCGCCCAATCGCGCTCCGGATAACCCTTGATATGCAGAAGCAGCAGATACTGCAACGGCGTGATGCCCTCGCCCTGAGCGGCCTGCTCGGAAAAACGCTCGAAGCGCCGCATCTGATAACGAAACTCTGACAGTTGCTCGAAGTTCGCCTTGGTCAAGCCGCGCGTGAGTGTTTTCATTGGCGTGCCGTGGAGGAAGGGGTAAAGCGCGGATTATATCATGACGTGATATGTATGTCCGTGCTTGATCCCGGTGTGAACGACGAAGGCTATGCCGCGGTTCGCTGCCTGGCGTAAGCCTGGCGATACAGTCCCGCGATGAGATCGGCCTGCGTGATCATGCCGGCAAGCCGCTGTTGCGAGTCCAGAACCGGGATGTGGTGGTGCCCGTAGTTCGCAAACACCGGCACCAATTCGACGATCGGGGTGGTTCCTTCGACGGTCTGAACGTCCACGTTCATGAGTGCGCCAACGAGCGGCGCCGGAGTGACGCTGCGCCTGAACCAGCGTTTCATGGGAGAGGTTTGGCCGGGCGCTTTGCCGAATGCCCGTTTGTCCACAAGGTCGGCACGGGTCACGATGCCGATCACATGCTGCTTCTCGTCGGTGACCGGCAGTGCCTTGATATGGCGCTGTTTCAGCAGGCTCCATGCGGCGGAAGCACGCGTGGTTGCCGACACGGCGACGAGCGACCGCGACATGATGTCCGCGCAGGTCAGTTCATTGAACGTGCGGGCATAGGCCTGCAACTGCACGTCGCGCAGCAGGGATTCCAGATCGTCCGTATCGATATCGAGCAATTCGCCGCGCCGGTTCAGCACCGCTTCGAGGTCTGCGCGCGTGAAACCTTCGCTCGACGCCGAGGCCGATGCTCCCGCGCCTTTGAGCGAGCTCGCCTGGGCGACGTGGGGGTATCGATGCCCGGTAGCGGCGTGGTAGACGATGGCAGCGCATAGCAGCGTCACCGACTGGATCGCAATCGGCTCGGCCACGAAGCGATAGCCCAGCGCGTGCACCGCTGGACCGCCGAGAACCGCGGTCAGCGCAACGGCGCCCGACGGCGGGTGGACACAACGCAGCGCAAACATCGCACAAATCGCCAGCGCAACGGCCAAAGCGGCTGCGCCCACCGGATCGCCGATCCAGCTCGCACAGGCCACGCCGACCGTAGCGGAGACGATATTGCCGCCGATAATCGACCACGGTTGCGCGAGCGGACTTGCGGGAACCGCGAACAGCAGCACGGCCGAAGCGCCCATTGGTGCGACCAGCAATGGAATATTTGCCGCCGGTCCGAGAAGGACGTGCATGGTCCCGCCGGTGAACGCGATGCCGAGCAATGCGCCGACACACGATCTCAGGCGTTCCGGCCACCGGACGGCCATGGGATGCGGGGCGAAGCTGGCGAGCCAGCGGATGAGAGCGTAGCGGGACAAGGTTCGAATAGAAGAAAGAAGGCGATGCCGCGTTAGAGGAGGCCACACATTAAGGCCAAATCCTCGGGAAACGAAAGACTGCATCGTCATGATTATATTTCATTGTGATATAAAACTTCGTTCCGGGCTGCGGCAGCGCAGCAGACGTGCGGGCGGGCACGGGTCCGGGCTGGTCCGCGGGATGTTCCGCAGTTACGGCGCGCTTCCTGGCGTCAAGTCGGGTGTTTGCCGAACTCGCGGTGCAACGTCGCCAGCCACTGCGCGGACCTGCGTGCGTTGGGTCAGCCACGAGGCAAGAACCGAAGTCATGCCGCCGATAGCGGCGCCGACAAGTGCAGCCAGGGCAGAGATAACCGAAGCGTTCATGGACCATTCTCACGTTGTCATTCAGCTATCCATAATAATGCCGAGGTGTGTAATTTTGGAGTCGCCAGTCCGCAAAGGGAACGCGATGACGACCGCGTGGAAGCGATGCGTAACACCGCGCCGGCGAGCGTTCGTATCAACGGTCAGCTTTGGACCATGACCACGTGCGCCTGGATCTTACCGTCGACCGGCCCCGTGCCGAAGCGCTCGGCAATCGCAGTGGCGCATGCTGACGTCGCGTCATCCACGGCGCCGCCGGAGCGCGCCTCGATCTCACTGCGCAAAGGCGTGCCCTGACAAAGGCCGACGGCCGGCACAAGCGCAGATGCCGCACGGCTGCGCGCCGCAATGGTCTCGAAACGTGGAGCCGCGCTGAAGCCCGCATTCACGAGGTCGCGTGAAATGATCGCCGGGTCGAAATAACCGTACGGCGTGCGCGCCAAGAAAAGTGGAGGATCCGCCGGGAAGAGACCGGCGAGGGTTGCCGTGACGGTATTGGCAAACTCGTTTTCTTCAATGCGATCCCAGACGTTGAACAACAGCGCACCGTCGCGACGAAGTACGCGCCGAGCTTCGGCGAACGCATGCGCTTTGTCCGGAAAAAACATGGCCCCAAACTGGCAGACGACGACGTCGAAACTCGCGTCGTCGAACGGCAGGCGGGTCGCGTCTGCCTGTTGCCACCTCACTGGTCTCGAAGTGCCGATTGCGGCGGCGCGATCGAGCATCGGCTGATTCAGGTCGGTTGCAACTAGTTCGACATGCATGGGTAATGCATGCGCCATCGGGCGAGTCACTACGCCCGTGCCGGCCGCGGTCTCGAGCACGCGTGATGGCTGACGCCGGTCGACCCGGTTCGCCAGATCCGCGGCGTAGGGTTCGAAGAGCATCGGAACAAGGTGGCTCTCATAGAGCTCGGCGATCGAGCCGGTGAAGCGAGTATCGGTACCGAAGCTGTTCATACGCCTCCCTGCTGCTTTTCAGGCAATGTTAGGCGCAGCGGGGCGAATAGAACAGCCGTCTTGCCGGGTCTTCTTTGGCGGCAGCTTCGACGTACGCTTCGAGCGCCCATTGGTCGCGACACGGTGCGGCCACCGGGCATCCAGCGCGTTAGAATCAACCGGGATGAAGACACAGTACGGCGTGCCAACGTCGAAGCTCACCAACGATGCCGACGTTTCCGGAATCAGTCTTCGACACACTACGCTCGCAGCCAGCGATGGCGAACCATTGACGACCATGGCCGAATCCAATCCACCACTCACCTCGTCTGCGCCGCCGGCCGACACCGAACCGTTGCAGGATCCGGCGCTGCTGCGTCGCCTGCTGCGCGCCAAAGACCGAATGGACGCCGCTTCGCACGAGGCTTGGCCCGTCGATCGGCTGGCTACGGTCAGTGGCGTTTCCGAGGCCCATTTCGCGCGTTCCTTCAAGCGGGCTTTCGGCATCCCGCCACATCGCTACCTGTTGACGCGGCGCATCGAGCAAGCCAATACGCTGCTGCGCGACACGGCGCTCAGCATCACGGAAATCGCCTTCGCCACGGGCTGGGAGAGCCTGGGGACCTTTGGCCGCGTCTTCCGCGACATCAACGGTCGGAGCCCCAGCGCCATGCGCCGGGAGGCGCAGGCCGCCGTGCGGCAACTCGACCGCGTACCCGCCTGCGTTCTCAAGGCCGCCCAGCGTCCCGATCTCACCATCGCAGTTTTGGAGAAGCGGCGCCGCGAGGCCAAAGGTACATTGCCCACATCAACCAAGGAGGTCTCATGAACCAGGGTATCAGTGTGGTGGGCTTGTACGTCGACGATCAGGACGAAGCGCTCAAGTTCTATGTCGACAAACTCGGATTCCGCGTCCATACGGACGTGGCCAACGGCGCCTACCGGTGGCTAACGGTGCAGCATCCGGATCAGCCTTCTTTCCAGCTCGGGCTGTTCAGACCCGGTCCGCCCGTCCATGACGACGCCACCGCGCAGACCCTGCGTGCGATGGTCGCGAAGGGCGCCATGCCGCCACTCGTCCTGCTGGTGTCCGATTGCCGCGCGAGCTACGCTCATCTGAAGGCAAGTGGCGTGGAATTCACCCAGGAGCCGGTGGACCGTTTTGGCAGCGTCGATGCAGGTTTTCGCGACCCCGCCGGTAACGGTTGGAAGATGATTCAGGAGCCGCGAAGCGGGACGTGAATAGCCACTCCCGTCGTGTCGATGCTACCGTCGTTCGGGTATCAGGTAGCGGGGAATTGAGCCCACTTGCCAGTGGAGCGCTTGAGCACTGATCGGCAGAGGCGTATCGACACCTTGCCAGTCACGTTGTATGTATTTTCCCGGCGGCAGGGTCACGACTGCGTCATGTTGCTTGCCGTCGGCGGTCCAGCCGACGATAACCGGATCGTCGTTTCCGTATTGATACGCCTTGACGTTGTCCGAGTCGATCAACGCCTTCACCCACGGTCGCTTGCCGACTGTGCTGGTTAATACAGATGCCGCGACGAATGCCGGTTTCGGCGTCAGGTCGTAATGCAGTAACCCAAAATTATGTTCGATGTTATATGGGTCGGTGCCGTCATCGACAAAGTCATACCAGAACAGGACGCGAACCGTGCCATAGCGCCGTGACAGCAAAAAGCTGCGCGCCAGATTGGCCGCTTGCATGGCCTCGTCTTGCCCCGGTTCCTTGGGGTTGACGGGCCAGCCCATCTCCGTCACCCAAACTTGCAGAGGGCGGCCGTCGGCTTTCACACGGTCAGCGGCAAAGTCCTTCAGATAGGGCCACACTGTCGGGATACTCACGGCGTCGATTGGTGCGTCTACGGTTTTGTAGCCCTTTTCTGGCGTATTTGGCGACATATAGGGATGTACGCTGAAGCCGGTCTGGTCGTTTAGCCCTCCTTCCTCGAGTAAGCCGACCACACAGTCGCCGCCGGGGCCGCCGCCCGAGCCGCCGCCGCCGCAGGAGATAACCGATGCATTGGGATCCACATCTTTAATCGCGCCGAACGTTTCCCATAGTAGGGAAAGATAGGCTGCGTAGCTGATCTTGCTGAAGTCAGGCTCGTTCCACACTTCCCAATGGCTGACTGCTCCGCCGTAGGGCGCAGCCACAGTGGCGTCACCGTATCGCGCAACCACTGCGTCGACGTAAGCTGCGAAGCGCGCACGGGCGTCGGATGAAAAGGGAAAGTCCGACTTCGGAAACAGTGTAGGGTAGGCATCCGCGTTGCCGCCGCCAAGAACGATTACAGTCGAAATGCCGAGTTGTTTGCATAAGGCCAGGTAGGCGTCATAGCTCTGGGGAAATTTGAATACTCCGGGCTTTTTCTCGATTGCCGCCCAATAGAGGTCGTCCCGAATCCACGAGAATCCAGCCTGCTTGACGAGCGGCAGCAGCACCGACGCAGGTGGTATCACACGTTGGGCGAAGTGCGTGCCGACCCCGAAGTCGGAGGGCCCGATCTCGTCGCGTTTCGTGACGACAGCGATCGTGCTCGTGGTCTTGTCGAGCATTTCCCCATCGGATAATTTTAAGGTTGCGTCGACCCGGAATAGACCGGAGCGCGGGATCGCTACGTCGACGTCGATGGCCTTACCGCTGTCCATGCTGCCGATGGTTTTCTCGTACGACGCGAGCGGCGTGTGCACCGCCTTGCCGTCGCTGTCGTAGGAATAAACGACCACCGTCATTCTCGCTGCGCGCAAACGGGCCGGCGACAGAACCTCGAACCGTAGGGTCTTCTTTCCGCTTGTCAGCATGACTTGCGAGCCAGGCGGGTTGATCAGTTGCAGCTTGACCTGCGCGTATGAGACGCCCGAGAAAGCCAGAAACATCAGTGCGGGCAGCGTAGTGCGCCAGAGCGTGCGTGATCTGAACGGGCTGCGGCGGCGATGAATCGTCGGCATCGGATCAATCCTCATTGAAACGCTGATGAAATGGCCCGATCGGTTTGACGAGCGAAGAGACAGGCGCGGCAGGCACTTGGAGGCACGCGGAGCACCGTATCTTGGGCGGCAAGCAGACCCACGATAGAGGGCGTTCGCTGGCTTGTCAGTGCGACATCGAACTTTCAGAGCCATTCGCCGCCGCGCTACGTTTGAACTACAGCTTGCCGTTGGAAGCACTCGCTCAACCCACGCACAACCGCTATTCGTATGGAGAATCAACCGAATGTCTTACGAGAGCTTCAACGCTTACAAACGAAGTTCGGAATGGATTTCGGTATGAGGGGGGTTAAAAGATTTTCTATTGATCTAATGGAAAACCCTTCGATTATTTGAGGGTCGGCATCTTTTTAGGTGAAGTGACTTATTAACAGTATTTATCAGACAAAATCATTGTGAATTGGTATATTCGTATGAATAAAGGTGCCTATTATTTGATCTTTTCATCGCGATTCGGTTCGATGGCTCAATGCGCAAAAGCGGCCTGTGGAAAGGGATTGAGCACAAAAATTAAGATTTGAGAACCCCTAATTAATAGGTAAATAATTTTTTTATCAGTGCGCCGACGCAACATCCCGTATGTGCGGTGGCGCACATATGTTCTCTTTTTCGATACGCGTAATGCGGATATTTGCTTTACAGCATTAGTCTGGAGATAGTTCGCCTTATTGTTTCGTTTTTACATCCAGTTACATCATACGCAAATGTTGGGCACATATACTGCGATCCCCAACCGAACTGCGTAAGTTGTACTCATGACCTTACCTATCCGACCAAAAAATCAGCAACTTCTTCCACTGTCCGTCCCTTCTCTGATTCCTGCTGGACCCGTGCCTCGCAGGAAGTTCCTCGCGGGCCTCATCGCGGGTGCTGGGTCGATCGCACTTTCCGCGTGCGGTGGCGGCGGAAGCAGCGACTCGCCTGCGGCGGTAGCCAACGACGAGAGTGTCGCCAAAAGGGCCGGTTCAAGCGGTTTCACGGTAACGGCCCCAGCGGCCAACGCCTCTGTGTCCGGCACCATCACGGTGAGCGGCACTGCCGGCACCACCTGGCACAACGTGGCCGTTTATGACCACGCCACGGTCGCCAAGATCGGCGCCGACACGACGCCTAGCAGCGGCAAATTTTCCATCCAGGTTGATACGACCAAATTGACGGTGGGCTCGCACCAGATCGACGTGGTGGCATTTTCCGTTGCGGCGGGACAAGCCGGCGGCACCAAGACCACACAGACCATCACCATCAAGGTCACCCGGGCGACGTCCGGGTCGACTTCGGGTGCGCTGTTCTACGGCATGAATGGCCATCTTGCGTGGCCCGACGGTATCTATCACACCATGTCGGCAGCGGCCCAACTAGCCTTGCTCAAGGATCTCGGCGTCACGAACTATCGCGTGGACGTTGCAGATGGCGGCATGGCTCAGACGGTAGCCAACGCACTGACCGGCGCGTTCGCCGGCAGCGGCGTGGCCATCATGCCGTGTATTAACGCCGCTTCGACCGCCTATGATCAGAACGGTTCGGAATCGGCCGCCTACACATTGGGCTACAACCTTGGCGCCTCGATCGCCAAGCCGCTGAAAGGCCTTGTTAAGTATATCGAGTGTGGCAACGAACTCGACTCGGATGGCCTGGTTACGAACGGCGACGGGAGCAACACGAATAACTACAGTCCAGCGATCTGGCCGGCATTCCGCGGCGTCATTCGAGGCATGATCGACGGGGTGAAGGCAATCGACCCGACGATCCAGTGCGGTGTCAACGTTGGTATCCCGCTTGCCTATCGCGCCCTGCAAATGCTTTGGAGCGGCATCACGCCTGATGGCTCCGTCAACGGTGTTTCGGGTGCAGCCCCGGTCCGTTGGGACTACACAACGTTCCACTGGTATCAGAGTTCGGGCGATATCACTTGTGGTTGGCGAAATAACGCCTGCGTGAACGTACTGCAGATTCTGAAGGATTCTTTTAACTTGCCGATCTGGTTGACGGAATGGGGTTGGGAAGGCAGCCAGGTTACGCCGACGCAGCAAGCCAGCTATGTGACCCAGGCACTAACGGAGTACCGTTCGCTCAAGGATCAGTACAACATTCAGTCCGTCCAGATGTACTGCCTGATCGATCCTGACTTCGGTCTCATACAGGCAGATGGCGTTACGAAAAATCCGTCGTACTCGGCGTTCAAGAAATTCGTGGCCGCCAATCCAGTCTGACCTGAGCCATCACGCCACCGTCCTGGTGTAACGAGCTCCCGCAGCCCGCGCGCTTCTTTAAGCCGCGGGCTGTTCTTCTTCTGGCGGCAACCCGTCAGGCGGCGCGAATTGGGAGTCTTGTGCGGTAGGGCACAGACGTTGTCGCTGCTGCGCCGCAATCTGTCAGGCGAGACCGGACTGCACCACCCCCTGCCAGCAACGACCCCTTGATCCCCACCCACGCGTGACGGATGCCTGATTCATTCTGATGCGCCATTCAATCGGCGAGGCGCGTCCCGGGAGAGGATTTGCCGGTCAGTAGTTCACTCCGGTTCCAACCAACAAGGAGTTCGTCGTATGAATCCGAGTGTTTCCCGTACTCCGCCGATCGTGCTACAAAATAACGCTGACGCGTTCTCAGTGCATGAACTGGCACGGCAGATCGTAGACAACGTGTGGCTGGTCGCCGGCATTGTCGCGCTGGTCACCGGACTGGCCGCGCTCTACGCATTCGCGGCAACCCCGGTCTATTCCGCCGATGCGTTGGTCAAAGTGGATTTCCCTAAGCCCAATGCGCTCGGTGAAGCGTCAAAGGCGCAGGAGCAAGTGATTCCGCCCACACTCCCTACCGAAGCTGAGATTCAGATTATCCAAAGCCGAAGCGTGATTGTGCCGGTGATCAAAAAGTTCAAGCAGGATACCTTAATAACTCCGAAGCGCGTTCCGCTTATCGGGGCTTTGATTCGGCCATTTGCCACACCGGGTTCACCGATGCCGGCACCCACTGGCTTGGGATCCTTTGCATGGGGTGGAGAGGAAGCGTCCGTGGGTTCGCTGACCGTACCGGCCCGGCTCGAAGACCAATCAATGACGTTGACCGCTCTTGCCGACGGCCGCTACCGTCTCGCCGATCAGAACCGACGAGTATTGCTAGTGGGCACGGCCGGCGTACCGTCCCAAGCAAACGGTGTTGCTCTCACGATGGATCGGCTCGTCGCGCGTCCCGGAACCGAGTTCACGCTTGTACGTTTAAGCGAAGCCAAGGCAATCGAACGTTTCCAGCATCAGTTGAAAGTTAGCGAGTCGGGTAAGGACACGGGCGTCGTGCAGATCGTCTACGAAAACACTGATCCGGAATTGGCCCGGGCGATCGCCAACGGCATCGCGCAAGGCTACATTGCTTCCCATATCGCGCAGCACCGCGCAGAGGCCCTCACGACCCGGGACTTTATCATTGGAGAGCTACCGCAGCTTCGCGCCAACCTGACGCAGGCGGAGGCCGAACTGAGCCAGTACAAAACCGCATCGAGCTCGATGCAGGCGGGTACTGAAGCCGCGTCCTACCTCCAGGGAAGCATAGAGTTCGATCGCCAGATCGCGACGCTCAAGGTGCAAAAAGCGGCGTTAGAAAGTCACTTTGCGCCAAACTCGCGTGACGTGCAGACAGTCGTTAGCCAGCTCGCACTACTTCAAAATGCCAAGAGTGCGTTCGAAGCACGCTTCGACCAGTTGCCCGCATCCGAGCGTCGCTCGGCCGACCTCACGCGTAATGTCAAGGTGGCCGAAGATATCTATGTCGCGATGGTCAACAAGTCCAACGAACTTGCAGTGACGCAGGCCGGGACGCTTGGTAACGTACATATCATCGACACCGCGTTGTTGCCCGTTGACCCTGTGAAACCCAAGCGCCCGCTGGTGATCGGCGTGGGCGCCGCAGGCGGTCTGATCGTGGCGTTTCTGTACATCTTTATCCGGCGCCTATGGTCTTCCTCGCTCGAGAATTCGGTGGTGGCCGAGCGACATCTGAACCTGCCTGTTTTTGGTCACGTGCTGTTCAGTGACGAGCAGGCCCGTTTGGATCGGGCGCAGAATTTGAACTTCCCGTCGGCGAAGAAAGGGCTTTCTGGCCGAGCACAGCAAACAGCGGACGAGAGGATAACCGGATCGCCGCCGAGATTGACCTATGGTGGATCTGCTCCGCAAGATCCCGTGCTGGCCGGCGGTCGCTTCCTGCTCGCCACCGATGGATATGACGACATGCCGCTGGAAGCATTGCGCAGCATACGTGCATCATTGCAACGGCAGATTCAGGACGCACCGAATAAAGTACTTGTCGTGACCGGCGCGACGCCCGGTACAGGCAAAAGCTTTATCTCGTCGAATCTGGCCGTCCTGAGCGCAGAGGCCGGCAAGCGGGTATTGCTGATCGACGGCGATATGCGCAGAGGCCATTTGGCCGCCATCATGAAGCGAACCGGTACAGGTGGCCTCGCCGAAATTCTGAGTGGTGATGTCGATGCCGGTGCCGTCATTCAAAACACCGACGTTCATGGCCTGTCGTTCATCGCTGCCGGCCGGTATCCGCCCAATCCGTCCCGGTTGCTATCGACGCCTCGTATGCAACAGCTACTTGACCGTCTTGATGGACTGTATGACGTGATCATCATCGACACACCGCCAGTACTGGCGGTTAGCGACGCAAACCTGATCGCCTCTCTCGCGGGGTCGACAGTGCTTGTGGTACGCCCGAACGCCCAGAGCGAACGAGAACTGGAGGGTGCCGCGCAGGGTCTGGACCGTGCCGGCGCGCGTCTGATCGGCATGATATTCAACGCGATGCCACGCCGGCGCAGCGAAAAACGCAGCTACAGCTATGCGGAGGCCTATTCCGCAGCAAGTACTCCGCCGCCGGCAGAGCATGGCGTTTCGTGATCGCGACCTGGCGGATGTTGCGCGCTCTTGCATTGAGAAAGCAATGTACTCCAGACTGATATCCGTGCTGTTCTACATGTTTTTTACCTGCGTGATTCTCAATCCACAGGTAGATGGAACCACGCTTTATTTTTATATCGTGATTCCGTTTCTCGACCCGGACTTCTCTCGGTTTCTCGCCAGTACGGCGCGCCGCTGGGTCGGTCCGTTGCTGATTGCGGTTCTGGTAAGCGCGCTCACCTCACCTTCCGTGGCCGTGCGGGTTCTGTCGATCGGCATCTGCATCGGTTACCTGATGTACACGACAGTGCGACGCATTAGCTACCTTCATCCGTGGATGGTCATCAACATTGTGTTCGCGACCGTACAGTTTGCGATGTACTACGTCGATCGTGACTTTTCGTACCTGCTCGGACCAACGAATCTCTCACAGATGATCTGGGGCGACAACGCGACAATGACGTACACGAATTTCTATGAGGTCTTCTTCTTTACGCGCGTCTCGGGATTCTCTCGCGAGGCGGGATTCTTCTCTTCGTTGCTGGCTGTGTCGCTTATCTTGCATCTTTTCAGCGATGCGCCCAATAAAAAGCTCATTGGTCTTTATCTCTTCGGTCTTTTCATCAGCTTCTCGAAGTCGTCAATGGTGCTTTTCCTTTTTGCAGCGGTCTATCCGTTTCGGGACAAATTGCGTTTGCTCCATCCGCTCCTGATAATGAGCGCTTACTATGCGGCTATGTCAGTGATTTCGGTATACCTTGCGTCCAATAACTTTTTCGGCTCGGACACGTTTGGCCACCGGTTGGCCGGCTACGCTTTCATGTTCGATGCTCGGCTGGAGGATATCGTTAAGGGTACCAGTGCTGCAGAAATCATGGCTCACTACAAATACCTTCCATACATCCGCTTGATCCAGGAGGACATGGCGCAGGGTGCTCTCTTTGGCGGTCTTCCCGCCACAATTGCGGAATTGGGGCTCTTCGGTGCTCTGGTCGTTCTCGCCGTGATCGCGTTTACAGCGAGCGACGGTTTCGTCATGATGATTTTCCTGTTTATCAGCGCGACTGTCAGCGTGACTACGGTCACTTCCTTCATTCCGCTAGCGTATTTGATTTGCTACTGGCCCCGATTCGCGGCATACAGCGCAAACCGTCTGGAAACTGCGGCTCAATTCCAGCCACTTCCACAGTATTGCAAGACATAAGTTAGCCTCGTTGAAACGACGAGAACGACATTGCTGCGCGCCGCATTGTTATTGTGTTGATCTGTCCGCAGGTATGCGCGTTGCATTTCCGAAAAGTGCAGCAATTCGGGGTGCAAAGAGTGTCCGTCAGTTGTTGGCGCGGGCTCGCTGCCTTGAGTACGCAGGTACAGGCAGCCTAATCCCATTGTGCCCTGCCATTCACCGATCTCGCATGTGGCGCGGCGTCCAATGTCACGACGGACACGTCTGTTATTTTGAAGAGCCTGCCACGGATTCACGCCGTCTGCTGCAAGAATGTCTGCCTGAATGTCCGAGTTGTGACGGGACAGCAAGCGCTCTGCGCTGAAGGCGCGGCGGCTGACGCGTACAGCCACGAGGTCATCCTCCCGGTGACCACGCCTGACGACGCGGAACTCAGTCGGCTCAGGAACGGTCCCAATTCGCAACGCTGCACCGGCCGATCAGGCCGTCTTTTGTCGCGATGACGGTTTGCCGAACGGGCGCCCTTTACAACCGAGCGAGACCGCATCCCGTGCTTGAGCAGATCGCTGACACTGTTCTTTACCACCCGAAGTCCGAAAGCGGACCTCATAACAGAATACTGAATCAAAAATTCACGAGTCGTCTACACCGGGATCAATTCGTGCTCGGTAATGGAGTCGCCATGTGAGTAAGTTGGTCGACGCAGTAGTTCTGAGACGTACGCGGAATTCCACTCCATGGCCCAACTACGACGCATTACCTAACTAGCACTACGTAATGAAACCAGTGATCTTTAATGGCCATTCTGGCTGGCTGCATCCCGCGGATGGTAATAACGGCGTCGTGCTTTGTAATCCCTTCGGGCACGAGGCACTGTGGCTGCATAGAGCGATGCGCGAATTGACAGATCGTCTGGTTGCGCGCGGCGTTCCGGTTTTACGTTTCGATTACCGTGGTACCGGTGACTCCATTGATGGCCAAACTTTGTTGCGACCCTCCGAATGGGCCGACGAAGTTCTGGAGGCAATCGCCTATCTGAAAAGTGTGACCGCCGTTGAACAAGTTTCCCTGGCGGGCTTTCGCTTGGGGGCAACGGTTGCAGCTCTGGCCGCGCGCAGGTGCGACATCAAATCCATCGCAATGCTCGCGCCGGTCCGGTCACTCCGTCTATTCCTGCGCGAGATGAACGCTCTGCAGCGCATATGGTTAGAGGGTGCATGCGTCGGACAAGATGAGGTCACGCCGCCGGGGGCACGGGATTTTATGGGGCACAGAGTCAGTGCAGAGGCCTTGGAAACGATCGGCAGCCTAGACCTATGCGACGAGCCTATGTTGCCAGCGCAACGTATCCTGATCGCTCATAGTGGTCAGCCCGACGGCAGTCGTACACTCAGTGCACATTACGAACTCAACGGCGCCTTCGTAGAGTCGGTGGATTTCGAAAATTACGCGCAGTTACTACAGACTTCGTGGCTGTCCGAGCTTCCGGAAACACTCCTGAACAAGGTGGCGGATTGGTTGTCGACGGACGTAGAGCCGTGTGTCCATGCGCCGAAGGCGACGGTCGATGCAAATCCCGTTCTTGTCACGGCGTCTGCAATTGAATACCCACTGCAACTGCGGGAAAGGGGTATCTTCTCCGTCCTTTGCGAACCTGCAACGCGGAGCCCGACGGATGAGCCACCGCCTGTGCTGCTCATTGCTAACACGGCCGCGACTCATCACGTGGGGGATGGCCGCTTTGGTGTGGAACTAAGCCGCGCGCTTGCAGACCGCGGGTTTGCGTCGCTGCGCGTCGACGCCCGAGGGCTGGGCGACAGTCATTACGCGGCGAGCGGCCACCCTGGGCAAACGGTCCTCGATGCGATAGGCGCCGATCTGTCCTGGGCGGCCGACTGGTTGATTGAACGCGGTTACCGGGATATTGTCGTTTTCGGAATTTGTTCGGGGGCATACACGGCGTTGCAAGCGACGAGACTTAATCGTGCTCGTGCCGTGCGCGGTCTCGTCATGGTCAATCCGTCCGCCTTTGTTCTGCCGGACGGATGCACGATGCAAGGCGCGGCCGAGCGGAGGTTGGGATCGCCGCGGACGTACTTGCGTAGTTTGATGCGGGTCGAGAAGTGGATGGAGGTTATGCGTGGCAACGCGCGACTCGGACTTGCTTTGCGCACGATCTGGCGACACGCGGCGGCGCATGCCCAGGATCTCGCGGCCGCATGGAGCGGTGAAAAACTCTGCCCACCGACAGACAGATCCAAGGTTCGCGCATTATTTCAGCGCCTGGATGCGACCGGTGTTCATGTTCGTCTGCTCTTTAGCGCTCAAGACCATAGCATCGGCCAATTTCACCTGCACTTTGGCATGCACGGACGCCTCATGGAAAAGCTCGCAAGGGCACAAGCGTCTATTGTAAGCAATATGGACCACGAGGTACTGAGCCGGATTGCGAGACAAAATGTGACGGCCGTCTGCGAGGAGGTTCTTCGCACAACGCATCTCGCAGCCGCTGCTAACGGAAAAGTTACAACCGTCGTTAGGAAAAGGGGCGGCCCTCCAATCGAGGAGTACTCGCCCCCTGCCGACACCAGCGCGACAAAAGCGAGGTCGCGAATTGCAAACCGTAAATCGCCACTGTCGCCGACTTCCCGCCGGACAAAAGACTCGGCGTGACAGGGCGCCGTGTGCGCTGGTGAATCTCGTCGACTCGCGCTTTACTGCGATGGTGTCGATCATTTCAAAAACTTGCAGCAGACAAGCCAATTCTGTCGTGGCTAAATTTGCAGCACGACGGCTATGCGCTGGGCGTCCGCAATCTCCCGGCAGGGAGGATTTTGCTTGCGCACTCGCCACTACCGGCCCGTTGCGCAAACTTCACGGCTCGGATCCACCGTGCGATTACGAACATACGTTTCGCATATGAACCTGTACTCTCGCTTGTTGGAGCGCGCGGCGCTTGGCGAACCTTGACGGGTATAAACGCATGCAGAAATACAGAGTCTTGGTGATCAACGATTTCGTGCAAAAGGGTGGTGCCGAAGTGGTATACCGGCAGTCCGCTGACCTTTTGCGAGCTATGGCCGGTGTGGAAGTCGAATGCTTTCATGCCAGCCGTATCGATGAGAACTCGTCGTTGCTTTCCAAGTCGTGGAACGTGGCCGCAGCACGCGCGCTCAAGAAGATGCTTGCCGGCTATCGTCCCAACAGGATTCTCGTTCACAACTATCACAATGCTTTGTCGGCATCGGTGTTGGGCGTGATAGCCCGATACAAGCGAGAGTTGGACTGCGCGACGTACATGACATGTCATGATTTTCATCTTGTGTATTACAACCCAACCTTGCACTACGTGATGGGTGGCCGTGTAGAACAATTGACACTCGATGCGTTGCGGACTAGCCATGTACTGACCTTGCGTTCCAGCGCAAAAGGTGTGGTCCATGATTTCTTTTCGAAAGCATACTGGCACGCGGTGCGTGCAATACACAAGCCGGAGCGTATCTTCGATCGGATCATCTGTCCTAGCGACTTCATGCAGGAGGCGTTGCACCGGAAGGGCATCGACAACACGGTAGTCCTTTACAATCCTTCCGCGGTCGCAGTAGTGAGCGAACCGGTAAGCGTCCTGGATCGTAAGGGCTTCAATATTGCATTCGTCGGACGCGTCGCTCGTGAGAAGGGACTCGCGCAGTTTATCGAGCTGGCCGCATCGATCGATTTTTCACGTATTGAACGCATCGGTGTGTTTGGCGACGGCGCCGACCGCGAGGTGATCGAGCAACGATATGCACCTCTTATTGAGTCGGGAAAGCTTGTCTTCTTTGGTAACTTGCCGCAAGAGCAACTTTTTTCCAAATTAGGAGCTTTCGCCGATGCCATCGTGCTGCCCTCAGTCGGGGTGGAAGTGGCGCCGCTCGTTATTGTTGAAGCCGCGATGCTAGGCTTGCCCACGTTGATGCGTGAGGGCACGCATCGGCTGGATTTTGGCGACACAGTAGGCAGCAAGATAATGTATCGCGACGCCCCACAAAGCCTGCAAGCGGCGCTCGAGGAGCTTGCCGCGCATCTTGCAACACCGGAGAGACGGTACGACGTGAGTGAGTTCTTGCCTCAGTCCTACGCCGAGCGTTTGGCGAATATTATGCGTTTGACCTAGCCGATACGGTATGTGCCGGAGGACAGCACGCAAAAGCACGTATGGCAGGAAGTGGCCGACATTGACGGGAAATGATCGAGCGATGGCAGACGGAAGTGTTCAGTCAATCGTCGATGCGTGTGCTGCGAAGGACGCATTGGTAACCAGGCATTATTTCCTTCCCCTTTGAGCGACGATCTACAACCACGGGCAGACGCATTATGGCGCATCGACTGTTGCAGAACATGCTGGCATTGTCGGTATTGCAACTGGCGAATATGGTGCTTCCACTCGCCACATTGCCGTATCTTTTCCGCATTTTAGGCCCTGACCAGTTTGGGGCCTATGTATTTGCCCAGGGTGTAATCGCCTATCTTGTGCTGCTGGCGGACTACGGCTTCATTCTGTCGGCCACCGGAGCAATTGCAAAGGTGCAGAACGACCGCAACGCCGTTTCGAAAATCTTCTGGACGACGCAGGCCGCCAAATGCATCGTAGCGTGCGTGGGTCTCGTACTGCTACTCCTGGGCGTGCTTTTCGTGCCGAAGCTGAGCGAGCTTCGCCTCGTCATGTTTGCGACGTTTCCATTGGTGATCGGCACGTTGCTATTTCCGCAATGGCTCTTTCAAGGTCTGGAGCGGATGTCCTTTGTCACCATTTCGACCCTGACTTCGCGCCTGTTAGTCATACCGGCTACTTACCTCTTCATTCACTCGTCTGACGACACCTGGCGGGCGGCACTCATCAGCTCCATGAGTACTGTAGTCGCTGGATGCATCTCGCTTCTATTCGCCGCTCGCTTGAGGTTGATTTCTTTCTGTCTGCCAAGCGTGAGCGAAGTGGCGGGCGCATTTCGCGAAGGGTGGCACGTCTTCATGGCGACTGCGGCAATCAGCATGTACACAACCACCAACAGCGTAATACTTGGTTCGTTGGCGGGCAATGTGACGCTGGGTTATTTCGGTGCCGCCGACAAGATCAGGAACGTTGCGCAGGCGGTGATAACTCCACTTGGCAATGCCCTTTACCCGCGTGTCAACGCGCTGTTTGCCGAGGATACGCAGAAGGCCTTTGCGCTCGTTCGCAAGGCGCTTTACGCGATGAACGCCATTATGCTTTTTGTTTCCGTGATGCTCTGGGTACTTGCGCCGTGGATCGTGCGCTTCGGCATGGGACCACAATATGAACCGGCGATCGCTGTTTTACGGTGGCTGGCATTCGTGCCTTGGCTGGTGGCGCTGAGTAATGTGCTAGGGCTGCAAATGATGCTGCCGCTCGGCATGAAGAGAAAGTTTAGCGAGATTCTGCTCGTATCGGGCGTGTTCAACGTAGCGCTGTTGGTGCCGCTGTCGTCCGCCTTCGGAGCACAAGGTGCAGCGATGTCGATACTTGCAACCGAAGCTCTTGTCACTGCCACCATGGCATTCTATTTGATCCAGAAGAGAGTTCCGCTCTTTGCGCCGCGAGCGGTCACCGACTGAAGTGAGGCTGTGGCAATGGCGAAACTATTGCGCAAGAAGGGGTGAGCGGCCACGCCACGGTTGGACATCGCCTCAATTAGTCGAGGCGATGTCCATAAATCACGCACCTCATTGGACTCAGGAATCGCCTAGCGACCTCTTCCAGTCGGCCGGCAGTACCGTTTCGAATTGCCGTCGTCCCACAGCCTGCACAAAGTAGCGGAGGTATAGCGCGATGACACTGACGCGGCGATCTCCGAACACCAGAACCCGGGCAAGTCGTCGTGCAAAAAGCGACGCGGCCCAGAGCGGTGCCGGACCGCGATGCCGAAATACCATGTCGACATAGTTGCGCAGCCCGCATGCGTGCTTCCATTGCGTAGCTGCCGGCATGCGCCTCGTTTCCATCCATTCGCGTATTGAGTGCGGGCGCTGCACTAAATCCCGATTCTCTCCGTCCTTATGCATCATGTGCGAGGCGGTCACGCAACGCAATTCACCGATGCGACTCAGGCGGGCGGTGTATTCGACGTCGTCGTTCCAGACGAAATACTCGCGGGCGGGAAAACCCACGCGTTGAATCGCATCGTGCCGAATGCAGGCACCGACGAACGACATATAGTCGGTCTGGAAGGAAGCGTTCGTGTGCAACTCGGGCATCGGCGTGACCAGCCGCATCCGACTGTCGAAGGTTCCCTGATGCCAGTACTGCAAACGCTTGTCGATGCCGAATACCGAACCGCACATTGCAACGACTTCAGTGCGCGCGGCGTCTTCTGAGGCCATCAGTTTTTCGAGCGCGTCGGGCATTGGCTCCGCGTCGTCATCCATTAGCCAGTACCAATCGAAACCCTTGGAAAACGCGGTGGTGATTCCAGTAGCGAAGCCGCCTGCCCCACCAGTGTTGCTTTCCGCCAGAACAACAAAAACCGTGTCCTGATTTGCTTTAACGGCGTCCAGATACTCTCGCGAACCGTCGCTGCTACCATTATCAATCACGAAAATCGCATCGACAGTCTGCGTTTGAGCAAGCAACGCTTCGATGCATTCTTGTAACAAGGCTCGCCGGTTGTACGAGACAACGATTGCGGCAACACTTTTCGGCTTCATTGGGCCAGCTCCTCAGCGACTTTCAGTGCCGCGCCAACAACCTGATCCATGTTGTAGTAGCGATACTGCGCGAGCCTCCCGACGAACGTCACATCAGGCGTGGCCTCGGCAAGTTCGTGGTACCGCTTGAAAAGCGCCTCATTTTCAGAGCGGGGAATGGGATAGTACGGGTCGCCTTCGGCTCGTGGATACTCTCGCACGATCGACGTGCCGGAGTGTTGCTGCCCGGTCAGATGTTTGAATTCGGTTATCCTGGTGTATTCGTGATCGTTGGGGTAATTGATCGTCCCGGTTTGCTGGAATTGATCGACGTCGGTCAGATGTTCATGTTGGAACGACAGGCTCCGATAGGGGAGTTTGCCGAAGCGATAATCGAAAAACGCGTCGATCGGACCGGTATAGACAGTGTGTTCGCGTTCAACCACTGACCTCAGGACGCGAAAATCCTCGGACAAGCGCACTTCGATATTCGGATGTCCGAGCATCTTCTCGAACATTGCCGTGTAGCCCCGGGCGGGCATGAACTGGTATGTGTCGGTGAAGTAACGATCGTCGTCGTTAGAGCGGGTCGGTATGCGCGCGGCTACGCCCGCTGAAAGATCGGCCAGGTCGAGTCCCCACTGCTTCTGTGTGTAGCCGCGAAAGAACTTGTCGCACAAGTCGCTGCCCACGCTGCTCAACACGACGTCTTCGCTCGTCGCGATGTCGTTCCGGGCTTCGCGCACGGATTCAAGGTACGCTTTCACGCCTTCCTCGTTCAGATCCAGTCCGTACAGCTTGTTGATCGTCGTCCGGTTGATAGGAATCGGGTAAAACTCTCCGTCCAGGTGAGCGAGTACTCGGTGCTCGTAAAGTCGCCAGTCGGTGAAGTTCGACAGGTATTCGAAGATTCGCTTGCCGGAAGTATGAAAAATATGCGGTCCGTAGGGATGAATCAGCACGCCGTTCTCATCATAGCAATCGAACGCGTTTCCACCGATATGATTCCGCTTGTCAATCACCAGCACTCGTTTGCCAGCGGAGGCAAGGCGTTCGGCACATACTGTGCCCGCAAAGCCGGCCCCAACGATCAAGGCGTCATATTTCATCAGTTGAAGTCCTCTAGAAATGCGCAAGGTGGCTGCCATTCATGTCGCCAGCAGGGCGCACGGATGACCGTAGAGTTATTTGCGAGCCGGACGGGACGGTGCGGCACAGAGAAGCGCATGGGCCGACACTTGTCGCCTTCGGAAAACGCGCTCTCGTTCCAGGTAGAACTGTATGGCGCCAGAAAATACGGTGAATCTTGTCTGCGGACTGAAGGCAGCGTCGCCCACCGCAAGGGTGCCTGTTTGAAATTCCGCCATCGGTACGTTTGCGCACACATCGCCGTTCCCGTGGCGTATGTAAGAGAAATTGAATCTTCGACTCCGCATGGAACAGTGTGCAAAGCCTGCAATGCAAAAAACGGGTTCGCCGACCCCGAACAATCCGCTTCTCGTCACTCGCATGTAGTGTCGTCGCTTTAGTAACGATGCGACGGAGGGTTTTCGTTGGGAAACTTGTCGCGCTCGCCGGTTGGAACGCTGAAAGTGAGCGGCGTCGTGAGAATCAGAACATGGCTTTCTTCCATTGCGTCGGTAGCCATCGCGTCAACAAGTTGCCCACGCTTTGTGGGTAACCGAACGAGGAGTCGCCGGTAGCGGCGGAACTGGCCTAGCTGATGGCGGTTGTCGGCGGTTGTCTCGCGGTAAGGTCGTGCCACGGAATACCTTGCAAAACTTTGCCAGCTTGCTGGTGCAATCTAGCTCATTAAGCGCCGGCGGCGTTGCAGCGAGGCTTGAAATCGTTGTACGTTGCCGATTCACCGGCGCTGTGATTCAACGGAGTGATAGCTTGCAGGCGATCAGGCTTCAAGCGTTCTCGGTAGCGTACCGAGGCGGTGGGTAATAGCCGAGTCGCACAGGGGGACATCAAAGCAACATCCGCCGTCGCGCTGGCAACTCTGCGCGCCATGGACGATAGTGACAGCGCAAGGCGTGCTCATCTTGGAGAAGTCGTTCTCAGCGTCCGGCGTTGAGCGGTTGTGTGATCGCGTCGTCATCCAAGTGAAAATCGCGTTCTTGACCGAAGTTTGCTATGCCGCGGTTGAGAGCAGTCGGGAAATCCTTCGTGTGATAAATAAGGCGACGAGTCATCTATTGCTGCCGGCCACGTCAACACACAACACGCTTTACGACCAATATGGGACAGCACGAGTTTTTTCTTGCAATTATCGATATGGTTTCGGTCGATGGCGGGCAGTCCAAACTCACATCAAATTTTTGGACTAAGGTTTGCGGCCTCTATGTGACCGGTCCGTTTTCCGCGCACACATTCGGGTCCGTGATGTGGCTTATCGCGCCTCGTTGGCAACGGGTGCTAGGCGGAGCGACTGGCCCGCTGCTTAAGGCGGCATGGCGGACCGAAGTGGCGAGTAGCGGGAGCCATCCAGGCGGTCTGTCCTGTCCTCAGCTGTTCCTTTAATTCAGCACTAGACAAGACGTAGTGGTCACAGCGTCGAGGTCTTGAAAGCGCATGAGCGGAGACGCGAGATGAATCGGGGTAAGGCTTTAATTAAGGAGTTCCTGGCTGCACTGCTCGTCCTGACGGGCGTTGCCCGAGCGACGCGCGCATGGCTGTGGCGCGACCGCGTAGCGATCTTGCTCTATCACGACCCCGATCCTGCGACGCTCGACCGGCACCTTACTTACCTTAGGAAATTATGTGATTTTGTTCCGCTGACTGATGTCGCCGCGCCGGGTCGCGGTCGTGCTCGTGCGGCCATTACCTTCGACGACGGGCACAAGGGCAACGCGAAATTGCTGCCTATCTTTATCAAGCACAAGGTGCGGCCGACGATCTTTCTGTGCAGCAGCATCGTCGGCCGCGCGCGTAGTCATTGGTGGTTGCATCCCGGCTCGCTGGAGGCAGGCCATGAACGCTTGAAGCGGATGAGGAATGCAGAGCGCCTCACCGAACTCGCGGCGCATGGTTACCACCAGGAAGCCGACAATTTTGCAACCGGCCTTAGCATCGAGCAGATTGACGTCATGAGTGCGCACGTGGATTTTCAAGCCCACACGCGATTTCATCCGGTGCTGACTCGCTGCAGCGATAGCGAATGTGCAGACGAAATCGGCAGGAGCAAGCACGAAATCGAAGCGCTGCTGCACTGTGCCTGCGAACATTTCGCCTACCCGAACGGAAACTATGGCGATCGCGAAATTGGCTTCGCGAAGGCGGCGGGATACAAGAGCGCCCGCACGTGCGACGTCGGCTGGAGCGATCATCGAAGCGATCCGTATCGACTGCCCGCGATCATCATCGACGACAGCGCGTCGACGCGGCAATTCGCGGCGCAATTAACCGGGATTCCACTCTTTCTGCATTATCTAAAAAAGGGCGGAGGTTGGCGGGGCCGATTTCCTCAGTTCTGACTCTGCACAGCTTCCGCGGTTTTACGTTCTGGCCGCGAGAGGCGACGAGCAAGCACAGCCGGCGGTGACAACGGTCGGCTGACGAGAGCCGTATGAGGCAAGAGTTTCATGTACGGTTCCGCGAGAGAATTGAGGCGAAACCATCGGGCTAACTCACTATCCCCACATCCATGGGACCGACGGTTGAGCGAAATACAAACGGTCTATCAAGGCAGTACTTCCACAAAGGCACCGATCTGTCTGCGTATTCGCAGGCGGAACTCAATTCCGTGACGAGCCGTTTGAACGAGCGCCCGAGAATGACTTTGTATTACGAAACGCGCGCTGAACGATTCCACCAATTTATTACGCCCGCCAGTTGATTCTGGAGACATCAACGTAAGACTTTCCCTTAGTGCACTACCAAACATAACGGTCGACTCTAACGAGCTACACTTCGCAAGATTAGTAAAGGTGGTCGCTATCTCCCGCGTTTTGCCTGATTGTATTAGTGCCACAAAAATGGAGCGGAGACATGGAACGCTGCAGAGTCTTAATGATCAATGATTTCTCGGACAGAGGCGGCGCAGAGATTGTTTATAGGCAGTCGGTCGGACTCTTCAGGACCTTATCCGGCGTAGAAGTCGAGAGTTTCGACAATAGTCAATTTGTCGAACAAACTTCGTTAGTCTCGAGAGCCTGGAATCATGCCGCGGCCCAGGCTCTCGAAAAGACTATCCTCCGATTCAGGCCGCATCGCGTGCTGGTACATAACTACCATAACGCGCTCTCGCCCTCGGTGCTGGGCGTTATCGCGCGCCACAAGCGCAGTGTCGGCTACCGCACGTATCACACCTGCCACGACTACCATCTCGTCTATTGGAACCCTGCACTGCAGTTCTTCAAGAGCGGACTACCTCAAATTCTTCCGCTTGACGCGCTGAGTACATTCGCTGCGCTCAGGCTTCGTTCGTCGCCGAAAGGCTTCATGCACGACCTCCTGACGAAGACATACTGGCATGCGGTGCGGGCGGCGTGCCGACCGTCACGTGTCTTCGACCAGATTCTTTGCCCGAGTGCCTATATGCAAGAAGCACTGAATCGCTGCGGGATTACCAATACGGTGATCCTCCATAATCCATCGTCGGTGCCAACTGCGCGGATTGCGTCGCCTAAACGCGGCAAGGAACGCTTCAACCTTGCCTTTGCTGGACGACTGGCGCAAGAAAAAGGTCTTCGACAGTTCATCGAACTCGCACAAGCGGCAGACTTCGAGCATATCGAATCGATCGGTGCTTACGGCGAGGGCCCGGAGCGGGCAGTGATCGAGCAACGCTTTCCGGCGCTCATCAAGCAGGGTAAGTTGATTTTTTTCGGCAGCCTATCGCAGGAGCGATTGTTCACGGAAATGCAATGTTTTGCCGATGCAGTCATCGTGCCGTCGGTGTGCGCGGAAAACGCGCCGCTGATTGTCATCGAAGCCGCGATGCTCGGCTTGCCTGCACTCGTGCGCGATGGTGGAAGCATGGCTACGACGGCGGATGCAGTCGGCAACAAGATCAAATTCAGCACAAGTCCGGACGGTCTGAAGAAGGCGCTCGCGCAACTGTCCGCTCACCTGTCGAATCCCGAAAGGAGGTACCAAATCAGCGAATACTTGCCGGAGTACTACACCGAGCGCCTTGCGGCGATCATGGGTATTCGCGACGAGTTGCCGCTGGCCTCAAGGCACGAGTTTGCTGTGCGGCGCGCGTAGTGACCAGATTCATAGCGTTAACTCGACGCAGGCGTTGGTGTATTTCAGATCATCGTGTCCCGAGGTAGTCCGTCGTCCTGGGTGCCACTATCGCGTCGATGCTCCATCTGAACCCACAATTCACTTGAGCTCGAACTATTTAGAGCTCGGTTCGTTTGACTTTGAACCTTCTGGAACGCACCCAAAACCATATTGGCCGACGGCCGATGCCCGCGTATCAGTCCTGAGCGGCCATATCAGTTGCCTCGGCCTGTACCAGCGCGCGCACGAGCAGGTACACGGCCGGCAAGTTGTCGTCGTCACGCCGCCAGTCGACGGGTTCGTCGAGATCCATCCCGCACAAACGACTGTCCTCGAACCGTACGAACGTCGAACGTACCGTCTCACTGTGCCTGGCCAGGAAGCCACGATTCTCAAAGACCTGTTCATCGATTGTGAGCAGCGTGCGCCAGGTCGGCAATCGCGCGCTATTCGAGTGACGGCGACGACCCGTGTCGAGGTGACGACCTGCGACCGTGGCAATGATCTGCTGCAGGTCCAACGACGCGCTGCGGAGCGCGCGCTCAAGGGCGGCAGGGTTGATCTCGTGGACATCCATATCAAGAGCAGCGTCGCTAACCATATTGTTATCTTCCTGAGGATTCGCAGTAACTCGAAGCATCAAAACTGATGCTTCGACAATGCCCGGTTTCGCTGTGCCAACAATTCGCGAATCTGGGCTAGATGGTTATCGCCGACCGTGCAGTCTTCAACAGGCCGGCTATGTTGATGAGGCATTGGCGGACGTACGCCGAGATAGCGGCACACGGCGGATACGTACGGCTTGCCGTTGCCTCCCAGATGTCGCGCCGCAGCAGCCACACGCACGTCTCCAACATGCTTGCGCAACCACGCAAGCGTTTCGCGGTCACCGTCGTTCAAGATGCGGATGAGTTGGTTCATGGCCGATTCTGTATATAAAAACAGTACTGTGAATTTATACAGTATTTGTCCGGGATGCAAGTCAATTCGCAGGATGTCGGATTCGACTGGAAGAGAAGAGGGCGATCAAGCCCGGTGGGCGGTCGGTCGTCAGCTGCGCAGAGGCGGCTGACGGCGTACCTGTGCTCGATCTTCCGGCGTTTGGGATGAGGGTCTGGACGGCTCGGCCGGCGCGACGTGAGAGGTGCAACTTGGGTA